>NZ_JAPSMD010000317.1 GCF_027856955.1 Falsiroseomonas oryzae | reverse complement strand
CGCAGCGCGAACCAGGCGAGACGCCGCCCCGCCCCTGGCTGGCGCCCGGCGGCATTCCCGGCGCGGCGCGCGAGCGCGCCTTCCAGGAGGAGCTGGACCGCCTGGTGGTGGACTACCTCGGCACGGGCGAGGGGCTGGCGGTGCTCGACATCGGCTGCGGCGGCGGGCGGCTCGCGCCGCTGCTGACCGGGGCGCAGCAGGTGGTGGGCATCGACATCGCCGCCGATGCGCTGGCGCGGGCGCGGGCGCGCCATGCCGCGGTGCCGGGCTTCGGCTTCGCGCGCATGGACGCCGC
This sequence comes from Falsiroseomonas oryzae, assembly GCF_027856955.1. Taxonomy (GTDB): domain Bacteria; phylum Pseudomonadota; class Alphaproteobacteria; order Acetobacterales; family Acetobacteraceae; genus Falsiroseomonas; species Falsiroseomonas oryzae. The sequence goes on along the minus strand of NZ_JAPSMD010000317.1, from coordinate 6,094 downwards.
GCGTCTCGGCTTCGCCGAGGCCAGCTTCGACGCGGCCCTGATGCTGGACGTGCTCGACGGGCTGGCCGATCCGGCGGCGGCGCTGGCAGAGGCCGCGCGGGTGCTGGCGCGCGGCGGGCGGCTGATGGTGACCGCCACCAACAAGGACAGCCTGCCGTTGCGCGCGCTACGCCGCCTGGCGCTGCCGGTGCCGGTGGGCGGGGTCTCGGTGCAGGAACTGGCGGGGATGCTGCGCGCGGCGGGGCTGGCGCCCACGCGGATGGACGGGATCTTCCTCTCGCTCGGCTGGGCGATGCCGGGCGCGGGCGGCGCGCTCGGTCCACTGGAGGAGGACCCGGAATTCGTGGAGGCCGCGCGCGTGCTCGGACGACGCTGCGGACCGGACCAGGCGCTGGCGATCTGCATGATGGCGCGGAAGGGCTGAACGCCCTCCCGCGCCTTCCGGCGCAGGCCGCTATTCGCTGCGGATCCCGCCCTCGCGGATGATCGGCGTCCAGCGCGCGACCTCGCGGCGTATGTGGTCGGCGAACTGCTCGGGGCTGCCGCCCACCACCACGCCGGCCTGCGTCTCGAAGATGCGCTGCTGCACCTCCGGCATGGCGGCGATGCGGGCGAAGACCTCGTTGATGCGGCGCACCAGCGCGGGGTCCATGCCGGCCGGCGCGACGATGCCGTGCCAGACCGCGCATTCGAAGCCCGGCAGCACGGAGGAGACCGGCGGGGTGTCGGGCAGCAGCGGCGTGCCCGCGCTGGTGCCGATGCCCAGCGCCTTCGCATTGCCCGCCCGGATCTGTCCGATGCCGGAGGAGACGGTGGGGAAGCCGAACTGCGCATCGCCGCGCACCAGCGCCGTCACCATCTCCGCGCCCGAGCGGTAGGGCACGTGCACCATGCGGATGCCGGCCTCCTTCAGGAAAAGCGCCATGAAGAGGTGGCTGCCATTGCCGTTGCCCGCCGAGGAATAGGTGAAGCCGTCCGGCCGCGCCTTCGCCTGTTCGATCACCTCGCGGATGCCGCGTGCGGTCACGGAGGGATGCGCCATCAGCACGGCCGGCAGGCTGACCAGGTGGATGATCGGCGTGAAGGCGGTGGGCGGGTCGTAGGCCAGAGACGGGTTCAACTCCTTGCCGATGGCATTGGCGCCGATATCCGCCATCATCAGCACGCTGCCATCCGGTCGTTCCCGCGCCACCGCGAGGCCGGCGATGGTGCCCCCGGCGCCGGCACGGTTCTCCACCACCAGGGTCTGCCCGCCGGTCACCTCCGGAAAGCGCTGCGCCACGGTGCGGGACAGGGTGTCGATGGCGCCGCCCGCGCCGAAGGGCACAACCAGACGGATCGGGCGGTCGGGCCAGGCGACCTGGCCGAAAGCGCCGGCCGGCAGGAGGGCGGGCGCCGCGAGACTCGCCAACAAAGAACGACGACGCAACGAATGACCCATCCGACATGTCCTCCCGATCGAGATTTCGATTGAAAATGATGCGCCACCGGCTTGCGCGCAACCGGTGGTGCGGATGTAGTCTGGAACGCCGCGAGAAGTGGATTCCTGGATGACGTGGTCCATCGTCGCGCATGACCCTACCACCGGCGCCTTCGCCGTCGCGGTGACGACCTGTGCCTTCGCGGTCGGTGCGTCCTGCCCCTTCGTGCGCTCGGGCGTGGGTGCGGTCTCGACGCAGTCGATGACCAACCGCTACCTCGGGCCCGCCGTGCTGGACGGCATGGCGCGCGGCCTGTCGCCGGCGGCGGCGATCGAGGGCGCGCTGGCCGGCGACGACGGCCGCGGGCTGCGGCAGGTCCATGCGGTGGACCGGCACGGCCGCACCGCGGCCTATACCGGCGGCAACTGCGTGGAGTGGTGCGGCGAGATCACCTCGCCCGGCGTCTCCTTCGCCGGGAACATGCTGGCGGGTCCCGCGGTGCTGGCCGACACCTACGCCGCCTTCGTCACCCATGCCGAGCTGCCGCTGCCCGAACGCCTGCTGCTGGCGCTGGACGCGGGCGACGCGGCCGGAGGCGACCGGCGCGGGCGGCAATCCGCGGCGATGGTCGTGACCACCACGGAGGACTTCCCCGACCTCTCGCTGCGGGTGGACGACCACGACCAGCCGCTCGACGAGTTGCGCCGGCTGTATGAGGTCTGGCTGCGGGAACGCGCGCCCTACCTGAAGGACCAGCCCAGCAAGGCGCGGCCCTCCGGCACCTTCGACATGGACGTGATCGAGGCGCGCTGGGCCCGGCAGGGGCTGAGCCTGAAGTTCCGCCGCTGATCTGGACGGACGCTGCGGCGGGAAGCAGGCTGCTGCGTCCATGCGCAGATCCTGGATTGCCGCCCTTTTCGCCACGCTGCTGATCCAGACGGTCGGCTCCTCCCTCAGCCAGATCGTGCCGGTGGTGGCGCCGATCATGACGGCGGAACTCGGCGTGCCACCGCAGACGGTCGGCAACTTCGCCTCGCTCAACACCTTCGGCGCGATCCTGTTCCTGGCCTTCGGCACGCCCCTGGTCGCTGCCTTCGGGCCGGCGCGGCTGCTGCAGGCGGGCGTGCTGACCGGCGCGGCGGCGCTTGCGCTGGCCGCGGCTGGCCAGATCTGGCTGCTGCCGGTGGCGGCGCTGATGCTCGGCATCGGCTACGGCCCGACCGGGCCGGCCGGCAGCCGCATCCTGCAGGCGACGGCGCCGCCGCGGCATCGCGTGCTGATCTTCTCGGTCAAGCAGGCCGGCGCACCGGCGGGGGGGGCGCTGGCCGGCATCATCGCCGCCCCGGTCGCCGCGGCCTGGGGGTGGCAGGCGGCAATGTGGGTCGGCATCGCGGTGGCCGTCCTGGCCGCGCTGGCGCTGCAGCCGCTGCGCGGCGCATTGGATGCCGAGCGCAACCCGCGCTTCCCGCTGCGCGAGGCCTTCACCCTGCGCCGCCTGGCTGCGCCGGTCGCGACACTGCGCATCAGCCCGGTGCTTCCGCCGCTGTGCCTGCAGGCCTTCGCCTTCGCGGCGCTGCAGGGCAGCCTGTTCAACTTCACCGTCACCTGGCTGGTCGAGGCGCATGACGCCACGCTGACCGCCGCCGGCACGGTCTTCGCGACGATGCAACTGGCCGGTGTGATCGGGCGCCTGCTGCTGGGCTGGGGCGCGGACAGGCTGGGGGATGCGACGCGCAGCCTGGCGGTGCACGGGATGCTCGCGGCCGGGCTCTCGGCGCTCTGGGTGCTGGCCGGGCCCGGCGCGCCCTGGGCGCTGATGCTGCTGCTGGCCTTCCTCTCCGGTTTCACGGCGGCGTCCTGGAACGGGATCTTCCTGGCCGAGGTGGCGCGGGTCTCCCCGCCGGACCGCGTGGCGGAGGCGTCCTCCGGCGCGATCATGCTGTGCTTCCTGGGCTATCTCAGCGCCCCGACCGCCTTCGCCTTCGCGGTGACGGTCACGGGCAGCTGGACCCTGCCCTTCCTGGCGGCCTGCGGACTTCTGGCCGTCATCTCGGTGCTGGTGCTGGCCTGGCGGGGTGCGCGCGGCGGCGTGGCAGGCTAGACCGCCCGCGTTCCAGTGGAGGTCTCCATGGCGGTCGCGCTCGGCATCGTCGGCTTCGGCATCATGGGGGAGCGGCTGCTGCGCGCCGCGCTGCACCACGACCCGGCGGTGCTGCGCCCGGTCGCGGTGTGGGACCCCTCGCCTTCCGCTGCGGCACGGCTGGCGGAGATCGCACCGGCGCTGCCGATGCTGGGCTCGGCGGCGGAGGTCGTGGCGGCCAGCGACGTGCTCTACGTCGCCTCCCCGCCCTCATCCCACATCGCCCATGCGGAAGCCGCCTTCGCCGCCGGCAAGGCCGCCTTCCTGGAGAAGCCGCTGGCCGCCGATCTTGCCGAGGCGCGCCGCTTCGTGGCGGCGGCGGAGGCGCAGGGCGCGCGGGCGGCCGTGAACTTCCCGATGGCCTCCTCCCCCGCCGTGGCGCAGCTCTCGGCCTGGAGGCGCACGATGGGCGCGCCGCGGGCGCTGTCCATCCACCTGGCCTTCGCCACCTGGCCGCGCGGCTGGCAGCAGGGCGCGGCGGGCTGGCTGGCGAAGCGGGCGGAAGGCGGCTTCACGCGGGAAGTTCTGTCGCACTTCCTGTTCCTGACGCGCCGCCAGCTCGGCCCGATCTCGGTGGTGTCCCGCGACGCGACCTTCCCGCCCGGCGACGGCAGCGAGACGGCGATCCGCGCGACGCTGTCGGCCGGCGGCGTGCCGGTGGAAGTGACGGGCGGCGTCGGCACGACGCAGGCCGACGATCACAACGAATGGCGGCTGGAAAGCGAAGGCGGCCAGGTGCGGCTGCGCGACTGGTCCTTTGCCGAGAAGCTGGCCGTGGACATCGGCTGGCACGCCGCGCCGGACGCGCTGCCGAACGAGCGGATGCGGCCGCTGGTGCTGAAGGGGCAGCTCGACAAGGTGGCGGCGCTGACGCGCGGCCAGCCGCAGGACCTAGCGACGCTGCGCGAGGCGCTGGAGGTGCAGGAGGTGGTCGAGGCGATCCTCGGGGGTTGAGCCGGACCGGACTCGCACCGATCTGCCCGGGCATGCTGCGACGCACGCTTCTCGCCATCCCGTTCCTGGTCACGCCCGCCGCCGCACAGGATCGCTTCGTCCCCGTGCCCGCCGAGCACCTGCAAGGTGCCGCGCTGGTGGCCCGGCTGCGCGCCGGCGGCATGGTGCTGTTCTTCCGCCACGCGGACACGCGCGGCGAGCCCTGCGATTCGAGCTTCCGCGTCGGCGACCGCGCCGGGCAGCGCAACATCTCGCCGGCCGGCATCGCGCAGTCGCGGCGGATCGGGCAGCGCCTGCGCGATCTCGGCATCCCCGTCGCGCTGCCGGTGCTGGCCGGGCCGGTCTATCGCGCGCGCGACACGGCGGAACACGCCTTCGGCGCGGCGAACGTCGTGGTCACCGACAGCCTGCTGGCGGACGACTTCTCCGGCCCGCGGCTGGACTGGGTGCTGGCCGAGCATCGGCGCCTCTTCGCCGAGGCGGTGCCGCGCGGCACCAACCGCGTCCTGGTGGGGCATCGCACGCCGGCGATCATGGTCGCCGGGCAGGCCGTCGGCGGCCGCGCCTTCCCCGAGGGCGCGGCGCTGGTCATCGAACCGCTGGGCGGCGAGTTCCGTGTGCTCGGCATCCTCATGCCGGCGCCGATCGAGGGTGGGGGTTTCCACAACTGCGGCTGACACAGGCTCGTGCCGCGCGCGTAAGCTACAGCCGGCGAAACACGCGGCGACATCGGCGTGACATGGCACGGCGGCAGGCTGCGCCAGCCCTCTCGGAGAGATCGCCATGCGCCGCACCACGCTCGCCCTCGCCTCGCTCCTGCTCGCCGCGCCGGCCGGCGCGCAGCAGTACTGGCTGCCGAACGGGCCGGGCGGGACCACGTACAACAACCCTCAAGGCTCGCTGCTCGGCACCATGAACGAGCACCTGCTGCAGCGGCAGTTCCAGCAGGGCGCCACGTCGCAGCGCGCCGCCGCGCGCGGCGCCGACCCGTCCTTCCGGCTGAACAACACCGGCGACCGCATCGTGCGCGAGATCTACGTCTCCTCGGCGGCGGACAGCGTCTGGGGCGAGGACCGGCTGGGCCGCGACGTGTTGCGCCCCGGGGAGCGGCTGGTGGTGCCGCTGCCGGCCGGGCAGTGCCTGAACGACATCCGCGTCGTCTTCATGGACGGCCAGGCGCAGGAGCGCCGGCGCGTGGACACCTGCGCGCTGACCGACCTGCAGGTGCGCTGACCTCGTGCCGCGGGCGTAAGCTACGGCGCGCGAAACCCGCGGCGACATCCGGGCGACATGCCGCCGGCCCAGGCTGTGCGCGTTCCACAGGAGGAGGGAACCGCCATGCGCCACATCGCCATCGGGCTTGCCGCCCTGCTCGCCGCCGCGCCGGCTTCGGCGCAGATGACACAGTACTGGCTGCCGAACGGACCGGGCGGCACGACCTACAACAACCCGCAGGGCTCGCTCAGCGGCACCTACTACAACAACGCGCTGCGGCGCCACGCCGACCAGGCCCGCTGGGCGCGGCAGCGCCAGCAGCAGGCTGCGGGCGGCGCAGCAGGCGGGGCCGCGGCCGCCGCGG
>NZ_JAPSMD010000316.1 GCF_027856955.1 Falsiroseomonas oryzae | reverse complement strand
AGGCCCCCTGCGCGCGGGCGGACCGGGCTGCCGTCGCCGCCGCCATCAGGGCCAGCGCGCGGCGGCGGGTGAGCGTGGTCATGGAGCCGTCCTCCTCATGCGATCCTGCAGCGGCCCGGCGCGGCTCAGAGCTGCGCCAGGAGGTCGGCCTTCGCGGCCATGGCATGCGCGAAGGCCGCAGCGGATGCCGCCTCGGCGTCGCGGGCGGCGATGGCGGCGAGGATCGCGCGGTGCTGCGCCGCCGCCTGGCCCATCCGCTGCGCCCCGAAGCCGAGCCGCAGGCGCACCGCGTTCACGAAGGCGCTGCGGGCCTTGTAGATCGCGGTGGCCTGCGGGTTGTCGGCGGCGGCCTCGATCGCGTCGTGGAACGCCTCGTTGGCCTCGAGCGCCGCAGCGGCGTCGCCGCACGCGGCCGCCTCGGCATAGGCGGCTTCGTGGCGGGCCATGTCGGCGAGCTGCTCGGGCGTCGCGCGTTCCGCGGCGCGGCGCGCCAGCACGGACTGCAGCGCCCCGCGCAGGTCGTAGAGGTCGGCGAACAGCCTGGCGTCCAGCACCGGGACGACGGCGCCGCGGTGCTGGCGGATCTGCACCAGCCCCTCGCCCTCCAGGCCGAGCAGCGCCTCGCGCACCGGGCTGATGGAGACGCCGTGCGCGCCGGCGAGCTGCGAGAGGGTGCGGTGCTCCCCGGCGGGCCAGGCGCCGGAGAGGATCTCGTCGCGCAGCCGCGCGCGCAGCCGCGCATAGGCGGGGGTGGAGAGCGAGGCGGCATCGAGGCGTCGGGGGCTGGCCATCGCGCATCCTAGACATTCGATTTTATGAAATGCAAGATGCGGGCGTGACCGTCGCGCCGATTCGCATCCTCGACGCCGCACCTCGCGCCCTGGTCGGCGAAAGCCCGGTCTGGGACGAAGCGACCGGGCGGCTGTGGTGGGTGGACATCCGCGCGCCCGCCCTGCACCGCACCGACCCCGCGACCGGCGCGACCGAGACCTGGCCGCTGGCGGAGCCGGTCGGCTCCCTCGGCCTCTGCCGGTCCGGCGCAGTGCTGCTGGCCCTGAGGAGCGGCATCCACCGCTTCGACCCAACCGACGGCACGCTCGACCTCCTCGCCGCGCCGGAACGCGACCGGCCGGCGAACCGGCTGAACGACGGCAAGGTCTCGCCGGAGGGCCGCTTCCTTGTGGGCTCCATGGACGACCGGCCGGAGAAGGCGGCCACCGGCGCGCTGTGGCGCCTCGATCCCGGCGCGCGGGACTGCGCCCTGCTGGCCGACGGGCTGATCGTATCGAACGGCCTGGCCTGGAGCCCGGACGGGCGGACGCTCTGGCATTCCGACAGCCGGGCCTCCGTCATCTGGACCTGGCGCTACGATCCCGCGACCGGCGCGGCCACGGATCGCCGCGAGGTGGCGCGGCCCGACGCGGCGACCGGCCGGCCGGATGGCGCCGCGATGGACGCCGAGGGCGGCTACTGGAGCGCCGGCGTCTCCGCCGGCCGGCTCAATCGCTGGATGCCGGATGGCCGGCTCGACCGCGTGATCAAGCTGCCGGTCGCCGCGCCCACCATGCCGTGCTTCGGCGGCCCCGGGCTGCGCACGCTGTTCGTGACCAGCCTGCGCCCGGCGGATGGCCGCGCCACGCCGCGCGACGGCACGCTGCTCGCCCTCGATCCCGGCATCGCCGGCGTGCCGGTCGGGCGCTTCGCCGATTGATCCGCGGCCGGCGCGTCCTTGCCGGCGCAAGGGCTTCCTAAATCCGATCTATCCGATAGAGTTTTTCTGCCAGCCAGCACGGGCCCAGCGGAACCATCATGCTCACCCAGCGAGCGAAATACGGCCTGCGCGCCATGGCGCTGCTCGCGGCGAACTGCCCGCCAGGCGGCACGATCTCCATCCCCGACCTGGCGCAAGGCGGGCACATCCCGCCGAAGTTCCTGGAAGCCATCCTGCTGGATCTGAAGCGCCACGGCTTCCTCACCAGCCGGCGCGGGAAGGCAGGCGGCTACGCGCTGGCCCGGCCGGCCGAGCGCATCGCGATCGGAGACCTGATCCGCGCCCTCGACGGCCCGCTCGCGCCGATCCCCTGCGCCAGCCTCACCGCTTACCGCCCCTGCACGGACTGCGCCGATCCGCCGAGCTGCGCGATCCGCCGGCTGATGCGCGAGGTCCGGGACGCGATGGCGCAGATCCTGGACGGCACGAGCCTGGCGCAATTCGCCGCCTCCGCCGGCACGGAGCCAGCAGCCGACATCATGGCAGAAATGCGTTGACGTAATCCCCACAGACTCGATAGGGTTTATCGGTGCCGGATCGATCTGGCGCGATGACCCGACGGAGGCCCCTGTGGTGACCACCACCGACCCGACCCGCCGAGTTGGTTCTCCCCTGGAGGCGGCCGGCGCCGTCGCCTCCCTGCTGTCGCTGATGGGCGGCGCCCGCGGCGCCGCCGAGCTGCGCGAGGCCGCCGCCGCCCTGCGAGACATGGCCGGCACGCTGGAGCGCATCGCCGCGCGGCACGAAGCGCCCTGTCCCGGGGGTGCCTACGGCCCCGGCTGGCTCCCCCAGCGCGGCGGCTGACCCCGCCAGCTCCCTCCGCCTCCTGTCCATCTCGGAGTCCAGACCGATGCCGTACCGCGGTATCGCGCCGACCCGGCGCGCCCTTCTCGCAACCCTTGCCGGGGCCGTCGCGACGCCCGCCATGGCGCAGCAGCCCGGCACGCTGCTCAACGTCTCCTACGATCCGACGCGCGAGCTGTATCGCGAGTACAACCAGCTCTTCGCCGCGCGCTGGCGCGCGCAGTCCGGACAGACGCTGCGGGTGAACACCTCGCATGGCGGGTCGGGCCGCCAGGCACGCTCCGTCATCGACGGGCTGCAGGCCGACGTGGTCACCCTCGCGCTCGCCTACGACATCGACGCCATCGCCGAGCGCGGCCTGATCGCGCGGGACTGGATGACGCGCCTGCCGTACAACAGCGCGCCCTACACCAGCACGATCGTCTTCCTCGTTCGCCGCGGCAATCCGAAGGCGATCCGCGACTGGGGCGACCTGCTGAAGCCCGATGTCCGAATCATCACGCCGAACCCGAAGACCTCGGGCGGCGCGCGGTGGAATTACCTCGCCTTCTGGGGCTGGGCGCTGCGCCAGCCCGGCGGCAGCGCCGCCACCGCCGAGGCCGCGACGCGCCAGCTGTTCCGCCAGGTGCCGGTGCTGGACACGGGCGCGCGCGGCTCGCTGACCACCTTCGCCCAGCGCGGCCAGGGCGACGTCTTCCTGTCCTGGGAGAACGAGGCGCATCTGGCGCTGGAGGAGTTCAGGGACGCGGGCCTCGAGATCGTCTACCCGTCCTTCTCGATCCTCGCCGAGCCCTCCGTCGCGGTGGTGGACGGCAATGTGGACCGGCGCGGCACGCGCGCGGCGGCGGAGGCCTATCTGCGCGGCCTCTACGAGCCGGAAGGCCAGGCCCTGGCCGCGAAGCACTTCTACCGCCCGCGCGACGCGGCGCTGCTGGCCGCCAACGCCGCGCGCTTCCCGCGCATGGACCTGATCACCGTGGACGAGGTGTTCGGCGGCTGGGCCGAGGCGCAGCGCACCCACTTCAACGACGGCGGCGTCTTCGACCGGATCACCGCGCGATGAGAGCAGGGATCGCATCACGATGAGCGCGACGCTCGCCTGGGCACGGCCATCGCGCGTCGCGCCGGTCCCCGGGCTCGGGCTGACGCTCGGGGTGACGCTCGCCTGGGTCGGGCTGATCGTGGTCGTTCCCCTGGCGGCGCTGGCGATCAAGCCGTGGGAACTCGGCGTCGCGGGCGTGGCGCAGTCGCTGGCCGAGCCGCGCGTGCTCGCGGCGCTCGCCGTGTCCTTCGGCGCGGCACTGGTCGCCTCGCTCGTCAACCTGCCGCTCGGCCTGCTGCTGGCCTGGACGATCGTCCGGCTGGACTTCCCGGGGCGCCGCGTGCTGGACGGCGCCATCGACCTGCCCTTCGCGCTGCCCACCGCGGTCGCCGGCATTGCGCTGACCGCGCTGTTCGCGCCGAATGGCTGGCTCGGCGCGCCGCTCATGGCAGTCTTCGGCTGGCAGGTCGCCTATGCCCAGGCCGGCATCGTCGTGGCGCTGGTCTTCGTCGGCCTGCCCTTCATCGTGCGCACGGTCGAGCCCGTGCTGCGCGACATGGGCCGCGATGCGGAGGAGGCGGCGGCGACGCTCGGCGCGACCCGTCCGCAGACGCTGGGCCGCGTGGTGCTGCCCGCGCTGGCGCCGGCGCTCCTGACCGGCTTCGGCCTGGCCTTCGCGCGCGCGGTCGGCGAATACGGCAGCGTCATCTTCATCGCCGGCAACATGCCGATGCAGACCGAGATCGCGCCGCTGCTGATCGTGATCCGGCTGGAGCAGTTCGACTATGCCGGCGCGGCGTCGGTCGGGCTCGCCATGCTGCTGCTGTCCTTCGCGATCCTTCTCGGGCTGAACCTGCTGCAGCGGACGCTCCGCCGGGGGCGCCGATGAGCGCGCGGTTCCGCCCGGCCCATGCCGACGCGCCCTGGGCCAACGCGTTGCTGGCGGGCGCGGCCATCCTCGTCGCCGTCGTGCTGCTGGCGCTGCCGCTGGCCGCCGTCTTCGTGGAGGCGCTGCGCCGCGGCCTGCCGGTCGCCCTCGCGGCGATCCTCGAGGAGGACAGCCTGGCCGCCATCCGCCTGACCCTGGCCGTCGCCGCGATCACCGTGCCGGTGAACCTCGTGGGCGGCGTCGCCGCGGCCTGGGCGGTCGCGAAATGCGAGTTCCCGGGCAAGCGGCTGCTGGTGACGCTGATCGAGCTGCCCTTCAGCGTCTCGCCGGTCATCGCGGGCCTGGTCTTCGTGCTGATCTTCGGCGCGCAGGGCTGGCTCGGGCCCTGGCTGCAGGCGCGCGACATCCAGGTGATCTTCGCGCTGCCCGGCCTGGTCCTCGCCACCGTCTTCGTCACCTTCCCCTTCGTGGCGCGCACGGTCATGCCGCTGATGCAGGAACAGGGGCGGGAGGAGGAGGAAGCGGCCGCCACCCTCGGCGCCTCCGGCCTGCAGACCTTCCTGCGCGTGACGCTGCCCAACGTGAAATGGGCGCTGCTGGCCGGCGTGCTGCTCTGCAATGCCCGCGCCATGGGCGAGTTCGGCGCGGTGTCCGTCGTGTCGGGCCACATCCGCGGGGAGACCAACACCATGCCGCTGCATGTCGAGATCCTCTACAACGAGTACCAGTTCGCCGGTGCCTTCGCCGTCGCCGCGCTGCTGGCGCTGCTCGGCCTCGTCACCCTCGCCGCCAAGACGCTGCTGGAACGCGCCGCAGGCCGCCGGGCCGGAGGTGCCGCATGAGCGTCCAGATCCGCGACGTCGTCCGCCGCTTCGGCGCCACCGCGGCGCTGGAAGGCGTCTCGCTCGACATCGCGCGCGGCGAGTTCGTCGCGCTGCTCGGCCCCTCCGGCTCGGGCAAGACGACGCTGCTGCGCATCCTCGCCGGGCTCGAAGGCAGCGATGCCGGCAGCGTCCGCATCGAGGGCGAGGACATGACCGGCGTGCCGGCGCGCGAACGGCGGATCGGCGTGGTGTTCCAGCACTACGCCCTGTTCCGTCACATGACGGTGTTCGACAACGTCGCCTTCGGCCTGAAGGTCCGCAAGCGCCGCCCGCCCGCGGCGGAGATCGCGCGCCGCGTGCGGGAATTGCTGGCGCTGGTGCAGATCCCGGAGCTGGAGCGGCGCTACCCCGACCAGGTCTCGGGCGGGCAGCGCCAGCGCGTGGCGCTGGCCCGCGCGCTGGCCATCGAGCCGCGGCTGCTGCTGCTCGACGAGCCATTCGGCGCGCTGGACGCGCTGGTGCGCAAGGATGTCCGGCGCTGGGTGCGCGGGCTGCACGAGCGGCTGGGCATCTCCACCATCCTGGTCACCCACGACCAGGAGGAGGCGATGGAGATGGCCGACCGCGTCGCGGTGATGGAGCGCGGACGCATCGTGCAGTGCGACACGGCAGAGGCGCTGCTGCGCGATCCCGCCACGCCCTTCGTTGCCGGCTTCCTGGGGGAGGCGACGCGGCTCGACTGCCAGGTGCGCGGCGGTGTCGCGCATTTCGATCCGCTGCCGCTGCCGCCGCTGCGCGTCACCCTGCCGGATGGCCCGGCACAGGCCTTCCTGCGGCCGGGCGACATCGCCGTGCACACGGGGTCCGGGCCCGGCCTGCTGCGTGCCGTGCGCGACGCGGCGGATGAGCGGCCGCGGCTGGTGGTGGATCTGCAGGGCTGCCTGCTCGACGGCATCGCGGCAGCCGGGCACGCGCCGCTGCGCAACAGCCCCTGCCGCGTGGCGCTGCGCGGCGGCGTGCTGTTCGGTGCGGACGGGCAACGTGCCCGCGCCGAGCCGAT
>NZ_JAPSMD010000315.1 GCF_027856955.1 Falsiroseomonas oryzae | reverse complement strand
GCGGGCGGAGGTGCCGGCCTTCCCGTTGCTGGGGCGCGATCTGCTGGCGCTCGGGCTGCCGCCGGGGCCGGCGGTTGGCACGCTGCTGGCGGCGCTGCGGCGCTGGTGGCTGGACGGTGGTGCTGCGGCGGACCGTGAGGCGTGCCTGACCGAGGCGCGGCGCCGGCTGGAAGAAGCCGGGGCGGCGGACGGGCCCGCCGCCCCGCAGTCCCCGGCCGCCACCTGACAGGCACGCCGGGTTGTCGGAACAAAACAAGAACTAACCGATCCGGGCGCAGAAGGCAAGCGACACTGCGAAGGCCCGCCCCAACCCTCCCGCGCCGGCGGGGGAGGGCCTATGAGACGGGCATGGCCCGCCCTGCCTTCGACGCCGCCTCCCTCCCGCTCGTCCGGCGGCTGTGGCGGGAGCATGTCCGCCACCATCCGCGCTGGCTGGCGCTGGCAGTGGTCTGCACCCTGCTGGTGGCGGGCACCACCGCGCTCTACCCCATCATCATCCAGCAGGCCTTCAACCGCTTCACTGCCGGCGACCCCAGCGTGGTCTGGCTGCTGCCGCCCATCATCATCGCCGTCACCTCCGGCAAGGCGATCGCGCAGTTCGGCCAGGCGGTGGCGACGCAATCCGTGGTGCTGCGGGTGATCGAGGGTCTGCAGCGCCGGCTGTTCGCCGCGCTGAGCCGCGCCGACCTGGCGCAGGTGGCGCGCGAGGCGCCGGCCCGCCACGCGGCGCGCTTCACCACCGATGCCGGGCTGATCCGGGAGGCTCTGTCGAAGTCGCTGAACGGCGTGGCGGACGTGTTCACCGTCATCGGCCTGGTCGGCTCGATGCTGTGGATGGACTGGAAGATGGCGCTGCTGGCGGGGCTGCTCTACCCCGTGGCGGTCTGGCCGATTCTGGCGATCGGCAAGCGCGTGCGCCGCGCCTCGGCCGGCATGCAGGACCGCGTGGGCGAGACGGCGGCGATGCTGGCGGAGAGCTTCGGCGCCGCCCGCGTGGTGCGCGCCTATCGGTTGGAAGCGGCCGAGCAGGCCCGCGCCGAGGCCGCCTTCGCCCGCCTGCGGGAGAGCACCTACGCCATCGCCCGCACCCGCGCCCGCGTCGATCCCGTGCTGGAGGCGCTGGGCGGGCTGGCGGTGGCGGGCGTGCTGGGCTTCGTCGGCTGGCGCGTCTCCGAGGGGCTGGGCACGATCGGCGACTTCACCGGCTTCGTCGCGGCGCTGCTGATCGCCGCGCGGCCGGTGCGCTCGCTCGGCTCGCTCAACGCCGCGCTGCAGGAGGGCCTGGCCGGCCTGTCGCGGGTCTTCGCGACGGTGGACGAGGCGCCGCGCATCGCCGACGCGCCGGATGCCCGCCCCCTGCCGGAAGGCCGCGGGCGCGTGGTGTTCGAGGAGGTCGGCTTCACCTACGAGGGCGTGCCGGATGCGGCGCTGGCCGGCCTGTCCTTCGTCGCGGAGCCCGGGCGGACCGTGGCGCTGGTCGGGCCCTCCGGCGCGGGGAAGTCCACTGCGCTGGCGCTGGTTCCGCGGCTGTATGACGCGACGGCGGGGCGCATCACGCTGGACGGGGCGGAACTGCGCGGCGTGACGCTCGCCTCGCTGCGCGATGCCATCGCCTATGTCGGGCAGGATGCGGTGATCTTCGACGACACCGCCTTTGCCAACATCGCCTGCGGCCGCCCCGGCGCATCGCGGGACGAGGTCGAGGCGGCGGCGCGCGCGGCGGCGGCGCACGATTTCCTGGCCGCGCTGCCGGAGGGCTACGGTACGGTCCTCGGCACCGGCGGGTCGCGGCTGTCGGGCGGGCAGCGGCAGCGCGTCGCACTGGCCCGCGCGCTCCTGCGCAACCCGCGCGTGCTGCTGCTGGACGAGGCGACGAGCGCGCTGGACGCGGAGAACGAGGCGCTGGTGCAGGAAGCCATCGCGCGGCTGCGCGCCGGCCGCACCACGCTCGTCATCGCGCATCGCCTCTCCACGGTGCGGGACGCCGACCTGATCATCGCGATGGAGGCCGGCCGCGCGGTGGAGCAGGGCACCCATGCCGAGCTGGTGGCGCGGGACGGGCTCTATGCGCGGCTGGTGCGGACCCAGGCCTTCGCGCCATGACCCTGCCCGATCCCGACATCCTGCACCCGATCCCGGATGCACCGCGGTTGGTGCAGCTGCGGCCGCTGATCGCCGCGCAGGACCAGGTGACCAACGTCTCGGCGGGGCGCTTCAGCTACTATGACGACCCGGAGCACGCGACGGATTTCCTGGCGCGCAACGTGCTGTACAACTTCGGGATCAGTGGCGCGCGGCTGGAGATCGGCAGCTTCTGCGCGATCGCGACCGGCGCGCGCTTCGTCATGCCGGATGCGATGCACGCCATGTCCGGCGTCTCCACCTTCCCCTTCGCGATCCTGGGCGGCGCCTTCGCCGCGGCGCTCGATCTCGACGCCTACCCCTTCCCCCGCATGGGCGACACGGTGGTGGGACATGATGTCTGGATCGGGATGGAGGCGCTGGTGATGCCGGGGGTGCGCATCGGCCACGGCGCCGTGGTGGCGGCGCGCGCGGTGGTGACGCAGGACGTGCCCGACTATGCGGTGGTCGCAGGCAATCCCGCGCGGGTGGTGCGGCGGCGCTTCGACGAGGCGGAGGCGGCGCGGCTGGTCGCGCTGGGCTGGTGGGACTGGCCGCTGGAGCGCATCGCGGCGGCGGTGCCTCTGCTGGTGCAGGGCGGCGTGGCGGAGCTGGAGCGCTTCGCCGCGGGGTGATCGCGAGGTTGACTCGCCGCGCCCCCGCGCGGGAGCATCGGCGCACTGCAAACAGGGAAACAGCATCATGTCCTGGGGACGAGGCCTCGCGGCCGCGGCCGTCGCCGCATGCGCCGCCATCTTCCACGCCGCGCCGGCCGAGGCCGGCCCGACGCTCGATGCGATCCGCGCGCGCGGCCAGCTGGTCTGCGGCATCCACACCGGCGTCGCCGGCTTCGCGCTGCCCGACAGCCGCGGCACCTGGCAGGGCATGGATGTGGATCTCTGCCGCGGGCTGGCGGCCGCGATCTTCAACGATCCCGGCCGCGTCCGCTTCGTTCCCCTGTCGTCCTCCACGCGCTTCACCGCGCTGGGGTCGGGCGAGATCGACGTGCTGTTCCGCACCTCCACCCAGACCATGCTGCGCGACACCACGCTCGGCCTGCGCCATGCGGTGACCTATTTCTACGACGGGCACGGCTTCATGGTGCGTGCCAATCTCGGCGTGCAGCGCGTGGCGGAGCTGCGCGACGCCACCATCTGCCTGATCCAGGGCACCACGAACGAGCAGGTGACGGCGGACTACTTCCGCAGCATCAACGTGCCCTTCCGTCCCGTGCTGTACGAGCGCACCGACCAGGCCAGCGACGCGTTGCAGGCCGGGCGCTGCGATGCCTTCGGCACCGATGCCTCGCAGCTCGCGGGCGTGCGCTCCTCCATGCCGCGGCCGGCGGAATGGACGATCCTGCCGGAGCGTTTCTCGAAGGAGCCCTACGGCGCCTATCTCCGCCGCGGCGACGACGAGTGGTTCGACCTGGTGCGCTGGTACACCTATGCCGTGATCGAGGCCGAGGAGCAGGGTGTGAACCGCGCCAATGCCGAGGAGATGCGGCGGACCAGCGTGAACCCCAACACGCGCCGGCTGCTGGGTGTGACGCCGGAGCTCGGCCAGTCGCTGAAGCTGGACCCGGCCTGGGCGTTCAACGCGGTGCGCGCGATCGGCAACTACGGCGAGCTGTACGACCGGCATTTCGGCCCGCAGACCGCGGTGAACCTGCCGCGTGGGCCGAACCAGCTCTGGACCAATGGCGGGCTGATCTACGCGCTGCCGCTCCGCTGAGGGGCGCCGGGCCGCGCTGTCGCGGCCCGGCTATCGCGGCGCCTGCGGCAGCGGCAGGCGCTGGCGGATGCGCAGCGTGTCCTGCACCAGCTGGCGGAAATGCGCGAAGCCCGCGATCAGGTAGGCGTGCCGCTCCTCGGGCCGGTGCTCCAGCGTCAGGCTGATCCCGGGCGTGCGCAGGCACAGCGTGGCGAGGCGCCGCATGTTCTCGAGGTCCATGGGGTGGCGCCCGTGCAGGCAGGTGATGGCGCAGCGCCGGGCGCCGTGTTCCAGGTCGTCCAGGTTCTCGCGGCGCGGGATGTGCAGGATGTTCCGCCGCAGCTCGGGCCACGCCAGGCGCGCGGACTCGTCGAGGTTCACCTGCGGGTTGCTGACCACGGCGTTGGCGTCGTGGCGCAGCGCCCAGCGCAGCGCGGCATAGCCCGCCATGGAGGAGCCGAAGAACACCACGCGCGCCGGATCGTAGCCGTCCAGCGCCGCGGCGACCACGCCGTCGAACCGTGCGCCGCCGTCATCCTGCAGGTAGAAGCTGTTATCCGGGTCCCGCAGGCAGAGCAGGTCGAAGGCGGCCAGGCGGTTCGCCGACTCAAGGCTGGCGTAGCGATGTCCGTTGTTGTGGGTGGCGAGCGTGACCAGCAGCGCCTGCGCTGCCTCGCCGGGGCGGCGGAGGTGCAGGAAGGGGATGCCGTCGCGCGTCGCCTCATGCGCCTGCACCAGGCTGTCGTAGTCGGCCGCGCCGCTCATTCGCGCCGCAGCACCCCGTCCACCAGCCGGTCGGCCCAGGCCTTGCTGCGGAAGCGCGCGCGCAGCGCGCCCTCGTCGTAGTCCTCGCGCAGCCAGTCCAGGAAGGGCTTGGCGCCGTGCCGCGCCTGGAAGGCACCGTATTCCAGGAAGAAGGCGTCCAGGATGCCGGTGCGGCTGGCCGAGACATGGCCGAAGCGCCAGTGCAGCTGGTCCAGCGCAGCGGCCACCGGGCGGCCCTGCAGCAGCAGCCAGATGCCGGCGACCAGCCCGGTGCGGTCGGCGCCGGACTTGCAGTGGATGAGCAGCGGCTCCGGCAGCTCGGCGAACAGGCCGGCCAGGCGCAGGATCCGGTCCTTGTGGGGCGCGCCGCGGCTCTCGAAGGGGGCGTCGGCGTGGATCAGCCCGAGTTCGCCGGCGCGCGCCCGGCCCAGCGCGTCGGAGCCGCATTGCTGCCGGTGGCCGCGCAGGTTGATCACGCTGCGCAGCCCGTGCCGGCGCTTCGCCTGCGCCAGCTGCCAGGGCAGCGGATGGTTCGAGCGGTAGAGCCGGCCGGGCTCCACCACCCCCCAGTTGCGCCAGGACAGGCGCAGCAAAGCGTGGTCCACGAGCAGGCTGTTGAGCCAGGCGCCGCGGCGGCCGGCAGGCGTGGAGAGGTCAGGCACGGCGCCGATATGGCCGGGGCGTGCCGCCATGGCCAGACAGGAAAGCGGACGGGCGGCGCGGCCTCGCCCCCGCCCGGCCCGGGGCACAACACCCTGGACCCGGAGCAGCGGGACGCCCGGCGGGGCAACCGTCCCCGCCGGGCCACCCGTCAATCCGCAGCCCGTATGCCCGCCGCCCGCACGATGCCGCCCCATTTGGCGGCCTCCGCCGCCATGAATCGGCCGGTGCCCTCGGGGGTCGAGCCCAGCACCGGATCGTAGCCGAGCGCCCGCATGCGGCCCGACAGCTCCGGCGCGCGGAGCGCGTCGTTCACCGCGGCGTTGAGCTGCGCGATGACGGGCGCCGGCGTCTGCGCCGGGGCCAGCAGGACGTTCCAGGTATAGGCCTCGAACTCCGGCATGCCCTGCTCGGCGAAGGTCGGCACCTCCGGCAGCAGGGCGGCGCGGTCGCGCGTGGTCACCGCGATGGCGCGCACCGAGCCGCGCTGGACATGCGGGGCGCCGGTGACGACCACGTCCATCATGAACTGGATGTGCCCGGCGATCAGGTCGGCCATGGCGGGCGCCGTGCCGCGATAGGGCACGTGCAGCGCCTGCACGCCGGCCTGATGCTTCAGCAGTTCGACGGCGATGTGGATCGCCGTGCCGTTGCCCGCCGAGCCATAGGCGTAGCCGCCCGGCCGCGCGCGCAGCGCGGCCAGGAAGCCGGGCAGGTCGGTCGCGGGGAAGCCGTTGTTCACCAGCAGCACCAGCGCCGTGTTGGCGAGATGCGCGACCGGCGCGAAGTCGCGCTCGGTGTCGTAGGGCAGGCGGCCCATCGCGGGGTTCACCGCATGCCCGATGGTGGTGACCAGCAGCGTGTTGCCGTCCGGCGCGGCGCGCGCGACCACTTCCGTCCCTGCCACCAGCCCCGCACCGGTGCGGTTCTCCACCACCACGGGCCGGCCGAGGCGTAGCGTCTCCGCCAGCATCCGCGCCACCACGTCGGCCGGGCCGCCGGGGGCGGAGGGCACGACGATGCGGAGCGGCGTGGCCTGCGCCAGGGCCGGGGCGGCAAGCAGGCCGGCGGCGCCCGCCAGAATCGCGCGGCGTCCGGCCGGGCTCATGCGGCCTGGCTCCTGGCGGCGCGGTGCGG
>NZ_JAPSMD010000314.1 GCF_027856955.1 Falsiroseomonas oryzae | reverse complement strand
GGCCTTCGGCGCCGGCCCCTTGGCCAGGGCCGCCTCGACATCCGCCTTCACGATCCGCCCGTTCGGGCCGCTGCCCGCCAGCCTGGCCAGGTCGATGCCGACCTGCTGGGCCATGCGCTTCGCCAGCGGCGAGGCGATGACGCGGTCCGCGCCGTTCGCGCGCGGCGGGTCGGGCTGCGGGTCGAAGCCCTTCGCGGCGCCCGGCGTGGTGGGCGCAGGCTCGGTCTTCGGCGCCGCCGCGGCGGGCGCGGCATCGGCGGATTCGCCGGCTTCCACCAGCACGGCGATCACGTCGTTCACCTTCACGTTGGCCGTGCCGTCGGGCACCAGGATCTTGCCGAGCACGCCCTCGTCCACGGCCTCGACTTCCATCGTCGCCTTGTCGGTCTCGATCTCGGCGATGATGTCGCCGGCCTTGACCTGCTCGCCTTCCTTCTTGAGCCAGCGCGCCAGCGTGCCCTCCGTCATGGTGGGCGAGAGGGCCGGCATCAGGATGTTCGTCGCCATCGGTCCGGCTCCCTCAGCGATAGGTCACGCGCTTGGCGGCATCCACCACCTGCTCGAGCCGCGGCAGCGCCAGCTTCTCGAGGTTGGCGGCGTAGGGCATCGGCACGTCCTCGCCGCAGACGCGCACCGGCGGGGCGTCCAGGTCGTCGAAGGCGTGCTCCAGCACCTGCATCGCGACCTCGGCGCTGATGCCGGCGAAGGGCCAGCCCTCCTCCACGATCACCAGGCGGTTGGTCTTCTTCACGCTGCGGGCCACCGTCTCGATGTCCAGCGGGCGGATGGTGCGCAGGTTCACCACCTCCGCGCTGATCCCCATGCCGGCCAACGCCTCGGCCGCCTGCATCGCCAGCCCGACCATGATGGAGAAGGAGACGATGGTCACGTCCGTCCCCGCGCGCTCCACCTTCGCCTTGCCGATCGGCAGGATGAAGTCCTCGTCCACCGGCACCTCGAAGGACTGCCCGTAGAGGATCTCGTTCTCCAGGAAGATCACCGGGTTCGGGTCGCGGATCGCGGCGCGCAGCAGGCCCTTCGCATCCGCCGCCGACCAGGGCGCGATCACCTTCAGCCCCGGGACATGCGCGTACCAGGAGGCGTATTCCTGACTGTGCTGCGCGGCGACACGCGCGGCGGCGCCGTTCGGGCCGCGGAAGACGATGGGGCAGCCCAGCTGGCCGCCGCTCATGTAGAGCGTCTTGGCCGCGCTGTTGATGATGTGGTCGATCGCCTGCATCGAGAAGTTGAAGGTCATGAACTCGACGATCGGCTTCAGGCCGGTGAAGGCCGCGCCGACCGCCATGCCGGTGAAGCCGTGCTCGGTGATCGGGGTATCGATCACCCGGCGCGGGCCGAACTCCTCCAGCAGGCCCTGGCTGATCTTGTAGGCGCCCTGGTACTGCGCGACCTCCTCGCCCATCAGGAACACGTCGGGGTCGCGGCGCATCTCGGCGGCCATCGCGTCGCGCAGCGCCTCGCGCACCGTCATCGTCCGGGTCGGGCCCCAGTCCTTCTCCGGCGCGGCCGCGGCCGGCTGGGCAGGGACGCTGGCCGCGCCTTCCTTCTTGTCCTGGCCACGAGCAGCGACGGCGCCGTGGTCCTCGCCCTTCGGCAGCGGGGCGGCCGCCTCGCGCTGGGCGGGGGCCTTCTCCGACGCGCCCGCACCGCCGTTCAGCTCCGCGATCGGCGTGTTGACGGAGACCGCGTCGGTGCCTTCCGGCACCAGGATGCGGGTCAGCGTGCCCTCGTCCACGGCTTCCACTTCCATCGTCGCCTTGTCGGTCTCGATTTCGGCGATCACGTCACCGGCCTTGATGGCGTCGCCTTCCTTCTTGAGCCAGCGGGCGAGCTTGCCCTCCGTCATGGTGGGCGACAGGGCGGGCATCAGGATCTGGGTCATCGGTCAGCGCGCCTCGATCAGGATGTCCGTGTAGAGCTCGCTCTCGTCGGGCTCGGGCGAGGTCTGGGCGAAGTCGGCGCTGTCCTGCACGATCGCCTTCACCTCGTCGTCGATCACCTTCAGCTCCGCCTCGGTCACGCCGTGGGCGTCCATCAGCAGCTTGCGCGCGGTCTCGATGCAGTCGTTCTGCTCGCGCATCTTCTGCACCTCCTCCCGCGTCCGGTACTTGGCCGGGTCGGACATGGAATGGCCGCGATAGCGGTAGGTCTTCATCTCCAGCAGGTAGGGCCCGTTGCCGGCGCGGCAGTGCGCCACGGCCCGCTCCCCCGCCTCCTTCACGGCGGTCACGTCCATGCCGTTCACCTGCTCTCCCGGTATCCCCCAGGGCGCGCCATTCTTCGACAGGTCCTTCGACGCGCTGGCGCGGTCCAGGCTGGTGCCCATCGCGTATTTGTTGTTCTCGATGACAAAGATAACGGGCAGCTTCATCAGCGCCGCCAGGTTGAAGCTCTCGTAGACCTGGCCCTGGTTCGACGCGCCCTCGCCGAAATAGGTCACCGAGACGTTGTCGTTCTGGCGGTACCAGTTGGCGAAGCCCAACCCGGCGCCCAGCGCCACCTGGGCGCCGACGATGCCATGCCCGCCGAAGAAGCCCTTCTCCCGGCTGAACATGTGCATCGAACCGCCCTTGCCCTTGGAGTAGCCGCCGATGCGCCCGGTCAGCTCCGCCATCACGCCGCGCGCCTCCATGCCGGTGGCCAGCATGTGCCCGTGGTCGCGGTAAGAGGTGATGACCTGGTCGCCGTCCTTCAGGCAGAGCTGCAGGCCGACCACCACGGCCTCCTGGCCGATGTAGAGGTGGCAGAAGCCGCCGATCAGACCCATGCCATAGAGCTGCCCGGCCTTCTCCTCGAAGCGGCGGATCAGCAGCATGTCGCGATACGCGCGGAGCAGCTGGTCGCGCCCCATCGCGGGCGCCGCGGCACCCTTGCCGCGCGGCTTGCGGGTGGCAGCTTCGGCCATGCCGTCATCCTTCCTTGGCGAGCTCAGCAGGCCGCATCTACGCGGCCTGCCCGAGCGGTGCAAGTTTGCCGTTGCAGCGAAAAGCCCTTGTTGTGCAATGCAATAGAGGATTTAACTCGATATTGGTTAAGTGACATTTCGGTTCTGCACCGCCTGCATGGCGCGCTGTGGAGTCCAACGTCGGAGGCCAACCCCGTCTCCGCTGACGCCCCGAACGCCCTTCGGTTCGCCCAACCCCACGCTGCCAGCGTCGCCGTCCGCCAGGGGTGCCGGATGGCCCTGCCTTCAACTGCGGTGCCGCCGCGCGATACGCTGCGCCGCGCCACGCTGCGGGCGCCTGCCGCGCCGGCGGAGGGCATCGGCCTGAACATCGGCCACGGGACGCGCCTGGTCCTGCACCCAGCCCCGCCGGGCAGCGGCAGCCGCTTCCGCTGGCACGCCGCGCCCGGTGCGCCGGGGCGGGAAGTGACGGCACTCTCCGCCAAGGCCCGCACGCCGCCCTTCTGCAGCGCGCTCGCCGTGCCCGAACGCGACGACGGAGAGGCACTGCTGCGCACGCCGGGACACCTGCTGCCCGCGCTCGGCGTGGACGATGCGGTGGCGGAACTCGAAGGTGCGCCGGACGTGCCGTTCCTCGACGGCAGCGCCCTGCCCTGGTGCCGGCTGATCGCCGCCGGCATCGCGGAGAGCCCCGCGCCGCGTCATGCCCTGGCGCTGCCGCGGCCGGTGGAACTGGCCGCCGAGGGTCGCTTCATCCGCGCGGGTTCCGCGCCGTCCCTCTCCTTCGATGTCTCGATGGACCTGGCCGGCTGGGGTGAGCTGCGCTGGGCCGGCGTACCGAGCGGCGACGCCTTCGTGGCGGCGCTGGCGCCGCGCGCAGCTTCGGGCGCCTCCGCTGGGCGCTGCCGGCGGCGCTCCTCCCGCTGGCCTCGTCACGCCCCTTGCTCCGTGGCGCGCGGCTGTCCAACACCGTGTCGCTGCTTCGCCGCGGGATCCTGGGCGGAGCACGGCTGTCCGCGGAGCCGGTGCGACACCGCGCGCTCGACCTGCTCGGGGATCTGGCGCTGCCCGGTGCACCACTGCCGGCGCATGTCACGGCACGCCGGCCGCAGCATGCGCTCAACCAGGCCTTCGTGCGGCAGCTGCTGGAGCAGCGCGATGCGCTGGTGCCGGTGGAGCCCGGGTGACGGCGATCAGAAGAGCCGGCGCTCCGGCCCGTAGGGCACCACGATCTCGTCGCGGCCGACCATGTTGAGCAACTGCCGCGCGCGCTCGTCCAGCTGGTCGCGGTCCAGCAACTCGCCGCGCAGCCCGTTCACCCGCCGCTCCATCGCGGCCAGATCCGCCTGCACCCGTTCGCGCTCGGCCGTCGCCTCGGCGATCTGCTGCACGCGCTGGTCGCGCGCGATCAATCCGCGCTCGCCATGCACCGCATGCCAGACGAAATAGCCGCAGCAGGCGATGAACAGCACCGGCAGCGCCGCGGCGCGCAGGCGGCGGCCGATCCAGGCGAGCACCCCGCTCCGCTCGGAAGTTTCGAACTCGTCCCCCAAAGTCCCGAGCCCCCCAGCCCGTCGGCAGCCGGGCTACCTCGCCGGCTGCGCATGTTGCGCACAGAATCAGGAAGCGCGCGGGCTGTCCAGCGGAAAGCGGCTATTGCCTACGAGATTCAGCCGTCAGGCGGCGGCAAAGGCGTCCACCGCCTCCTGCTCGGTCGCGTGCATCCGCAGCAGGCTGTCGAATCCGGCCGTCTCCAGCACCGCGGCGACCATGTCGCGCGCATTACTGATCTTCAGCTCGCCGCCATGCGACTTCAGCAGGCGCGACAGCCGCAGAATCACCCGCAGCCCCGCGCTGCTGACATAATCGAGCCCGCCCAGGTTCAGCACGCAACGCGTTTCCGCCCCTGTGCCGATGGCGTCGATGCGGTCGCCTACATCGCCCGCGGTGTGCGAGTCGAGCCGGCCCGACAGCTCGATCACCAGGACATCCTGCACCTTGCGGGTGGCGAACTGCATCGGGGTGCTCCGGTCCGGGGCCGGCGGCGGAAGCCGCCGGTGGCGCCAAGCCTAGAGACGCCGGGCGCCGCCCGTCAAACCGGATCGCAGGCGGATCAGCGCCGCACCGCCGCGCGCCCGCCGTAGCGCGCCGCCGGGCCCAGCTGCTGCTCGATGCGGATCAGCTGGTTGTACTTCGCCGTCCGGTCGGAGCGGCTGAGCGAGCCGGTCTTGATCTGCCCGCAATTGGTGGCGACGGCCAGGTCGGCGATGGTTGCGTCCTCCGTCTCGCCGGAGCGGTGGCTCATCACGGCACGGTAGCCGGCGCGATGCGCGGTCTCCACCGCCTCCAGCGTCTCGGTCAGGGTGCCGATCTGGTTGACCTTCACCAGGATGGCATTGCCGGTGCCGCTCTCGATCCCCCGCCGCAGGCGCTCGGTGTTGGTCACGAAGAGGTCGTCGCCCACCAGGTTCACCGTGCCGCCCAGCCGGTCGGTCAGCAGCTTCCAGCCGGCCCAGTCATCCTCCGCGCAGCCATCCTCGATGGAGACGATCGGCCACTTGGCGCAGAGCGCGGCGAGGTACTCCACCATCCCCGCGGAATCGAGCGTCTTCCCCTCGCCTTCCATCCGGTAGGCGCCATCGTGGAAGAACTCGGTGGAGGCGCAGTCCAGCGCCAGCACGATGTCCTCGCCCATCCGGTGCCCCGCCTTCTCGCAGGCGCGCGCGATGAAGGAGAGCGCCTCGTCGGCAGAGCCGATGTTCGGCGCGAAGCCGCCCTCGTCGCCGACATTGGTGTTGTGCCCAGCATCGTGCAGCGCCTTCTTGAGTTGGGCGAAGACCTCGGACCCGATGCGCACGGCATCCGCCACGGTGCCGGCGGCGACCGGCATGATCATGAATTCCTGGATGTCGATCGGGTTGTCCGCGTGCTTGCCGCCATTGATGATGTTCATCATCGGCACGGGCAGGGTGCGCGCGAAGACGCCGCCGACATAGCGATACAGCGGCATGCCGAGATCGGCCGCGGCCGCCTTGGCCACCGCCAGAGACACCGCCAGCATCGCATTGGCGCCGAGGCGCGCCTTGTTGGGCGTGCCGTCGAGCTCGAGCATGGTCTCGTCGATCTTCACCTGCTCGGTCGGGTCCATCCCGCCGATGGCGTCGAAGATCTCACCCTCGACATTGGCGCAGGCCTTCAGCACGCCTTTCCCGCCGTAGCGGGCCTTGTCGCCGTCGCGCAGTTCCACCGCCTCGTGCGCACCGGTGGAGGCGCCGGAGGGGACGATGGCGCTGGCCCGCGCGCCGGTGTCCAGCACCACCTCGGCCTCCACGGTCGGGTTGCCGCGGCTGTCGAGGACCTCGCGGGCGATGATGTCGGCGATGGCGGCCATGTGGGCTCTCCGGCGGTGCGTCGGGCGGCGCTTAACCCTTGGCGCACGGGCGGGCAAGGGCCGGCGGCGCGGGCGCGCACCCCGGGCCGGGCCGGGCGCCGCCCCCTGGGACGCGCGG
>NZ_JAPSMD010000313.1 GCF_027856955.1 Falsiroseomonas oryzae | reverse complement strand
GCCTCGGCCATGCCGCGCGCGACGAGGCGCGCGGCGAGGTCCACGCCACCGCCGGGCGCGAAGCCGACCACGGCGCGGATCGGCCGCGCCGGCCAGTCCTGCGCGAGCGCACGCCCGGCCAAGGCCAAGCCGCCGGCGACCAGCGTGAAGCGGCGCCCGATGACGACACTTTCGGCCATCGCCCAATCCCCCCGCGCAGTGGTGAGGGCAGCATCGGGCAGGGCGTTCACATGGGCAATCCGGCGTTGCCGATGCTGGAGTGCCGTCGGAATTCCTTACAGTTCCGAAGCGGCCGACACGGTGGTGGACGCCAAGTCGCTGCAATCACATGGACTAGGTTCATGGCACGTAGATTGCATAGCGTTTTGAGACAGGTACGACCGGGCAAGTCCGGCGCGTCCTATTGGATCGACTCCTTCCGCGCGTCGCTGCCCCGGCAGCGGAGCCGGGAGCATTTGGCGGGGGCCTTGTCGTGAAGCGTTTCCTTCTTGCAGCAACGGCCGTGGCGGGCCTGACGGTCGCGAACGACGCGCGGGCCGCCTTCACCCTGTTCACCAACGGCGCGCTCTTCGACGCCGCCGTGTCGGGCGAGGTGACGGTGCCGTTCACGGTCGCGCCGGCCGTGCTGACCGCCGCGCCGTCGGTGGTTTTCAATTTCGCGCCGACCTTCATCTTCACCGCGCAGGCTGCCTACACGGATACCGGCGTCACCGTCGGCGTCACCGGCACGCAGTGGCGCGGCGCGCCGCAGAATGCCGCGGGCGGGGGTGACCAGTTCATCTTCAGCCGTCAACTGTCGGCCTGGGGTGCGGAGTTCGACAACACGCTGCTGAACGGCACGAGCGACGCGCCGGGCAACCGCCTCCAGGCGCGGATCGGCGGAAGCTGGACCGATGTGATGACGGTGGCCGTCGCGCCGCAGCCCGATACCGGGTTCTACGGCTTCACGAGCACCGTGCCCTTCGACGCCGTGCGCGTGGTGCGCAACGGCGTGGTCCGCGATGCCTATTTCATGGACAACATGCGCTACGTCGTGGACGTGCCGGAGCCCGCGAGCCTCGCGCTTCTTGGACTCGGCCTGTTCGGTCTGGCCGCGGCGAAGCGGGCGCGCCGACACGCCTGACCCGCGCCCCTGCGGGGCTGATCGGCAGCGGGCCGTCGGCACGGCTGGCGCGGTGTCGGGATTCATTACAGCTTGGCAAGGCCGTGCGCCCGGCCCGGGCGTTCCCTCCGCCATGCCGCCGGGCTAAGCCTCACGCGTGAGCGATCTCGTCGCACCTGCCCTTCCGGCCCGCCTCGCCGTCATCATCCCGGTGTTCCGCGAAGCGGCGAATGTCGTGCCGCTGGTGGAGCGGCTGGACGTCGCGCTGGCCGACCTCGCCTGGGAAGCCGTCTTCGTCGATGACGACAGCCCGGACGGCACCGCCGCGGCGGTGCGCGCCATCGCCGCGCGGGACCCGCGCATCCGCTGCATCCGGCGCGTCGGGCGGCGCGGGCTCGCCTCGGCCTGCATCGAGGGGATGCTCTCTGTCTCGGCGCCCTTCGTCGCGGTGATGGATGGCGACCTGCAGCATGACGAGGCGATCCTGCCCGCCATGCTGGCCGCGGTGGAACGCGGCGCCGACATCGCCATCGGGTCCCGCCACGTGGACGGCGGCAGCGCGACGGAGGGGTTCTCGGCGGCGCGCGGCGCGCTCTCGGATGCCGGGACGCGCATGGCGCAGGCCATGCTGCCGGTGCCGGTGGCCGACCCGATGAGCGGCTTCTTCCTGCTGAAGCGCGACCTGGTGGAGGAGATCGCGCCGCGCCTGACCGGGCGCGGCTTCAAGATCCTGCTCGACATCCTGCTGACGCTGCCGCGCCGGCCGCAGGTGGCCGAGGTGCCCTATGCCTTCCGCGCACGGGAACACGGCGCCTCCAAGCTGGACGCGACGGTGCTGCTGGAGTTCGCGGGCCTGCTGATCGACAAGGCGACGCGCGGCCTGGTGCCGCTTCGCTTCGTCGCCTTCGCCGCGGTGGGCGCTTTCGGCGTGCTGGTGCACATGGCCACCCTCGCGGCGCTGATCGGGCTCGGCCTCGGCTTCGATGCGGCGCAATGGGCGGCGACCTTCGTCGCGATGACGGGCAACTTCGTCCTGAACAACCGCATCACCTATCGCGATGCGCGGCTGCGCGGGCCGGCGCTGTGGCGGGGCCTGGCGGTGTTCTACCTGGTCTGCGGCATCGGCGCGGCGGCCAATGTCGGCGTGGCCGGTCTGCTGGTGCGCGACGGCGCGGCGGATTGGGGCCTGGCCGGCGCGGCGGGGGCGCTGATCACCGTGGTCTGGAACTACGCCGTCTCCTCCACCCTGGTCTGGCGCGCCCGCTGACCTGACGCCGGCCGGCGGCTATACGGCGCGCATGAACCCCTGGCTGGCAGCGCTGCTCGCGGTCACGGCGCTGCGGCTGGCCGTCGCGGCCTTCGTGCCGCTGGCGCCGGACGAGGCGTACTACTGGGTGTGGTCGCGCACGCTGCAGGCCGGCTACCTCGACCACCCGCCGATGATCGCGCTGTTCATCCGGGCCGGCACGCTGCTGGCGGGGGAGGGCGCGTTCGGGATCCGGCTGGTGGGGCCGCTGGCGATCGCGGTGGCGAGCGTGCTGCTGGCGCGCGCGGCGGACGACCTGTTCCCTGCGCGGCGCCCCGGTGTCTGGGCCGCGGCGCTGTTCAACGCGACGACGCTGGTCGGCATCGGCAGCATCGTGGCGACGCCGGACCTGCCGCTGCTGGTGTTCTGGACCGCCGCGGTGTGGGCGTTGGCGCGGCTGCATGCGACGGGCGACGGGCGGTGGTGGCTGGCCGTCGGGCTGCTGGCGGGCTGCGCGCTGGCCTCGAAATACACGGCCGTGCTGCTGGGCGCCGGTGTGGTCGCCTGGCTGGTGTTCAGCCGGCCGGCCTGGCGCTGGTGGCGGGACTGGCGGCTCTATGGCGGCGGCGTGCTGGCGATGCTCACCTTCGCGCCGGTGGTGGTGTGGAACGCCACACATGGCTGGGCGTCCTTCGCGAAGCAGGGCGGCCGCGCGGGCAGCGATGCGCCGGGCGTGACGCTGCGCTACCTGAGTGAGCTGCTGGGGGCGCAACTCGGCGCGGCGACGCCGCTGGTCTTCGTGCTCTGCGTCGCCGGCATGGGCGTGGCGACGATGGCCTGGGCGCGGCGGGGAGAGGCCGCGCCGGCGCTGCTGGCCGCGCTGGTGCTGCCCGGCGCCGCGCTGTTCCTGTGGCAGGCGACCGGCAGCCGGGTGCAGGGCAACTGGCCCGCCATCCTCTACCCCGCGGCCTGCATCGCGGCCGCAGCCTGCGCGCCGCGGCGGCTGGATGGCTGGCGGCGGCCGGCGGTGGCGGTCGGAGCGGCGATGACGCTGGCGGTCTATGTGCAATCCGCCTTCGCGCCCCTGCCGCTGCCGCGGCGGCAGGACCCGACCCTGGCACGGCTCGGCGGCTGGGACGCCTTCGCTGCGGCGGTGGAGGCGGAGCGCGCACGAACCGGCGCGGCCTTCGTCGCGGCGGAGGAATACGGGCTGGCCGCACAGCTCGCGCTGCGGCTGCCGGCGGGCGTGACGGTGGTCGCGCTCGATCCGCGCTGGGCGCTGTTCGACCTGCCGCGGCCGGCGATGGGCGTAACCGGCCTGCTGGTCCAGAGCGAACGACGCCACGACGTGCCCTTCTGGCCCGGGGCCGAGCCGGGCGGGCGCGCCGAGGGTCCGCTGCTGCGCAGCCGGCGGGGGATCGAGGCGGAGCGCTACCGCACCTTCCGGGTGACGACGCGCCCGGACATGCCACCGGCCGCCCTGCTGCCGCGTCCTTTGCCTTGACGCGGCGGCCGGGCGGGCGACCTTAGCTTCGACAGGCCCGCTGGAGCGGAGACGGACATGCATTTCCATCGCAGGCGCGGCTGGGAGATCCCGGAGCGCGAGGCCACCCCCCGGCACCTGGTGCTGAACCGCCGCGCCCTGATGGCGGCGGCCGGAGCCGGTGCCATGCTCTCGGCCGAGGCGCAGGCGCAGTGGCTGTTCGGCGGCCGCTCGGGCTCGCCGAGCGATCCCTGGGCGCGCAACCCCGGCGACCTGCCGGACCTGCCGGAGGCGATGCGCAACCCTCGCTACCAGCCCGGCCGCGCGGTGAGCCCGGAGCGCGACGCGATCACCTTCAACAACTTCTACGAATTCGGCAGCAACAAGGACATCTGGCCCACCGCGCTGCGCATGCCCGTGCGGCCCTGGACCATCCGGGTGGACGGCATGGTCGAGGCGCCGGGCGAGTTCGGCGTGGACGACCTGATCCGCCGCATCGGCCTGGAGGAGCGCGTCTATCGCCTGCGCTGCGTGGAGGCCTGGGCTATGACCGTGCCCTGGACCGGCTTCCAGCTCTCGAAGCTGCTCGACATCGTGAAGCCGCTCGGCTCCGCGAAGTATGTCCGCCTCGAGACGGCGCAGGTGCCGCCGCACATGACCGGCCTGCGCCAGACCTGGTACCCCTGGCCGCATATCGAGGGCTGCACGATCGAGGAGGCGGCGAACGAGCTGACCTTCATGCCGGTCGGGCTCTACGGCCGCCCGCTGCCGCCGCAGAATGGCGGGCCGTTCCGCGTGGTGTTCCCGTGGAAATACGGCTTCAAGTCCGGCAAGTCGCTCTCGCGCATCACGCTGACCGACCAGCGGCCGAAGAGCTTCTGGGAGACGCTGCAGGGCAACGAATACGGCTTCTGGGCCAATGTGAACCCGGACGTGCCGCACCCCCGCTGGAGCCAGGCGACGGAGCGCCTGATCGGCACCAACGAGCGTGTGCCGACGCGCATCTTCAACGGCTATGGCGAGTTCGTCGCGGACCTCTACACCAACCTGCAGCGCGAACGCCTCTGGGCCTGACGGGACGGGCCGCCCGGGCGTGCGCCGGCACGGTCGCCAGCGCCCCCTGGCGCGCCTATGATGCGCCGATGATGGTGTTCGGCCTGGCGATGCTGCTGCTGGCCGCCGCGGTCGCCGCCTGGTTCGGGCCGGGCGCGCCGCTCGGCGCGGTGATCTTCGCCATCCATCCGCCCTTCCTCAACACGCTGCAAGCCGGCGTGCAGCGCCGGCTGTCGCCGGATCTGTGGAACGACGCCTTCCTGCCGCTGCTGGAGGCGCCAGGCTGGCTGGTGCCGCTGCTGCTCGGCACGCTGTTCGTCCTGCTGGGCTGGCGGAGGCGCGGGCATGGCTGACGCGAAAGGCCAGGTCCTGCTGGTGGAGGACACCGCCTCGCTGGCGGCGGTCTATGCCGAGTACCTGCGTGCCGCGGGCTATGCCGCCGAGCATGCCCGCAGCGCGGAGGAGGCGCTGAAGCTGGCGCGCGACACGCGGCCGGATGCGGTGCTGCTCGACCTCCGCCTGCCGGATGGCGACGGCATGTCGGTGCTGCGCGAGATCCGGCGGGAGAGCGCGGATGTCGCCGTGGTGGTGATGACGGCGCATGGCAGCGTGGCGACCGCGGTGGAGGCAATGCGCGCCGGCGCCTCCGACTTCCTGGTGAAGCCCTTCGCGGCGGAGCGGCTGGCGGTGACGCTGGCCAACGCGATCGAGCGCGCGGCGCTGAAGCGGGAGGTGCGCGACCTGACCGCCGCGCGGCCGCGCGCCGCCTTCCAGGGCTTCGTCGGCGGCGCGCCCGCCATGCAGGCGGTCTATCGCGTGCTGGAGACGGCAGCGCAGTCCAAGGCGACGGTGTTCATCACCGGCGAGAGCGGCACCGGCAAGGAACTGGCGGCGGAGGCGGTGCACCGCCTGTCGCCGCGCCGCGCCGGGCCGTTCATTGCCATCAACTGCGCGGCCATCCCGCGGGACCTGATCGAGAGCGAGATCTTCGGCCATGTGCGCGGCGCCTTCACCGGCGCGGTGGCCGACCGGATCGGCGCGGCGCAGGCGGCCGATGGCGGCACGCTGTTCCTGGACGAGTTGTGCGAGATGGACCTCTCGCTGCAGGGCAAGCTGCTGCGCTTCATCCAGTCCGGCACCTTCCAGCCGGTGGGCTCCACGCAGGTGCGGCGGACCGATGTGCGCTTCGTCTGCGCCACCAACCGCGACCCGCTGGAGGAGGTGAAGGCCGGCCGCTTCCGCGAGGACCTGTACTACCGGCTGCACGTCGTCCCCGTGCGCCTGCCGCCGCTGCGCGAGCGCGGCGAGGACGTGATCGCCATCGCCGAGGCGATGCTGGCGCGCAGCGCCGCCGAGGAGGGCAAGCAGTTCCGCGGCTTCGCGGAGGAGGCGAAGGCCGCGCTGCTGGCGCATCGCTGGCCCGGCAACGTGCGCGAGCTGGAGAACGTGGTGCGCACTGCGGTGGTGCTGAACGATGCCGAGCGCGTGGAGGCGTCGATGCTGCCGATCCGCCCCGCGCCGGCCGAGCCGCCGGCGAGCCAGCCGCCCGCGCCGCAGCCCGCCCCGCCGCG
>NZ_JAPSMD010000312.1 GCF_027856955.1 Falsiroseomonas oryzae | reverse complement strand
GCGGAGGTTGCGGCCATGGAGCAGCGCCGCGCCGAGCTCGGCACGCAGCTCGCCGAGACGGAGCAGCGCCTGCGCCGCCAGCGCGAGGAGCTGGCGCAGGTGACGGAGCGGCTGGCGCGCGACCGGCGCACGCTGGAAGCCGCTCCGGTCAGCGGCGGGGACGCGCCACCGCTGCCAGGCAGCGGCTTCGGGCCGGAGGGCGGCCCCGGCTCGCGATAGCGGGGGCGAGGCGACTCCACCCCGCCTGCTGCGCGTCAGGCCGCCTTGGGCAGGATCCGCCAGTGCGCCTCGGCCCAGTCGAAGTAGAGCTCGCGTGCCTTCCGCGCCACCGGGCCCGGCTGCAGCGCGCGGCCGTTGTAGTTCGTGCAGGGCTGCACCTTGGCGTAGTTGCCGGTGGAGAAGATCTCGTCCGCCGTCTCCAGCTCCTCCGCCTTCACCGCGCGCTCCTCCACCGGCACGCCGGCCTGGCGCAGCAGCGACAGCACGCGCTGGCGGGTGATGCCGTTGAGGAAGCTGCCATTGACCGCCGGCGTGATCACCGTGCCGTCCTTCACGAACATCAGGTTGGCGCTGGCGAATTCCGCCACGTTGCCGAGCGCATCGCACATCACCGCATTCTCGAAGCCGCGCTCCACCGCCCAGGCGGTCGCGCGCGCGCCGTTGGGATAGAGGCAGGACGCCTTGGCGTCGGTCGGCGCCTGGTCCGGCGCCGGGCGGCGGAACGGCGCCATGCAGGCGGAGAATCCGGTGAAGCCGGG
Source organism: Falsiroseomonas oryzae (assembly GCF_027856955.1). GTDB lineage: Bacteria > Pseudomonadota > Alphaproteobacteria > Acetobacterales > Acetobacteraceae > Falsiroseomonas > Falsiroseomonas oryzae. The sequence goes on along the minus strand of NZ_JAPSMD010000312.1, from coordinate 5,743 downwards.
CAGCGGGCTGTCGTAGATCGCCAGCACGAAATCCGTGCTCTCGGGATCCGGGCGGGCGGCGCCCAGCCCCTTGCGCACGAAGAACATCGGCCGGATGTAGAGCGTGGCGTCCGGCCCCATGCGGCGGATGCCCTCGCGGCAGAGCTCCTCGATCTCCGCAGCCGTCTTCGTCGGCTTCATCAGCATCTTGCGCGCGCTGTCCACGCAGCGCGCGGAGTGCCGGTCGAGGTCCGGCGCCACACCCTTGATGGCGCGGCCGCCGTCGAAGATCACGCTGCCCAGCCAGAAAGCGTGGTCCATCGGGCCGGTGATCTTCGGCTCCTCGGTCATCCATGCCCCGCCGTACCAGTAGACCCCAGCCATGCGTCGCGCCCTCGGACAGGTTCCCGGGCAGGGAAGCACGGCACCGGGGGGTGGTTGAAGGGGGCCACGCGCGCGCCTAGGGTGCCGCCTGCGAATTCACTGGGGGAAGCGCGATGACGATCCATTTCGTCGTGCACGACGAAGGCGACAGCGTGGGCGTGGTGGTGGTGGAGGGCCTGAAGGCCGGCACCCGGCTCAACGGCTGGATCATGGACCAGGACAAGATGATCGAGTTCGACGCGAAGTCGGACATCCCGATCGGCCACAAGCTGGCGATCAAGGGCATCAAGTCCGGCGACACCATCATCAAGTACGGCGTGGACATCGGCCGCGCGGTGAAGGACATCGGCGCCGGCGAGCATCTGCACGTCCACAACGTCAAGACGAAGCGCTGGTAAGGGGCACGCCACCATGGGCATCAATCTGAAGGGTGCGTCCTTCGAGGGCTGGCGGCGCGAGAACGGCCGGATGGGCGTGCGCAACCACGTCATCATCCTGCCGGTGGACGATCTCTCGAACGCCGCGGCCGAGGCGGTGGCCAACAACATCAAGGGCGCGATGGCGATCCCGCACGCCTATGGCCGGCTGCAGTTCGGCGCCGACCTCGAGCTGCATTTCCGCACGCTGATCGGCACCGGTACCAACCCGAACGTCGCCGGCGTCGTCGTCATCGGCATCGAGCCCGGCTGGACCGGCCGCATCGTCGAGGGCATCGCGAAGTCCGGGAAGCCGGTGGAGGGCTTCGCCATCGAGCAGAACGGCGACATCAACACCATCGCGAACGCCTCCCGTGCCGCCTACAAGCTGGTCAAGCACGCCTCCCGCCTGAGGAAGACCAAGGCCGACCTGACCGAGCTGTGGGTCAGCACGAAGTGCGGCGAGAGCGACACGACCAGCGGCCTCGCCTCCTGCCCCACCGTCGGCAACGCCTTCGACAAGCTGTGGGAGAACGGCAACACGCTGGTCTTCGGCGAGACCAGCGAGATCACCGGCGGCGAGCACCTGGTGGCCCAGCGCTGCCGCACGCCGGAGATCGCCGCGCAGTTCATGGCGATGTTCGACCGCTACCAGCGCATGATCGAGGCGAACAAGACCAACGACCTGTCGGAGAGCCAGCCGACCAAGGGCAACATCGAGGGTGGCCTGACGACGATCGAGGAGAAGGCGCTCGGCAACATCCAGAAGATCGGCAAGAAGTGCCTGGTGGACGGCGTGCTGGACAAGGCGGAGGCGCCGACCGGCCCCGGCCTGTGGTTCATGGATTCGTCGTCCGCCGCGGCCGAGATGGTCACGCTCTGCGCGGCGAGCGGCTATGCGGTGCACTTCTTCCCGACCGGCCAGGGCAACGTGATCGGCAACCCGATCCTGCCGGTGATCAAGCTCACGGCGAACCCGCGCACGCAGCGCACCATGTCCGAGCACATCGACGTGGACGTCACCGGGCTGCTGCAGAAGCGGATGAACATGGACGACGCCGGCGAGGCGCTGCTGGACTGCATGCTGCGCACCGCCGACGGCGAGCTGACGGCCGCCGAACTCCTCGGCCACCGCGAGTTCAGCCTGACGCGGCTCTACGAGAGCGCCTGACCGCACCGGCGCCTGCCCGCCCGGGCAGGCGCCGCGCAACACGCGAAGCGGAGCGGAAACTCTGTTGTGCCGGCGCGAAGCGCGCCGGCAAGGCGGGCGGGGCATCCTTCGGTCACGGGCAGCGCGACGCCGCCCCGCCACGAAGGAACCGCCCCCATGCGCCGCTCCGCCGCCATCGTCCTCTTCGCCTTCCTGGGCTTCCTCTTCGCCTTCGCCGGCGCGCTGCCCGCCGCCCGCTCCGGCATGCCGCCGGCGCCGGCGCCCGCCGGGCACGACGTGCCGCTGGAATGGGTGGCCCGCGCCCTGGCGGAGATGCCCTTCATCATCCCGGGCGGGCGCTGAGCGGCACGCGCATCGCGATGCGCATCGCGGTGCGCCGCGCGGCGCAGCCTGACGCGCCTGCGCGCGTGCCGCCACCATCGGCAAGGTCCTGCCGGCCATCACGGCCCAGGAGGACCCCGCCATGCTCTTCTCCCTCGTGCTGCTCGGCCTCCTCGCGGTCGGCGCAATCCTGTTCCCGGACGCCCCCTCGCCCTCCGCGACGCTCCGCAACGACCTGACGGCGAAGCACGGGTGGGGACCGATGGGCCAGTGATCCGCGCTTGCCCGTTGCGCGCCGCATTGCCTAGGCTTCCGCCACCTCGTCCGGAGGCGGCGCATGACGCGCGGGGCGGAAGTCGAGGCGTTCGCCGCCAAGCTGCGGCTCGCAATGCGGCGCGGGAACCTCTCGAGCGTGCAACTCGCGCAGGGCGTGGGCGTGGACAAGTCCGTCGTCACGCGCTGGCTATCCGGCGCCCTGCGCCCCGCCGACCACAGCCTCGCCACGCTCAGCGCGCTGCTGGCCCGCCACGTCGCAGGCTTCTGCCGCGACGACTGGGATCTGGCGGAAGCTGCCTTCGCCGCGCGGCTCGGCGTGGCGCTGCCGCGCCCCGCCGCTGCGTCGCCTCCCCTGCATGAGATCCTGGCGCCGCTGCTGCACGGCGCCGCGGCCGACCACGCGGCAACCGCCTATCCCGGCCTATGGGCCTCGCTGTTCGGCTCGATGCGCGGCCGCGGGCGGCTGTTCGGCTATGCCGGGCGCATCCAGGCGGTGCCGGGCTGCCCGGCGCTGCGCTTCGACGTCGGCGACAGCGAGCTCTTCTTTGCCCCCGGTGCGCTCATCGCTTTCGGCCCGCGGCTGTACGGCATGCGCCAGGTGGCGGGACGCCCCGACAGCATCGCTCTGTCCGTCCTCACCGGCGTGGCGACCGGCCGCGCCGTGATCCTCGACGGCTTCGCCGTCACCCGCGACAGCGGGCCGGAAGGCGCGGCCGCCGCGGCCCCCGTCCTGCATTTCCGCCTCTCGCACAGCCTCGACGACGCGCTCTTCGACGCAGCGCGGCGCCGTGCGGGCGAGCTGAACCTGGAAGGCTGGGAGGCGCACCTGCCCCAGCCCCTGCTGGACCACTTCCGTCCGCATCTACTGCCGCCGCCGGCCCCCGCCGTGCTGCGCCGCCCGATGGCGGAGAGCTGGGCCACACAGACCGAGGACCTGCACGATCCCGTCCTGGCGAACCGGCGCGAGGCGCTGGAAGCGGTGCACGCCCTCTTCGCGCCGGTCCTCCAGCCTGCCTGAACCCTTCCGCGCATCGTCCTTCCGCCGGCAACGACAGCCGCGCTAGCCTTCCGGCGCGCCAGGACGGGAGGCTCGCATGTCCGCCACGAACAACCCCACGCCCGAGCCCCACACCTTCCAGATCGGCCTCTGCATGGCCGGCGCCGTCTCGGCCGGGGCCTACACCGCCGGCATGCTCGACTTCCTGATCGAGGCGCTGGATTCCTGGGAGGCAGCGCGCGCCCGCGGTGAACGCGTGCCCTCCCACCGGGTCAGGCTCCGCGCGCTGTCGGGCGCCAGCGCGGGGGGCATGTGCGCCGCGATCCTGGCCGCGCTGCTGTATCGTCGCTTCCCGCCCGCACGGGCCGGCAGCGACCGCAGCGCCAACCCGCTCTGGCGCGCCTGGGTGGAGGGACCGCGGATCGAGGCGCTGCTCGACCCCTCCGACCGCGGGCCGCAGGCCGGGCCGTTGCGCTCGCTGCTCAATGTCCGCGTGCTGCAGCAGATCGTCGACAGCGTGCTGGACACGCCCGGCGAGCCCGCGCATCGCCCCTGGGTGGCGTCCTCCCTGCCGCTCGCGCTCTCGCTCGGCAACCTGCGCGGCGTGCCCTACGGCATGAGCTTCGGCGGCGCGAACCTGCCTTCCCACAAGATGCGCATGCACGCCGACAGCGCGACCTTCGTCGTCGGCACGGCGCGCCCCGAACACCCCGACCTGCTGCCGCTGGAGAATCCCGCCTCCAGCCGCGGCGGCAACTGGCCGAGGCTGGGCCAGGCGGCGCTGGCCAGCGGCGCCTTCCCGCTGTTCCTGCAGGCGCGCGCGCTCTCCCGCCCCGGCACCGACTACCTGAAGCGCGAGATCCTGGTGCCCGGCGATGGCCACCCCGACTCCATCCATCGCGACGCGAAGCTCGGCAGCCTGGTGCCGGACTGGCCGAAGGGCACGCCCGATCCCTACGACTATCTCTGCGTCGATGGCGGCGTCTTCGACAACGAGCCGCTCGACCTCTGCCGCCGCTTCATGATGGACGCGCCCGGCCAGCGCCTGGTGCGCGACGGCCGCTTCGCCGACCGCTCCGTCCTGATGGTCGATCCCTTCCCGGATTCGGCCGACGACGCCGCGCTGCCCGCCGACACGCCGCTGCAGCGCATCGTGCTGGCGCTGGTCGAGGCGTGGAAGATGCAGTCCCGCTTCGGCGCGGTGGACGTCGCGCTGGCCGCCGCGCCGGATGTGTACAGCCGGATGATGCTGGTCCCGTCGCGCGGGTCGGGCGCCGAGGCGTCCGGCGCGCCGCTGGCCGCCGGCGGGCTCGGCGCCTTCCTCGGCTTCTTCCACCAGGCCTTCCGGGAACACGATTTCCAGCTGGGCCGGCGCAACTGCCAGCGCTTCCTGCGCCTGCACCTCGCCCTGCCGACGACCAATCCGCTGTTCGGCGAGGTGCCCTTCGTGCCGGCCGATGCGACGCATGAGGCGGAGCTGGTGCAGCGTTGGCAGAAGACCCCGGACCTGCCGGCGCACTACCCCGTCATCCCCCTGATCGGCGCATGCGCGCAGGAGGAAAGGCTGCCCGACTGGCCGCGCGGCGTGCTGAAGCCGGACAGCATGGCGCCGCCGATCCGCGCCCGGATGGACGCGGTGGTCAAGGACCTGCTGCGCCCCGCCCCGCTCGGCTATTTCGGCGGCATCGCGGCGCGCGGCTACTGGTGGTGGAAGCGGGACGAGCTGGTGAAGGCGGCCATCGGCGCCATCGCGACGAGCCTGCGCGAGAAGCAGTTGGCCTGAGATCGCGACGCCCCGGGCATCGCGAAGCGAACCGGCAACATTGCAGCGGCGTCGCGAAGCGATCGGCAACCCCGCGACGTCGGGGCGGAACCTGCATCGGGCACACAGGTCCTCACCGGCGGCACGATGCCGCCCAGAGAGAGGACAACCCCGATGTGCCGCTTCCTCGCCTCCGCCACCGTCGCCCTGGCGATGAACATCGCCCTGGGCATCCCCGCCGCCCACGCCGCCCCGCCGGTGCCCGCAGCGCCCGCCGGCATTGCGCAGCACGGCCTGGACCTGGCCGGCATCCGCAAGCAGGCTCCGGCCCCGCAGATGCCGACGGCCGAGGACGAGTTGCCGCCGCACTGGCGCGCCGTCGGCCAGCCCGCGCCGCGCGCCACGGCCGGCTGATCCGCCACGCTGCGGCGCAGGCC
>NZ_JAPSMD010000311.1 GCF_027856955.1 Falsiroseomonas oryzae | reverse complement strand
CTCGACCGTCGGCGCCGCGGCCCGCGGCGCCGGGCGCAGGCCCGCCAGCGCCGCCGCGCGCGCCTCGCGCGGGGGATAGCCGAAGGTGCGGCCGAAGGCGCGGCTGAAGGCGCTGGCGTCGTAGAAGCCGACGCGCTCGACCAGTGTGGCGATCGGCACGCCGGAGAGGGCAGGATCGCAGAGCAGCCGGTGCGCGGCTCGCAGCCGCTGCGACTGCACGTAATGCGCCACCCCGCCATGCGGCTCGAACAGGCGATAGAGGGCGGAGCGCGACATGCCGGCCATGCGGGCCAGGCTGTCGGCGCTCAGCGTGGCGGATGCCAGGTGGCGGCGAATGAGTCCGCGCACCCGCTCGAACTGCACGGCGCCGACTGTCTCGGCCGCCGGGCTGCCCGGCGGGATGTCGCGCAGCAGGCAGGCGGCAAGCACGCCGCGCGTCGCTTCCACCAGCACGGGCACACTGTCGGCGGAGGCGTGACGCATCTGGCCGCGGAGCATGAAGAGGTAGTCCACCAGCACCGGCACGCCCGGCGCGGACAGCACGCCGCTCCCGCGCGCGGCAAGGCCAGCCGAGATCTCGGGGAAGGCGTCGCGCGGCAGGCAGAGGGAGACCCATTCGCAGGCCGTCCATTCGCTGGTCCAGCTCTGGTCCAGCGAGAAGAGGATGGGCTGGCCGGCGGAGACCTGGTGCGGCGTGTCGCCCAGCATCATGCGGTTGCTGCCGTCGCGCAGCACCCGGATGACCCAGTGGTCATGCCCGTCGTGCCGGGCCTGGCGCTGGTCGCGCACGAAACGGGCCGGCGTCATGCGGTTGGTGCTGAGCAGCATCGGGCCGAGCAGCCAGGTCTCGTAGCGGACTGAGGGTCCGTCGGGCCCGGACTCCGGCACGGCGATCGCGTTGAGCCGGCTGAACGCCGCCTTCCAGGCCTCCAGGCGCCGGGACGCGGGCAGGTGGTCCGTGGTGAAGGTGGTGGACCGGATCGTGGCCGGCGCAGGCACCTGCGTCGCCGCGTGCATGTTCGCTGTCTCCTCCGGCCTTGGACGCAAGGGCTGGCGGCCGGGTTACCCCGCGGAACGCGCGGGGCCCGGTGCCGCGACGCCCTCGACCGACACGGACCCGGCACGATCCGCGGGATCGTGCCGACGCTGAATTCGGTCTAGCCGAACGGAACCGCCGGTTGCAACGGCCGGCTGCAACGATCAGCGCACGGCGCCGTGAGGGCGCCCTACGCCTGCCATGCATGCGTCCTTGTGCAATCGCCGGGCGGTGCGGCCGCGTTCCTTTGTTTCCGGACTACCGCGCCAGCAGCGGCAGCAGGCGGGAGCCTGGATTGCCGGCCTCGAACAGATGGAGGCCCAGATCCTCGGCCAGCGCCTCGCAGGCACGCAGGCCGCGCACCGGGTTGCCGGCGGCATCCACGCGCGGGCTGAACACGCCGATGCCGAGCAGGCGGTTCACCACCGCGACCAGCCCGCCGCCAACGCCGCTCTTGGCCGGCACGCCGACGCGGCAGATCCAATCGCCCGCGCCATCATAGAGGCCGCAGGTGAACATGACGGAGAGCGTGTCGCGCACCGCATCCAGCCCGAACACCTCGGCGCCGGTCAGCGGGTTGGTGCCGATATTGGCCATGGTGGCGCCCATCACCGCCAGGTCGCGCGCCGTCACGGCCAGTGCGCACTGGCGGAAATAGAGGTCCACCGCCTCCTCCGCCGGCACCCGGAACACGCCCGCGCCGTGCAGCAGGTGGGCGAGCGCGCGGTTGCGGTGGCCGGTCTCGGCCTCCGACCGATAGACATCCTCGTCCAGATCGAGCTGCCGTCCGGCGGCGGCGGAGAGGCAGGCGCGCACCTGCTCGAAGGCGGTGGCGCCGAGTGCCTGGCACAGCTGCCCGGCCACCGCGATCGCGCCGGCATTGACCATCGGGTTGAAGGGGCGGTTGCGCCCGGGCTCCAGCACCAGCGCATTGAACGCTTCCGCCATCGGCTGCACGCCGACGGCCTGGCGCATCGCCTGGCGCCCCAGCAGGTCCAGCGCCAGGGCGTAGGTGAAGGGCTTGGAGACGGATTGGATGGTGAAACGCGCGCGCGTGTCGCCCGCTTCCGCGAAGGCGCCATCCGCGGTCAGCACCGCGATCCCGAACAGCTCCGGCGGCACGGCGGCGAGCGCAGGGATGTAGGTGGCGACCGCACCTTCGGTCACGGCCTGCAACCGTGCGTGGATCTCCGCCACCATGCCGTGCAGGCGGCCGGTCGCGGCGAAAGGTGCGTTCATGGTCGGCGCGGCTCTCCCGGAGTTAGGGCCGTGCGCGTTTCCCCTTGGCCCCGCTGTAGCGGAGGGGACGGTGCATGGGCAACATGGGCGTGCGTCTGGCGCGGCAGACTTGCGAATGGTTCTCATTTGCGATAAGCCCATCGCACCGAACGCAGGAGACCGCCATGCACCCGCCAATCCGCCGCCCAGACACACTGCGCCCAGACACACTTCGCCCGGCCACGCTGCGCCGCCGCAGCCTGCTCGCCGCCGCCGGCGCGGCGCTGTTCGCCCCCGGGCTGGCGGGCGCGCAGGATCGCACGCTGGCGATCTACTCCTCGCGCCATTACGACACCGACCGCGAGCTCTATGACGGCTTCACCCGTCAGTCCGGCGTGCGCGTCCGGCTGATCGAGGCCAATGTGGACCAACTGCTGGAACGCATCCGCGCGGAGGGCGCGAACAGCCCGGCCGACGTGCTGGTCACCGTCGATGCCGGTCGCCTGGCCCGCGCCCAGGAAGCCGGCGTGCTGCTGCCGATCCGCTCCGCCGTGCTGGACCAGCGCATCCCGGCCCATCTGCGCGACCCGGACGGCGCCTGGTACGGCTTTTCCACCCGCGCGCGCGTCGTGATGTATGACAGGGCGCAGGGCCTGCCCGCCGGCCTGGCGCGCTACGAGGACCTGGCGAGGCCCGAGTTCCGCGGCATGGTGTCCACGCGCTCCTCCTCCAACATCTATTCCATCGGCTGGACGGCCAGCGTGCTGGCGGCGAACGGGCCGGAGGCGACGGAGGCCTGGGCGCGCGGCATCGCGGCGAACCTCTCGCGCCCGCCGCAGGGCGGCGACACCGACCAGATCCGCGCCGTGGCGGCCGGGCAGGGGCGCCTGGCGATCTCCAACACCTACTATCTCGGCCTGCTGCATCGCTCGGCCCGCGCCGAGGACCGTGCCGTGGCGGAGCGCATGGCGGTGCTGTTCCCGAACCAGGGCGACCGCGGCACGCATGTGAACATCTCCGGCGCCGGCGTGGTGCGCACCGCGCCCAACCGGGACGCCGCGCAGGCCTTCCTGGAATACCTCTCCTCCGCCCCCGCGCAGTCCATCTTCGCGGACGGCAACATGGAGTATCCGGTGGTGGCCGATGCGCAGCCGCACGCCTTCCTGCGCAGCCTGGGCGACTTCCGCCAGGATCCCCTCAACGCCGCGCGCATGGCCGCGCTGAGTCCGGAGGCGCTGCGCATCATGCAACGTGCCGGCTGGCGCTAATACATCTGAAATCGATTATGTAACGAAATATGACGCGCCGTCCGGTCGGGCGGCGCGTCGGCGCGCGGGCCCGGCGTCGGGAAAGCACGGCTTTTCTGGGCTTCACGCCGGTTCAGTCAGCCATGGTACCGGCGGCCGCGCGGGCTGCTCCGGCGCGCCTGTCCCGCAATTAAGGTCCGCGCGAATTGCACCGGCTCCGTTACCCTGCCGATATGTGAGGAATTTGTCCTGGCCGCGTTGATGCGGCCGGCCGTGCGGGGGATCGGGTGTTTCGCGCCATCGGACACAGGGCGGCAGCCTTCAGCCGCCGCACCACGGAGCCGGACGACTTCGCGGCCTCGCTGCTCGGCGGGCAGTTCGAGTATCTGCCGGTGCACGGGACGACATTCGACGCCACGCTGCGAATCCTGATGCTCGGCGACCTCGTCGTCCAGCACGGCACGGACAGCGCGCACATCACGCGCGGCGTCGTGCAGCCCGGCCTTGCCGGGCTGATCGTGCCGCTGCGCCGTCAGGGTGGGGGGGCGACGGCGAATGGCGCGGCCGTGGTCGGGCGGGACGCGATCCTGGTGCCAGGCGGCACAGACTTCGCCGTCTCCTGCCCGGCGCCGCAGAACTGGGGCTCGGTCGCGCTGCCGGCCGAGATGCTGGCGGAGCTGGCAGAGCTGGCGCCCGCGCCGGTCTGCGTGCCGGGCGGGCTGAGCCTGGTCACCTTGTCCGCCGCGGCGTCCGAACGACTGGTTGCCGCCTTCGACGCGGCCAGGCGCCTGGTGGACGAAGCCCCGGCGGCGCTGCAGGTGCCGGGCTGCGCCGAGGGCCTTGCGATGTCGCTCGTCGAGATGGTCGCCGGCGCGCTGGCGCCGGGCACCGCCGTGACCCCGCAGCGCCGCGCCACGCGGGAGGCGATGCGCGTGCTGCGCAGCGCCGAGGACTTCCTGCGCCAGCATCTCGCCCGGCCGGTCTACCGCGACGAGCTCTGCGCGGCGCTCGGCGTCTCGCGCCGCAAGCTGCACGACGCCTTCGTCGCCACCGTCGGCATGAGCCCGGCCGCCTACCTGAAGCTGCGGCGTTTGGCCCTGGCACGGCGCGCGCTGCGGCAGGCCGGGCCGGGCCAGACGCTGGTGAAGTCGGTCGCGCTGTCGCACGGCTTCTGGCACCTCGGCTATTTCGCGAAGGACTATCGCGAGATGTTTGGCGAGACGCCGTCCGAGACCGCCTTCGGCATGGCTGTGCGGCGAGGTCCGGCCGGCGCGGTGGGCCGCATGCTCGAACTTGCCCGTTCGGGATAACGGGACCTGGCGCAGCGCGCCCACCGCTGCGGCATCCTGGCGTCGCGCGGGCGGCAACCGACGCGACATGCGCGCATCCCAGCCGAACGCAGTCGCCTTCCCGGCGGCGGCTGGGCCGGGACCATGGGGTGGACATGCGCAAGACATTGGGTGCCGCCGCCACGGGCGGCCTTCTCCTCGCGCTCTCCGGCACGGCCGCGCTGGCGCAGGCGACGGACGCGCCGGCGCATCACGAAGCCGTCGCCCTGGCGCGGGCGGCGCAAAACCCCGTCGCCAACATGATCAGCCTGCCGTTCCAGAACGACATGAACTTCGGCTATGGGCCGAACGACCACATCCAGAACGTGCTGAACATCCAGCCGGTCATTCCCACTTCGCCTGAATGCCAACTGGAACCTGATAACCCGCACCATCCTGCCGGTGATCTCGCCGCCCGCCATGACGCCGGGCGAGGGCACCACCTTCGGGCTGGGTGCCACGCAGATCGCGGCTTCCTCTGGCCGGCGCGGCCGGAGCACATCATCTGGGGCGCGGGCGCCGTGATGCAGGCGCCGACCACCACCGACCGGGCGCTCGGCAGGAGCGTCTGGGGCGGCGGGCCGACTTTCGTCGCGCTGACCATGGACGGGCCGTGGGTGATTGGCGGGCTGGTGAACAACATCTCGTCCGCCGGCGGCGAGCGGCAGCGTCGTGCGCGAAACGGCTTCGCGGCAGCGCCCCGCCCGGCCTAGTTTGGCGCGCGGCGCAGGGGGAGGGGACCCATGACGATGCGACGGCGCGGTCTTCTTGCGGTCACGGCGCTGGTGGTTGGCGCGCGGCGCGCGGCGGCCGCCGATCCGCCGCGGCTGGTCGGCTCACAGCCGGTGGCGGGCGGCACGGTCCCGCGCGCGCCGACGCAGGTCTTCGTGCGCTTCGACCGGCCGGTGGACCACATCCGCTCCCGGCTGGTGGTGCTCCGCGGTGGTCAGCCCGTGCAGGTGCTGCACCCCAGGCTGGAGGCCACGCCGAACCTGCTGTTCGCCATGTTGCCCGCGCTGGAGCCCGGCGCTTACGAGTTGCGCTGGGAGGTCATTGCAATCGAGGGGAGCGAAACGGTGCAAGGCACGCTCGCCTTCACCGTGCAGCCCTGACGCCCCGCCACCCAGGAGGAGGACCACAGCCATGCGACGCCTGCTGCCTGCCGCCCTGTCCATGCTGCTCGCGCTGCCTGCCATGGCCCAGCAGCCGGCCGGGCCGGTGACGCTCGACTCGCTCGACCGCGGGCTGGTCAATCTCGGCCTGATGGCCGGCCACGCCTATCAGTGCCTGCCGGAAGCCGAGCGCCAGGCAGCGCAGCAGCGCCTGCTGGCCTTCAACAGCATCCTGATCGCGCAGATGGGCGCCAATGCCGCGTTCCGCTTCTCCAGCTCCTTCGGCGCGGGCTCCTCGCATGAGGTGGACCGCGCCTTCTGCGACCGCAGCCTGGCCGACTGGCGCAAGCTGCTCGAGGACCACAACCTGCACCGCTAATCCGGCGCGACGGACGGGAGAGAGAGCCATGCGCAAGCTTCTGATCCTCGGCGCCTGCGGCGCCCTGCTCGCCGCGACGCCGGCCGACGCCTTCTGGCGCGCCGGCGGCGTCACGCCCGGCGGCACGGCCTGGCACGCCGCCGGCACGGGCGGCGGCTATCGATGGGGCGGGGCCTACCACTACG
>NZ_JAPSMD010000310.1 GCF_027856955.1 Falsiroseomonas oryzae | reverse complement strand
AGCGCGCCGCCCGGGGCACGGCCGTGCAGCAGCGGAAGCGCTGCCGCGAGCAGGAGGAGCGCGACCGGCCAGAGCCACGGTCGCGCGCCAGTGGCCAGCAGCGCCGCCAGCGGCGCCGCGGCTCCGTCCGGCCAGGCGGAGAGGTCGGCAAGGCCGCCCTCCAGCCCGTGCCAGGGCAGCAGCAGCGCGCCGAGCACGGCGCAGAGGAGCGCCGCGCGACCCAGGCCCAAGGCTCCCATCGCGAGGCGACGCGCCGTTCAGCGATCGCCGGTCAGCGCGAGCCGGCGCGGACCTCGCGTTCCCACCGCGTCAGCAGGCGCGTCCGCTCCTCCGCACTGCCCCAGCGCGCGAAGTCGTAGTCGATCAGGCGGATGTTCTCGAAGCGCGGCGCCTGCGGCGGGATCGGCGCATTGCGGTTGGACGGAAGCTGGAACGCATTGGCCTGCACGGCCAGACCCTGCGCCTCCGCCGTCAGCGCCCAGTCGTAGAAGCGGCGTGCCTGCTCCATGTTGCGCGCGCCGCGGATGATCGACATGGATCCGATCTCGTAGCCCGTGCCCTCGCAGGGCGCGACGATCTCCACCGGGGCGCCGGTCAGCTTCTGGGTGACCGCATCGTGCAGGAAGGTGATGCCGACCAGCGTCTCGCCGGTGGCGACGGCGCGCGCCGGCGCCGCGCCGCTGCGGGTGTACTGGTTCACGTTGCGATGCAAGTTGCGCAGATACTGGAAGGCAGGCTCCTCGCCCATCAACTGCACCAGCGTCGCCAGCATGGTGTAGGCAGTGCCGGAGGTATTCGGGTCGGCGACCTGCACCTCCCCGCGGAATCCGGGGGCGGTCAGGTCCGACCAGCAGCGCGGCGCGGCAAGACGCCGGCGGGTCAACTCGTTCGTGTTGTAGGAATAGCCGAGCGCGCCGGCGTAGATGCCGATGGTCCTGAAGCCCGTCTGTTCGGCCTGGCGGCGGGCCCAGTCATGCACCTGGTCCAGCATGGGCGACCGGTATTCGACCGTCAGGTTCTCCTGCGCCGCCTGCATGTGCGGATCGCCGGTGCCGCCCCACCACACATCGCCGCGCGGGTTCGAGGATTCGGCGCGGATCTGCGTCAGGGTTTCGCCGGAGCTGCGGCGCGTCATCGCCACGCGGATGCCCGTCGCACGCTCGAAGGCCTGCATCATCGGGCGGCACCATTCCTCCTGCACCGAGCAGTAGACGGTCAGGTTGCCCTGGGCGCTGGCGGCGCCGGGCGCCAGCCACGCGAACAGGCCAGCCGCAGCCAGGCCGAGCAGGCGTCGGGTGTTGGTCATGCTGGTCGTCCTCCCTGTATCGTTGCCGCAGTTCAACAGCGCGCGCCGGCGAACTCAACCCTCCATCATGGCGGCAAGGCGGGCGCCCAGCGGCGCCGCGGCGACGCAGATCGGGTTGCCCTGTTCGAGCCAGGCGCCGGAATCGAAGGGACTCGCCCAGCACCCGGCCTCGCGCGCGATGGCCAGCGCGGCGGCGACGTCCCAGGAATTGATGTGCAACTCAAGATAGGCGTCGCTCCGGCCACAGGCCGTCTCCGCCATGCCGAGCGTGCCGGAGCCCTGCGAGCGCAGGCCGGCGCCGGCGGCCATCACCCGGCCGGCGAGCGCGACGAACGCGGCGGCCGGGCGACGCAGCGACCAGCCGACCTCCACCGTGGCACGCGCCAGGTCCGTGGTGGCAGCGCCGCGTATCGGCGCGCCGTTCAGCGTCGCGCCACAGCCCTCCGCGCCGAGGAAAAGCTCCGCAGGGGCGTGCCGGGCGACCGCGCCCAGCACGGCCCGTCCGTCCCAGGCCAGCCCGATGGAGACGCACCAGCGATGCCCGTTGCGGGCGAAGTTGGCCGTGCCGTCGATCGGGTCCAGGATCCAGAGCGGCCCTTCGCCGCATGCGCCGCCGCCCCCTTCCTCGCCGAGCACCGGCTCTCCCGGGAAGTGGCGCTCCAGCTGTTCGCGGATGAACAGCTCGGTCGCGCCGTCGGCCTCGGTCAGGAAATCCTGAGCGCCCTTCAGCGACGCCACAGCCATGCCGTTCGTTCGCATCCTGTCGGCCAGGCTCGCGGCCTGCTGCGCAATCCGGCCGGCGACGTCGAGGCGACGTGCAAGATCCGACCTGGTCATCTGCTGCGGGCTGTCACGGGAGGCATGCGGCGGCGGGTGGCGCCGCGGCTGAACGGGAGCATGGCGGGTTCCGTCGGCGCCACGCGCGGGCGCCACGCGCGAACCGTAACACAGGGCATGGCCGCGACAACTGCCGGGCCCGCCACGTGACCAACCGACGCGCTCCGCGCCGCGCGGCGCGGGCCGGACCCTCACCCCGACAGTGACGCGGCGGCGTGCGGCCCGCGGTGACGCAGCGCGACGTCCACTCGGCGCATCTCCTCCGTCCACCATGCGGCCCAGGCCAGGCCGAGCGCCGCCGCGACGGCAGCATCGAGCCACGCAGGGGGAAGGGCCAGCGGCGCGTCCGGACGGACCACCCACCACAGGTGCAGGGCGTGGCTTGCCAGCAGCAGTACGCAGACCGTCGCCATGCGCCAGCGGCGATGGCGGGGCGGTGCCGCCAGGGCGAGCGCCAGGAGCAGCGCCGGCACCGCCAGCGCCAGCTTGATGATACCCCAGTGGTCCTCGACCCGCCGCAGATACCAGCCCGCTTCCGCCGGCAGATCGGCCATCCAGACCACGATGAACTGCGTGAACCACAGCCACAGCGCAGTCAGGCCGAGAGCGAGCAGCGCGCGTTCCAGCGCTTCGCCCTCGGCAGTCTCGCCGCGCGGCATCCTGCCGCGCGCGAGCGCAATGAGTGCTGCCGCGGCCAGGGCTGCCGTAATGCCCTCGACCCACACGGCGAAGCCTTGCAGGCTGCCCCACCAGCTTGGATCGCGGGAGAGCGACCAGTCCTGGGCCGCGATCGTGACGCTCGGCACCAGGAGCGCCACTGTGAGGGCCGCGAAGCGCTTGTCCGGACGCCCGGGTCGCGTCAGCAGATACGCCACCACGGCCAGCAGCAGCAGAATCGCGCCCGCCCGCAGCCGGAAGGGCCAAGGCGACAGCCAGGCGGCGCGCGAGGCGGGCATCGCGGGCGGCGAGGATCCTGCCCAGGGATACAGCAGATCGAGCCCGACCAGCACGGGTGCGCCCATCAGGACCGCCAGCGGCAGCGTGCGCGCCGCCGCGTCCAGCGGCGCGCGCACCGGTGCCAGCCAGCTCTCCTGAAGCAGGTGCCCCATCGCGAGCGCACCGAGCGCGCCGCAGGCGAGCCCTGTCCAGAGCAGGAACGCGAGCAGCCATGCCTCCAGGAGCAGCGGCGAATCGAGGAACGTGATCAGCGCCGCGGCAAACGCGACGGCGAGGCCGGCGGCCAGCCTCATGGTGTCGCCGCCTCGTGCGGCAGCCGCTCCACGAACCGTGCGATGGCCCAGCGGTCGCGCGGCGCGATGCGGTCGTCGAAGGGATGCGCGCCGGCAAGGTTCGCGCCGATCGCCGCCATGCTTCGCGTCGCCTCGGCCCCCGCGATCGACGGCGGAGGCGGGAAGCCGCGCGCGACCACGGGGCCGTCGCCGGCGCCGGCAGGTCCATGGCAGGGAATGCAGGAGATCGCGTAGCGTGCCGAGCCGCGCGCCAGCAGTGCTGCATCCACCGGCGGTCCCGGTGGCGACAGCGCGTCCCGCCAGGCCTTGTCGCCCCGCGCGACGCTGCCCAGGGGCGCTGCGGCAGGGGGCGGCGGCGCCGGACTCTCCGGCCAGCCGTCGCAGGCCGCGAGGGCACCGGCGAGGAGGATGGCGGCGGGCCTCATTGCGCCGGCAGGTCCGAGACGCGCAGCGCGCCCGAGCGCTGCAGGAGGTGCCTCGCCTGCCCCGCATCGAAGCGGGGATCGTCGGCCGCGATCATCAGGAAGAAGCGGTCCTCGCTGGCGCGCAGGAAGCCGGGTGCGGCAAGGACCGGGTGAGAAAGGCGCGGCAGCCCGTTCGCCACCAGCATGCCCAGCAGGGATGCGACGGCGGCCCAGAGGATGGCGACGATGGTGGTCGCCGGCAGGAAGGCCGGCCAGGCATGCAGCGGGCGGCCGCCGACGTTGATCGGGTAGTCATGCACCGAGAGCCACCATTGCGTCGCGTACGCCAGCAGCGCGCCGAACGCCCCTGCGCCCATGGCGATCCAGGCCACGCGCCCGGGCCGGGCACCCAGAAGGTCGGCGGCTTCCGGCACGGGATGCGGGGTGAAGGCATCCAGGCTGGTCCAGCCCTCTGCGCGGGCCGTACGGAGCGCTTCGAGCAGGTCATCCTTGTCGCTGAAGGCGCCGATGACGCCATGCAGGTCGCTCACGGCGCCTCCGCCTCGCTCTCCTCGTGGCGAACCTCGAACATCGAGACGACGGGTAGAAGCCGCGCGAAGAGCAGCATCGCCAGCGCGAACAAGCCGACCGTGCCGACCAGCAGCGTCCATTCCGGTGTCGTCGGGCCGTAGGCCGGGCCGATGCGCGGCAGGTGGTCACGCAGCAGGCCGCCGGCGACGAGGGAGAAGCGGTCGAGCCAGACGCCCGCGGCGGCGCCCAGACCAATCAGGATGGCTGCCGGCGCGGTGTTGCGGAACCAGGGCAGCCACAGCAACTGCGGCACGACGCTGGTCAGTACCAGCGCGCCCCACCACAGCGCGGCGTAGGGACCGAAGACGCGGGCGAAGGTGCCCTCGCGCGTTTCCGCCTCCTCCAGCACCGCCGCGAGCAGCTGGTCGGCGTAGAGCCAGAGGCAGGCGAGCGAGGCGGCGGCCATGAGGCGGGCGAGCAGCGCCACGTCCGCGTCGTCGATGAACCGGTCCAGGTCGAGAGTGCGGCGCAGCAGCACGGCCAGGGCGAGCACGACGCCGAGGCCGGACGGGATCCCCGTCAGCACCACATGCAGCGGTACGCGGGCCTGGTGCCAGTCCGGCACGAGGGTGGTGGCGAATTCGAGCGCCACGATGGTCTGCGCCGAGACCAGCATGGGCAGGACCAGGGCCGCGACCAGCCGATAGGCCGCCTGGTGACGCGCCCAGTGCGCCACCGATCCGCGCCAGCCGAGCGCGAAGATGCCGTAGAGCCGCGCGGCCACCATGCGGCCGCGTGCCTGCGCGCGGTCGCGCATGGTCGCGAGGTCGGGGATCAGCCCAATGTACCAGAACAGGCTGGTGACGACGACATGGGACATGATGCCCCACAGGTCCCAGACCAGCGTCGATCGGAACTGGGGCCAGACCTGGTACACGGCGGGATAGGGCAGCACCCAGTGGAACAGCCAGGGACGCCCGAGATGCAGGATGGGATACAGCACGGCGGCAAGGATCGCCGCCAGCGCCGCGGCCTCGGCGAAACGGTTCACGGCGGTGCGCAGCCCGTGGCGGCGCAGCACCAGGATCGACGCGAACAGGCTGGCGGCGTTCGCGATGCCGATCCACCAGACGTAGTTGATGAGGTCGAAGCCCCAGACGAAGGGGATGTTGGTCCCCCAGAGACCCACGCCGACCAGAAGCAGCGCCATCACCGCGTAGCCCAACGTGAGCACGCCCAAAGCGGCGAGGCCCAGCGCGGCAGCGAAGCTCCAGCCGAAGCGGCGCAGCAGCGGGATGGCGGCGACCGGGTTCGGCCTCATGGTGCGGTCGCGACGTCGTCCGCTGCGGTCCCGGTGTCGCTTCGGACGCGCGCGAGGTAGGTGGTGCGCGGCCTCGTGCCGAGTTCGCCGAGCAGCGCGTAGTTGCGGCCGTCTGCCTTCGCGCGGGCGACGGTGCTGCCCGGATCGTTGACGTCTCCGAAGACGATGGCGCGCGTCGGGCATGCACGCTGGCAGGCGGTCTCGACCTCGCCGTCCTGCGGCGCCCGTCCCTCCAGCGTGGCCTGCGTGCGCGCGGCGACGATGCGGTGCTGGCAGTAGGTGCATTTCTCGACGACGCCGCGCGGGCGCAGCGGCACGTCCGGATTGCGCACCGGCACGGCGCCGTCCTGCCGCGCATAGCCAAGCCAGTTGAAGCGCCGGACCTTGTAGGGGCAGTTGTTGGAGCAGGTGCGGGTGCCGATGCAGCGCGCATAGACCATAAGGTTCAGGCCCTCATGGTCGTGCACCGTCGCATTCACCGGGCAGACCACCTCGCAGGGCGCCTTCTCGCAGTGCATGCAGGGCACCGGCTGGAACGCGCCGCGGCCATCGGGCTCGGCGTACAGATCGATGCGCAGCCAGTGCATCTCCCGCCCGCGCGCGACCTCCTCGGGCCCGACGACGGGCGTGTTGTTCTCTGCCTGGCAGGCGACGGAGCAGGCGTTGCAGCCGATGCAGGCGTCAAGATCGACGGCCATGCCCCAGGCCTGGCCGGGATAGCTCCACGGCGGATACAGCGAGGGCTGCGGTGGCAGCGGCGCGATCGCCTCGCCCGGCGCGACGGTGCGAGCCGGCGATGGCGTGCGCGCATCGGCAGGATGCCGCCAGCCGGCACGCACGAGCGCCGCGGTGGCGCGGCCGCTTGCGGCGAGCTCGAGGCCCGGCGCCGCCC
>NZ_JAPSMD010000309.1 GCF_027856955.1 Falsiroseomonas oryzae | reverse complement strand
GCCTCACGCAGCGCGGCGGTCGCGACCTCCGCGAAGCCGTCGCGGCCGACGCAGCCGGCGAAGACCGTGGCGGCGCCGTCGCGCGCCGCCGCCACCGCCTGGTTCGCGCCCTTGCCGCCGGGGAAGCTGCGCACGCCCTCGCCCATCACCGTCACGCCCGGCGCGGGCAGCGCGGGCACCGCGAAGACCAGGTCGGCATTGGCCGAGCCGAAGACCAGCACGGTCATCGCGCGCCGGGCTCCGCGAACATCCCGCCCTGCCGCGCGCGGTCGTAGAGCGCCGCGATCAGCGCCTCGAACACCGGCGCGACCTTCCGCGCCGGCGCCATGCGGCCATGGGTCTGCTGCTCCGTGACGCCCTCCTGCCGCCAATGGCCGGTGCCGATCACGCCCTGCAGGAAGCCCTGGGCGCGATCGCAGGCCATGGCGAAGCGCGCGGCGGGGGTGACGCCCTCCTCGAACTCCTCCCACAACCCGCGCAGCCGCGCGCCGAGGTCGGGCGGCAGGCTGCCGAACACCACATCGGCCGCGGCGCGCTCGCGTTCCGCCTGGGTCAGCACATGCGCCTCGTCATAGGCGAAGGTGTCGCCCGCCTCGACCTCCACTAGGTCATGCGCCGCGATCATCGCCAGCACATGGCCGAGATCCGGGGGATCGGCGACCTCGCCATGCAGCAGCAGCGCCACCAGCGCGACGTTCCAGCAATGCTCGGCCGAGTTCTCCTGCCGCGCCGCGCCATCCGGCGACACGGTCCGCCCGCGCCGCTCGACATGCTTCAGCCGGTCGGCGAGCGCCAGGAAATCGACCACGGCCGCGATGCGATCCGGCGTCATCGTGCCGTCCACCGTCCCAGCAGGAAGCCCAGCAGCGTCGCGCCGCCCAGCAGCGCCGCCACCTCGCCGAAGATCGCATGCGCCAGCGGCAGGCCGATGGTGGCGAGCACGACCAGCAGCGCCACCTTCCACCAGCGGGCCAGCGCGCCACGGGCGGTCGCAGCGCCCTTGCCGCGCGGCTTCGCGCTGCCGCGCTTCGTGACGGAAGCGCTACTCGCCACGCCCCAGCGCCTCCATCAGCTCGCGCCATTCGCGCTTCGACAGGCCCGACCCCTCCTGCGCCACCTGCTCCCCGGCCACCATCCGCTTCACGATCGACAGCATCTGCGCCGAGAAGGTCACCGCCCCCAGCCGGTAGTCGCGGAAGGCCGCCGCGGCCATCGGCACCCAGGCCTCCGCGCTGGCCATCATCGCCTCGGCATAGGCGCGGATCTCGTACTGCGCATGGGCGTCGGCCCGCAGCGACAGGAAGTGGAAGAGGTTGTGGAGGTCCGTCTTCCAGTACCACTGGGTGTAGGTGTTCAGCGTGAGGTTCATCCGCGCCAGCTCGCGGGCCAGGCCGTGCCGCGCGGGGTCCAGCGGGCTGCCCTGGTCGTCCTCGTTCAGCATCTCGAGGTAGTGGTCGTAGTTGCGCGTCGCGTCCTCGCGCAACAGGTCCAGCACCCGCGCCGCCTCCGGCCCTTCCAGCACGGCGCCGCGGCCCTGACGGTTCACGGCGGATTGCGCGGCCAGGTGCTGCGGCTCCGGGATGTAGAATTCGCGGTCCAGGATGGAGTAGCGGGCGCTGTACTCGTTCACGTTCGCCGTGCGGTGGCGGATCCACTGCCGCGCCACGAAGATCGGCAGCTTCACGTGATACTTGATCTCGCACATCTCGAAGGGCGTGGAGTGCCGGTGGCGCATGAGGTAGCGGATCAGCCCGCGATCCTCGTTCGCCGCCCGCGTGCCGCGGCCGTAGCTGACGCGCGCCGCCTGCACGATGGCGGCATCGTCGCCCATGTAGTCCACCACGCGGACGAAACCGTGGTCGAGCACGGGCATCGCCTGGAACAGCATGGCTTCCAGGGCGGGGACTGTGGGTCGGCGCGTCGCCGCGGCGGCGCCGCGCGCGGCCTCGATCTCCTGCTGCTGCTCGGCGGTCAGCGCCATGCCCGGGTCCCCCGAAATCGGGCCTTCCTAGCGGAAGCACCCCTCGATTCCCAGCGAGCGGCGTCCTATATCTGTCTCCGCCGGCTTGCCGGCTATGGCGATAAACACGACCTGGAATAAGCGTTGCGGACCCGGGGGCAGTGCCCGGCGCCTCCACCAATCAGCCCAGCCCTTGTCGGGGCGGCCGGAGCGGGGGCGAAACAGGCTCGACGCGCGTGGTAAAGGGGTCGCTTTTGCCCGGCATTGTACCGCCGTTATCGGGCTAAATCCTAAGTGCGAACGACAACAGCCGCGAGGCTGTCGCACTCGCTGCCTAACACTAGGTAAGCGCGGCTCGGGGGGCGCCGGGCAACAGAAGCCCCCCACTCTATTTGCCCTCAGGCGCCGGGCGGCCGCTCCGCGGCCTTGGCTTTCGCGCCTACGCGCTGTTGCAATGGGCCATGCGGCCGCTCTGCGCGCGGGGCCGCTTTGCGGCCCATCGGGGTGGCACCTGCTCCCGGCGCATCCGGCATTCGTTAAGCGCCGATGCGCCCGCGTCGCGACCGGCAGCCGACCCTTTTCCGGGCCTTCCCATCGCCCTATGGTTGCCTGGACAGGGAAGCCCCATGAGCGACGACGTACGCCCCGCCGCGAGCCTCATCCCCTATGAGCGCTGGACCGACGACGCGCTGCGCGAGGTCGTGCTGCGCGCGCTGGAACTCGCCGCGAAGGAGGGGCTGCCCGGCGAGCATCATTTCTACCTGACCTTCCGCACCGACCACCCGGCCGCCAAGCTGCCCGGGCACCTCAAGGCCCGCTACCCGCAGGAGATGACCATCGTCCTGCAGCACCAGTTCGAGGCGCTGACGGTGGACCGCACGGAGCGCCAGTTCAGCGTCCGCCTCTATTTCGGCGGTGTGCCCGCCACCCTGGTCGTGCCCTTCGCCGCGCTCACGGGCTTCGCCGACCCCTCCGTCCGCTACGGCCTGCGCTTCCAGCCCACGCTGGAGCACGGCGAGAAGGCCGAGCCGGCCGACGCCCCTGCCGCCCCGCCCCGCCCGGAGGGCGATGCGGAGGCCCCCGCCCAGGTTGTCAGCCTGGACGCGTTCCGTCGCCGCCCGGCGCGGGAATAGTCGCCGCCCGGCGCGGGAGTAGGAGTCAGGCGGCCCGGCCCCGGCGTTGGCGCGGCGGCCGCGCTGCGCTACCACCCTCCGCGGAAGGCCCGCGGAGAAGCCAATGCCCCCGCTCGACATCGACAGCCCGGTCACCACGCCCACGCGACCGTCCGGCTTCAACTACAGCCCGATGTTCCCCCTCGGCGCCGACCCGACGCCCTATCGCAAGCTGGACATCCAGGGCGTCTCCACCGTGCAGTGCGACGGGCGGACCATCGTGAAGGTCACGCCGCAGGCGCTGGAGCAGCTGGCCTTCGCCGCCTGCCGCGACGTCTCCCACCTGCTGCGCCCGGGCCACCTGCAGCAGCTGGCGAACATCCTGAAGGACCCGGAGGCGACCCCGAACGACCGCTTCGTGGCACTCGACCTGCTGCGCAACGCCAACATCGCCGCCGGCGGCGTGCTGCCCATGTGCCAGGACACCGGCACCGCCATCGTCTTCGGCAAGAAGGGCCAGCGCGTCTGGATCGAGGGCGACGAGGAGGAGGCGCTGTCCTACGGCGTCCACCGCACCTACACCGAGACCAACCTGCGCTATTCCCAGATGGCGCCGCTGACCATGTGGGAGGAGAAGAACACCGGCAACAACCTGCCGGTCGAGTTCTCCATCATGGCCGCCCCCGGCGACCACCACGCCGACGAGCTGCACCTGATGTTCGTGCTGAAGGGCGGCGGCAGCGCCAACAAGACCTTCCTGTTCCAGCAGACCCGCGCCGTGCTGTCCAAGGACAAGCTGCTGAAGTTCCTGGAGGACAAGATCAAGTCCCTCGGCACCTCCGCCTGCCCGCCCTACCACCTGGCGGTGGTGATCGGCGGCACCAGCGCGGAAGCCACGCTCAAGACCGTCAAGCTCGCTTCCACCCGCTACCTCGACGCGCTGCCGACCGAGGGCAGCATGGCTGGGCACGCCTTCCGCGACACGGAGTTCGAGAAGGAGGTCCACAAGCTCACGCAGAACCTCGGCATCGGCGCGCAGTTCGGCGGCAAGTATTTCTGCCACGACGTCCGCGTGATCCGCCTGCCCAGGCACGGCGCGTCGCTGCCCATCGGCATCGGCGTCAGCTGCTCCGCCGACCGCCAGATCAAGGCGAAGATCACGCCCGAGGGCGTCTTCCTCGAGGAGCTGGAGCACGACCCGGCGAGATACCTGCCGGAGGCGACGGACGAGATCCTCGGCGGAGACGTGGTGAAGATCGACCTGAACCGCCCGATGAGCGAGATCCGCGCCGAGCTCTCGAAGCACCCGGTCAAGACCCGCGTCTCCCTCACCGGCACGATGGTGGTGGCGCGCGACATCGCCCATGCCAAGCTGCAGGAGAGGCTGGATGCCGGCCAGGGCCTGCCCGACTACATGAAGAACCACCCGGTCTATTACGCCGGCCCCGCCAAGACGCCGCAGGGCTACGCAACAGGCAGCTTCGGCCCGACCACGGCCGGCCGCATGGACAGCTATGTCGAGGCCTTCCAGAAGGCCGGCGGCAGCTTCGTGATGCTGGCCAAGGGCAACAGGTCCAAGGCCGTGCTGAACGCCTGCAGGACCTATGGCGGCTTCTACCTTGGCTCCGTCGGCGGCCCCGCGGCCCGCCTGGCGCAGGACTGCATCCGCAAGGTCGAGGTGCTGGAATACCCCGAGCTCGGCATGGAGGCCGTCTGGCGCATCGAGGTCGAGGACTTCCCCGCCTTCATCGTCGTGGACGACAAGGGCAACGACTTCTACGAGGGGCTGGAGTAGCCGGCGCATGCTGGAACTCCGCCCGAACTGCGAATGCTGCGGCCGCGACCTCCCGCCTGATTCGCGGGAGGCGCTGATCTGCTCCTTCGAATGCACCTGGTGCCGCGACTGCGCGGCCAGCCGCCTGCCCGGCGGCGTCTGCCCGAATTGCGGCGGCGAACTGGTCGCACGCCCGATCCGGCCCGCCGCCAAGTTGGCGAAGTTCCCCGCCTCCACCGCGCGCAAGCGCTCGAGCCTCCCGGCCTGCAGCCCGGCCTGATGACCCGCCGCCTCATCTCCTCCGGCAGCCGCTTCGAGGACGAGATCGGCTATTCGCGCGCCGTGGTGGACGGGGATACCGTCTTCGTCTCCGGCACCACCGGCTACGACTACGCCAGCATGACCCTCGCGCCCGATGTCGTGGCGCAATGCGAGCAGTGCTTCCGCAACATCGATGCCGCCCTCCGGCAGGCCGGCGCGACGCCGGACGACGTGGTGCGCGCCACCTTCATCCTGCCCGACCGCACGGACTGGCCGCCCTGCTGGCCGGTGGTGAAGCGCTGGCTCGGCAATGCGCGCCCCGCCGCCACCATGCTCGTCGCCGGGCTGCAGTCGCCCGAGATGAAGATCGAGATCGAAGTGACCGCCCGCCTGCCGCGGCGCGAAGGGAACATCTAGACATGCGCTTCGCCGTGGACCGTCTCGACCACCTGGTCATCACCTGCAGCGACGTGGAGGTCAGCGCGGGCTGGTACCAGCGCGTGCTCGGCATGGAGCGCGAGGAGTTCGGCACCGCGCAGCGCCGCACGGCGCTGAAGTTCGGCGGCCAGAAGATCAACCTGCGCCCGAAGACCGCGACGCAGGAGGAGTGGTTCTCCTCCGTCACCGCCCTCCCCGGCACGCAGGACCTCTGCTTCGTCGTCACCGTCCCGCCGGAGGAGGTGGTGGCGCATCTCGAGCATTGCGGCGTGACGGTGGAGCTCGGCCCGGTCGCCAAGCAGGGTGCGCTGGGCCCGATCCGCTCGGTCTATTGCCGCGACCCCGACGGCAACCTGATCGAGATCGCCAGCTACGGCGACGCCTTCCCCGGCTGACCGGGGACCACCACCCGCTCCGGCGCCAGCAGGTCCAGCGCGCCGGCCGGGCCGGGGGCCAGGCCGTGGATCCAGAAGCCGCGCGGCGTCGCCGGATCGGCCGGCCCCATCACCGGCGACGGCGCCGAGAGGATCCGCACGCCGCCGCACTCGCCCGTCCAGTCGGTGTGCCGGTGGCCGTGCAGCACCACCAGGCGCGCCGCCTGCCGCCGCAGCCGCGCCAGCACCCAATGGCCGTTGGTCAGCGCAGTCGCGATGCGGTCGGCCAGCTTCACCCCGGCCCGCGGATACTCGACCAGGTGGTGGTGCAGGCAGACCAGCCAGCGCGCCTCCGGCCATTGCGCCATGGCTCGCTCCGCCGCGTGCAGCTCCTGCGCCGCCAGGATGCCGAGCGCATTGGTGAAGGAGAACTGCGTCAGCGCGTTGCTGTCCAGCAGCACCGCGCCCAGCCCGTCCGGCTCGGCCGGCGGCAGCACCATCGGGAAGACGGCCTCCCAGACCTCGCGCGGATGCGGCGCGCCGCGCGGGGCGCGCCCGCCGTCCAGGAAGGCCGCCATCGCCGCCGCGCGCCCGCCCTCGGCCAGGAAGCCGGACAGCGTCGGCCCGACGC
>NZ_JAPSMD010000308.1 GCF_027856955.1 Falsiroseomonas oryzae | reverse complement strand
GGAGGGCTTCGGCCGCGTCGCGAACCGCCTGGCCGGCCGCATTGCGCCGGTTGCCGCCACGACGCCGCGCGTCGCGCTCGCCTGCGACGACGGCGCGACGGCGCCGACCGGCATGAGCCCCGCCGAGCAGGTGGCGACCGCGGAAGGCGCGCTGCGCATCATGGGCCTCACCACCGGATTCGCGCCGGTGGTGGTGCTCTGCGGCCATGGCGGGCAGGCGGTGAACAACCCCTTCGCCGCCGGCCTGGATTGCGGCGCCTGCGGCGGCAACCGCGGCGGCCCGAACGCGCGGATCATGGCAGAAATCCTGAACGACGCGGAGGTGCGCCGCGGCCTGGCCGCGCGCGGAATCGCCATCCCGACGGAGACGGTGTTCCTCGCCGCGGAGCACAACACCACGACGGACGAGGTGACCATCTGGAACGCCGGCCAGGCCGCATCCCAGGGCACCATCCTGGCGCGCCTGCAGGCCGACCTCGCCACCGCCCGTGCGGCGGCGACGGAGGAACGGCTGGCGCGGCTGCCCGGCGACGCCGCCGCCGACCCGGTGGCGGCGGCCGAGCGGCGCGCGGCGGACTGGGCGCAGGTGCGGCCGGAATGGGCTCTGGCGCGCAACGCCGCCTTCATCGTCGCAGACCGCGGCTTCACGAAGCGGCTGGACCTGGAGGGCCGCTGCTTCCTGCACTCCTACGACTGGCGGGCCGATGCCGACGGCGCGGCGCTGGAGGTGATCCTGACCGCGCCGATGGTCGTGGCGGAGTGGATCAACACGCAGTATTATTTCTCCACCGTCGACAACGCCGTGTTCGGCGCGGGGTCGAAGGTGACGCACAACGTGGTGGGCGGCTTCGGCGTGATGCAGGGCAACGCCAGCGACCTGATGACCGGCCTGCCGGCGCAGTCGGTCGAATCGGCCGACGGCCTGCCCTACCACGAGCCGCTGCGGCTGATGACGGTGGTGCGCGCCCCCCGCGCGCGCGTTGAGGCGCTGATCACCAAGCATCGCATCCTGCAGACGCTGTTCGGCAATGGCTGGGTGGCGCTGCTGGTGGCAGACCCCGAGACCGGGCAGTTCCTGCGCCGCAACCGCGACGGCAGCTGGCGCGACGCGGAGACGGGCGAGGCGACCGAGGCGCGCCGCTACGCTCTGGTGCCCGCATGAGCAGGGAGTCCATGCCGATGACCAACTCGGACGATCTCGTCTTCCACTCTCTGAAGAAGATCGAGATCATCCTGCCCGGCGAGCGCCAGGCCTTCGTGCGGGAACTGCTGGAGCGCAGCGGCTGCACCGGCTGGACGCTGTTCCGCGACGTGGCCGGCCAGGGCCATCACGGCTTCCACGAGGGAAGGCTGCTCTGGAACGACCAGGCCAGCGTGGTGATGTTCATGGCGGTCGGCACCGAGCCGGTGATCCGCCGCGTCGCATCGGGCCTGAAGCCGCTCTTCGAGAAGGGCTCCGGCGTGATGTTCATCTCCGACACGCAGGTCGTGCGCCTCGAGCATTTCGTCCCGGCCGAGGAGAAGCGCTGACCCGCGCGGCGGCAGGGGCGCGCCCCTCCCACCGGCAGGGTCAGGCGGCCCTCAGATGAACCACTGGCCGGTGGCCTCGTAGTTGGAGGTCACGTGCGCCGCCAGCGCGTTCCAGTCCACCATGCCGTTCGCGTCCGTCCAGGCATCCAGCCCGGACCCGGAGCCGGTCTGCACCGCCACGGCCTCGGTCGCGATGATGGCGTTCTGGGCGGGCACCGCCACGTCCCAGGCGGTCTCGGCCGCGGCCGGTGCCGCGGCGCTCGGCGCCGGCGCCGCCTCGCCAAGCGGCGTGAAGCTGACGTCGCGCACCGTGATCGAGGTGTTCGGGTTGTTGTTCAGGAAGCCGATGGTGTTGTTCATCCCGCCATGGGCGAAGTCCACCGGCACGTTCTCCGTCACTACGCCCTTTTCCGCGCCGTCCACCTTGAAGGTGATGCGCCCGGGCTCCCACACCATCGTGTAGTCGTGGAAGCTGCCGGTGGTGATGCCGTCGAAGATGCGTGCCTCGTAGGCGTCGAAGCCGCCGGCATTCCAGTGCACCGTGCCATAGACCCGCCCGGACCCGTCCGGCGTGATCTCCGCCATGTCCAGTTCCTGGCCCGGCCACTGGTTGTCGCCAGGCCAGAGGATGATGCCGGCGCCGGGCTGGTTGCCCTCCAGCTTCGCGTTCACGGTGTAGGTCCCGTAGCCGTGCCCGGCGTCGCGCCCGGTCGCCCATTCCATCATGGCGGAACTGCCGGCAAGCCGCACCTCGCCGGGGACGGAGGCGTCCACGTTCCAGGCGTTGCCGATCGGGCCGAAGCCGTCGTCAAACGAGACGTGGAGCGCGTCGTTGGAAGCCATGTTGCTCGTATCCTTCGTTGTCGATGTGGCGTGCAGGCGCGCGTCGTCGCGCACCGCGACGGGCGGGCGTGTCTGCCGTAGGCCTGGGCCGGATGGGGGCGCGCGCCCTCCGCGTCCGGATGGCGGCGCGCCGCGACGTCCTCGGCTGAGCGACGTCGGGCCGGGTCGGGCTCGCGCTGCCGGGCGTGCGCATCGCCGCGGCGGCCCGAGTTCCTTAGCCGCGATCGCGCCGGCATGCTGGTCCATAAACGCGCCCCGCTCATCAACCGGCGGGCGAGGCGCGCGGCAGGCGGCCCGGGGCCGGAACCTCACATGGGCAGGACGTAACGCCCGTGGTAAGCGACGGCGGCTTATATGGTGCGTTGCAGCATTCCCATGACCGTCAGGACGACCCAGCCGTGAACGCCGTGCCTCCTCCCCTCCCCGGCCGCGAGCTCCTGTCCCGCGGCGCCGAGACGATGAGCCGCGCGCTCGACCAGGCCCGCAGCCTGGCCGAGGTCGCCGCGCGGCAGGCCGAGGCGCTGGCGCCCAAGCCGCCGCAGCCGCCCGCGATGCTCGGCTTCCTGGGCCGCAGCCCGCTGACCCTGATGCAGGAGGCGATGGAATACGCGGTGGACGCGACGCAGCGTTCCATCCTGTTCTGGGACACCATGCGCCGGGCCGGCAACGAGTTCGTCGAGCACGAGAAGCAGGGCTGCCCGCCCGTGCTGGTGTTCGAATGGGACATGATGGTGGACGGCCGGACCCTGCCGCGCCGCTGCAACTACGCCCTGGTTCGCATCAAGCCGCCCGTCGGCACGCGGCCCACCGACCCGAAGCTGCGGCCCTTCGTCATCATCGACCCGCGCGCCGGCCACGGCGCCGGCATCGGCGGCTTCAAGTCGGACAGCCAGGTCGGCGTGGCGCTCCGCCGCGGCCATCCGGTCTACTTCGTGATCTTCTTCAAGGACCCGGAGCCCGGCCAGACGATCCTCGACATCACCGCGGCCGAGCGCACCTTCCTGCGCAAGGTGCACGAGGCGCATCCCGATGCGCCGAAGCCCGTGGTGATCGGCAACTGCCAGGGCGGCTGGGCGGTGATGATGCTCGGCGCCTCCGACCCCGAGCTGATGGGGCCGCTGGTGCTGAACGGCGCGCCGCTGTCCTACTGGGCCGGCGAGAAGGGCCGCAACCCCATGCGCTACACCGGCGGCCTGGCCGGCGGGTCCTGGCCCGCCGCACTGCTCGCCGACCTCGGCAACGGCAAGTTCGACGGCGCGAACCTCGTGCTGAACTTCGAGGGCCTGTCGCCCGGGAACACCTGGTTCAAGAAGTACTGGAGCCTCTACGAGAAGGCCGATTCCGAGCCCGAGCGCTTCCTGGAATTCGAGAAGTGGTGGGGCGGCTACTACCTGATGAACCGCGACGAGATCCGCTGGATCGTCGAGAACCTGTTCGTCGGCGACCGCTTCGCCCGCGGCGAGATCAGCGCCGGGCCGGGCCGCGGCGGCGCGACCTTCAACATGCGCTCGATCAAGTCGCCGATCATCGTCTTCGCCTCCGCCGGCGACAACATCACGCCGCCCGGCCAGGCGCTGCGCTGGATCGCCGACGTCTACCGCGACGAGAAGGAGATCCGGAAGCTCGGCCAGACCATCGTCTACCTGGTGCATGACGACATCGGCCACCTCGGCATCTTCGTCAGCGGCAAGGTGGCGAACAAGGAACACACCGAGATCGCCAACACCCTCGACATGATCGAGGCGGTGGCACCAGGCCTCTACGAGATGCGCATCACGGGGTCCGAGGGCAGCGGCGTGAACGCCGGCTACCAGGTGGAGCTCGTCAGCCGCACCATCGCCGACATCCGGCAGGTGTCGGGCGAGGCGAACAACGAGGCCTTCCCGGCGGTGGCGAAGATCTCCGCGGTGAACCAGACGATCTACGACCTGGTCGTCGGCCCGGTGGTACGCCAGGTCACGACGGAAGCGACGGCGGAGCTGCGCCGGCAGCTGCACCCGATGCGCGCGCGCCGCTACATGGTCTCCGACCTCAACCCCTTCATGCTGCCCTTCGCGGCGGCAGCGGAGCGGGTGAAGGCGCAGCGCGCCCCGGCCGCCGCGGACAACCCCTTCCTGACGGCGGAGCGCGCCTTCGCCGACCGGGTGGAGGGCGCAATCGACGCCTGGCGGGACTGGCGCGACGCCTGGACCGAGGCCGCCTTCCACGCGGTCTACGGCACGCTGGCCGCCTTCGGCGCCGCGGAGGCGACGGCCGAGGAGGAGGCTGCCGAAACCGCCGACACGCTGGCCGACGCGCCGGAGATGCGCGCCGCGCTGGCCCACGTGGCGGAAGGCAACTACGCCGAGGCGGTGGTGCGCATGATGATCCTGCTGGCGCGCGCCCGCGGCGGCGTCCGGCGCTCCCGCCTCGCGAGATCGCAGGCGGTGCTGACCGGGGAGGCGCCCTTCGCCGACATGACCTCCGCCGCCCGCCAGGCGCTGATCCGCGAGCAGACGCTGATCGTCGAGATGGCGCCAGAGGAGGCGCTGGCGACGCTGCCGAAGCTGCTGCCCGAGGCGGTCGAGCGCCGCCGCGCCCTCGACACGGTGGAGGGCGTGGCCGGGCCGGAGGAGGAACTGGGCGAGCCGGCGCAGGCGATGCTGGCGCGGCTGCGCAGCGTGCTCGGCCTGGCACGCGGCTGACATCACACGCCGCATCCGGCGCATCGTGCCGGATGCGCGATGTTCACGATCGGGCAAGGCATCCGCCTTCAACGTGCGACTCCTGCGCGAATATCGCGACTTGAAGGCACAGGAGGATACCTGCCCATGACGCCGACGCCCCTCGGCGCCGCGGCGCCGCCTGCACCGGCGGACCTGATCGCGGCGTCGCTGCTCACCTCCGACGAGGGCGCGGAACTCCACCTGATCGCGCGCGACGGCAGCCGGCTGCGGCTGGCTGCCGACGAGGCCACCGCGCGCGCCCTCGCGCTCAACCTGTGGCAGGCGCTGGAGCAGCCGCGCTGATGCCTCTGCCGCAGGGTTGACGGCACCCGGCCGCGTCGCACCTGCACCTCAGGCGTCTTGGGGTTGCCAGCCTGCCTGACCGACGGGGTAGGCTGGCCGGACGGCAGGAGGAGGCAGGGATGACGGGGTGGCAGGCGCGCCGCGTGGCGCGGCGGACAGTGCTCGGCACCGGCGCAGCCGCGCTGCTGGCGGGCACCGCGCGGGCGCAGCGCCGGGACGGCCCGGTGGTGGTGGCCTCGAAGCTCGACACCGAGGCACAGCTGCTCGGGCACCTGATCCTGCTCGCGCTGGGCCAGGCTGGCGTGCCGACCGAGGCCCGCCTCGCGCTCGGCCCCACGCGGATCGTGCGCGGCGCCTTGGTCGCCGGCGAGATCGACCTCTATCCCGAATACACCGGCAACGCCGCCTTCTTCTTCCGGCGCGAGGACGACCCGGCCTGGCGCGACGGCGAACGGGCCTACGCGCTCGCGGCGGAACTCGATCGCGCGCAGAACAGCCTGGTCTGGCTCGATCGCGCCAGGGCGAACAACACCTGGGCGATCGCCGTGCGGCGCGATATCGCGACGCGCGAGCGGCTGCGCACGATGGGCGACTTCTTCGCCGCCGCCGGCCGCGGCGCGCTGCGCCTCGCCGCCTCCGCCGAATTCGTCGAGAGCGCCGCCGCCCTGCCCGCCTTCGAGCGCACCTACGGCGCGACCTTCCCGCGCGACCGCATCGTGGTGCTGCCGGGCGGCGACACGGCCGTGACGATGCGCGCCGCGGCGCAGGGCATCTCCGGCGTCAACGCGGCGATGGTGTACGGGACCGATGGCGGAATCGCCGCGCTCGACCTCGTCGTCATGGCGGACGACCGCGGCGCCCAGATGGTGTACGAGCCCGCGCCCGTGGTCCGCGCCGCCGTGCTGGAGCGGTTCCCCGCCATCCGCACCGCCCTCGCCCCGGTCTTCGCCTCGCTCGACCAAGCCACGCTGCAGCGGCTGAACGCGCGCATCGCGGTGGAAGGGCGCCCTGCCAACGCGGTGGCGCGCGAGCATCTGGCGACGGCCGGCCTGCTGCGGTGAACCCCGCGCTGGCGCTGCCGGCCGCACTGGCGCTGGCGGCGCTGCTGCTGCCGCTGCCCTGGCTGGCTGTCGCGCCCAACCGCCTGCTGCCCGGCCAGCCGATGCCGGCGCTGGCCGCGCTC
>NZ_JAPSMD010000307.1 GCF_027856955.1 Falsiroseomonas oryzae | reverse complement strand
CATGCGGCCACAGGAACGGCGCCGCCGCCGACGGCAGCAGGCCGCGCGCTTGCAGCGCGGCGTCGTAGGCGGCGAGCTCGCGCGGCGGGAAGGCTTCCGCGATCCGCGGCCGCACCGCGGCGGCCAGATGATCTGGCACCAGCGTGTCGCCGGCCTGCGCCATGGCCATCTGCCGCAGCGTGTTGGCCAGCATCGCCTGCGCCACCTCCAGCGGCCGGCTGCGCAGCGTCTCCGCCACGATGGCGCCCGCCTCCGGGGAGAGCAGCGCGCCGCCCAGGAAGCGCGGCGTGCCGTCCGGCGCGCGGTTCACCGGGCTGTCCGGCCGCCAGAGGAAGTCGTCGCTGTCCATCGGCAGCCGGTCGGCGAAGGCGCAGAGATACCAGCCCGCAGCGGGGCAGCGTTCGCGGATCACCGCGGCGGCCGGCCCGTCCGCCTGCAGCCGCGCCAGCAGGAAGGTCGCGCCATGCGGCGACAGCGCCAGCCGGCCATGACCCCAGAGATTCGTCGCCAGCAGGATCGCCGCCGCGGCCAGGATCGGCGTCGCGGCGCGCAGCGCCGGCGCCGGGCGCCGTGCGACCAGCAGCGCCAGCACCGCGAGCGCGAGCGCCATCGGCAGATGCGAGAGATGCGTCGCGATGCCGAGCGTCGCGAGCAGCCACAACGCCCAGGTCTCGGCGCGAGAGAGGCTCTCCCGCGCGAAGGCCGGCAGCAGCAAGGCCAGCGCCACGATCGGCGCGAAGACATCGGGCATCAGCAGAGCCGCGGTGAAGGGCGCTGTCGTCAGCAGCGCGGCGCCGGCGCAGGCCAGCAGGTGCACCCCCGGCGCGGCGCCGCCGCGCAGCGCGCGCTGCGCCAGCCACAGCAGCCAGGACAGCACCAGCCCCTGGGCCAGCACCGGCCCCCACAGCGTCACCCGCCAATGCAGCGCGTGCAGCAGCGGCCCGTAGACATGCGGCTTGTCCCAGATCACCAACGGGCCCAGCGTCTGGTGCAGGAAGGCGCCGGTGTCGCTGAACAGCAGTGGATAGCCGTTGAGGAAGGCCGGCCACACCAGCAGCAGGCCGCCGGCCAGGATCGCAAGCGGCCGCATGCGGTTCAGCGCGCCCAGCGCGCCGCTGCCTCGTCGTCCTCGGCCTTGGCCTCCACCCAGCGCGCGCCGCCGCCGGCGAATTCCTCGCGCTTCCAGAAGGGGGCCTTCGTCTTCAGCCAGTCGATCAGGAAGGCGCAGCTTTCCAGCGCGGCGACGCGATGCGCGCTCGCGGTCAGCACCAGCACGATCGGATCGCCCGGCAGCAGCCTTCCGTGGCGGTGGATCACGGTGCAGCCGGTCAGCGGCCAGCGCGCGCAGGCCTCCTCCGCGATGCGCGTCAGGGCGCGCTCCGTCATGCCGGGATAGTGCTCCAGCACCATCGCGGCCAGCCCGCCATCGGCGCGGCAGATGCCGAGGAAGCTCGCCAGGCCGCCGACGTCGGTGCGCCCGGCCTGCAGCGCCGCGGTCTCGGCCCCGACGTCGAAGGGTTCCGCCTGCACGCGGATGGTGGGCGTGGCCGGCATGGGGCTCAGCCCCCGGTGACGGGCGGAAAGAAGGCGACCTCGTCGCCGGCGCGCACGGGGTGGTCCGGCGTGGCGAAGTCCTGGTTCACCGCGGCGCGCACCTGGCGCGGATCGGCGAAGGCCGCCGCATGGCCGGGGCTGCGGCCGGCCAGCCAGCCGACCAGCCCGGCGACGTCGCGCACTTCCTCCGGCGGCGCGACATCCTCCTCGGCGGTGCCGACCTTCTGGCGCACCCAGGCGAAGTAGAGGACCTTCAAGCCCGGCCCCTCACTGGCGCGGCGGGACGACCCGGGTCTGCACCCGGCCATCCGGCCCGATCCAGGTCTCCACATTGCCCTGCGTCACGACGGAGCCGCTGCCGACGCCCGGCTGCGTCACCCCGCGCACCGAGCCCGCCTGGCCGGTGGTGACCGCCGGGCGGCCGGCCGGATCGATGGTGACCTGGCCCGGACCGCCCGGCGGCGGCGGCGCGGGGGAGGCGATGGGCGGCTGCGCCGGGGCACGGGGCAACTGGTCCGGTGGCGGCAGCGTCTGCAGGGAACCGGCGCTGCCGGTCCGCGCGCCGGGTGCCGGCGTCGGCACCGGCGAACGGGCCGGCGGCGCGCCGTCGATCATCGAGGGGCGGTACTCCGGCACGTTTCGCATCGCCTCTTCCGGCCCGCTCAGCAGGGTGGGGCGGGATTCCAGCTCCTGCTCCGGCCAGACATTGCCGGGCTCCGGCAGCAGGGGCGAGACCTCTGGGCTGCTGCCGCGCACGCGCTGCGCCGTCAGGCTGTCGGTCATCACGCTGTGCCGCGGCGCCGCGAAGGGCGCGGTCATGCTGTCGGTCGGGAACTGCGCGGAGGAGCAGGCGCCGAGCAGCAGCGCGAGCCCGACCCCTGCGGCGCGCCCGGGGAAGATGCGCCAAGGGGCGGTGGCTGGGCTCCGGATCGCGAGGTGCATGAGGTCGTCCCGATCGTACGTTTCGCCGAAGATGCGCCGCGCTGCCGGAAGCCTCAAGAGCGCGCCGGCTCGCGCGGCGGCGTCGATGGCGCGCGGCCGGCATGGCGCAGCCCGGCCTGGAGATAGTCCCACCCCGTGATCATCGTGAGGGCCGCCGCCGTCCAGAGCATCAATTCCCCGATGACGGAGACCGGCAGGACGGACAGGTGCAGCACCTGCGCTGCCGTGTCTCCGGCCAGCAGCGTGCCCAGCGCGCCCATCTGGAACCCGGTCTTCCACTTCGCCAGCTTCGTCACCGGCAGGCCCACCGAGAGTCCGGCCAGGTATTCCCGGAGGCCGGAGACCAGGATCTCGCGCAGCATGATGACGATGGCGGGCAGCAGGCCCAGCGCGCTCAGCCGGTCCATCCCGGCCAGCAGCATCAGGGCCGCGCCGACCAGCAGCTTGTCTGCGATGGGGTCCAGCATGCGGCCGAAGGCGCTGGTCTGCTGCCGTTCGCGCGCTAGCTTGCCGTCGAAATAGTCGGTGATGGCCGCGGCCGAGAACACCACGCAGGCCGCGAAATCCGCCCAGGGGTCGCGCAGCGCGACCAGCGCCACCAGCACGGGGATGGCCGCGATGCGCGAAAGCGTCAGCAGGTTGGGCAGGTCGGTCGGCATGCGCCCCTTCGTCTAGCAGAAGGCCCCGCCACGGGCGAGGCGCCAGCGCGGCCCCCGCTCACGAGGCGCGGCGCGGGCGCCCTGGTCCCCCCCCAGGGGGGGTGCTGCCAGGCGCTGCCTGGCGTGCCCTCCGGCATCGCGCAACGGCCGAGCATCAGCCCTCGGCCGGATGGAAATGCCCGTAGATCCTGCGGGCCACCGCCGGACCGACGCCCGGCGCCTTCTCCAGGTCCTCCAGCGCCGCATTCCGCACCCCGCGGGCGGAGCCGAAATGGTTCAGCAGCTTGCGCTTCAGCGCGCTGCCCACGCCGGGGATCTCGTCCAGCTCGCTGCGCGTCAGCGCCTTGGACCGGCCGGCCCGGTGGCTGGCGATGGCGAAGCGGTGCGCCTCGTCGCGCAGGCGCTGGAGATAGTAGAGCACCGCGTCGCGCGGCGGCAGCTGGAACGGCTCCTTGCCCGTCTGGTGGAACCATTCCCGTCCGGCGTCGCGGTCCGGGCCCTTGGCGATGCCGACCAGCGGGATGTCGTGCAGGCCCATCTCGTTCAGGATCTCCCGCGCGGCGGAAAGCTGGCCGGCGCCGCCATCGATCAGAACCAGGTCGGGCCAGGTGCCGCTCTCGCGGCCCGGGTCCTCCTTCAAGGCGCGGCCGAAGCGCCGCTCGAAGACCTCGCGCATCATGGCGAAGTCGTCCCCGCCGCGGGGCGCGGACCCGTCGGCCGGCTTGGCCTCGCGGATTCCGTATTTGCGGTAGTGCTGCTTCAGGAAGCCCGCGGGGCCGGCCACCACCATCACGCCATAGGCGTTGGCGCCCATGATGTGGCTGTTGTCGTAGACCTCGATGCGCTCCGGCGCGTCGGGCAGGTCGAAGACCCGGGCCACGCCCTGCAGCAGCTCGGACTGTGCCGCGCCTTCGGCCATCCGGCGCTCGATCGCCTCCCGCGCGTTGGTGGCGGCGTGATCCACGGCGGCTTTCTTGTCCCCGCGCTGCGGGCGGTGGATCTCCACCTTTCGGCCGGTCTTGATGGCCAGCGCATCGGCCAGGATCGGCGCATCCTTCGGATCGTGGCTGACCAGCACCAGCGGCGGCGGCGGCAGGTCGTCGTAGAGCTGCGCCAGGAAGGCGCCCAGCACCTCCTCCGCGCTCTGGTCGGTCTTGGCGTGGCTCAGGAAGTAGGGCCGGTTGCCGTTGTTCCGCCCACCCCGGAAGAAGAAGACCTGCACGCAGGACTGCCCGGCCATCTGGTGCAGCGCCACCACGTCGGCGTCGCCGATCCCCTCCATGTTGATGCGGTCGCGGCCCTGCACATGGGTCAGCCCGCGGATGCGGTCGCGCAGCGCCGCCGCGCGCTCGAATTCCAGCCGCTCCGCCGCCTGCTCCATCTCCTGCGCCAGGCGCCGCTGGATCGAAGGGGTGCCGCCCGAGAGGAACTCCTTCGCCTCCCGCACCAGCCCGGCATAGTCGGCCTCGCTGATGCGCTGCACGCAGGGGGCCGAGCAGCGCTTGATCTGGAACAGCAGGCAGGGCCGGGTGCGGCTGTCGAACACCGTGTCGCGGCAGGAGCGCAGCAGGAAGACGCGCTGCAGCGCGGTCAGCGTCTGGTTCACCGCCCAGGCCGAGGCGAAGGGGCCCCAGTAGCTGGCGCCCTTGCGCCGTTCGCCCCTGTGCTTCGCGATCTGCGGGTAGGGATGGTCCTCGGTCAGCACCAGCCACGGGTACGACTTGTCGTCGCGCAGCACGATGTTGTAGCGCGGCCGCAGGCGCTTGATCAGGTTGGCTTCCAGCAGCAGCGCCTCGGCCTCGCTGGCCGTGGTCACCACCTCCAGCCGCCGCGTCTCGTGCACCATGCGGCGCAGGCGTTCGGGCAGGCGCGCGATCTGGGTGTAGGTCGCGACACGCCGCTTCAGGCTGCGCGCCTTGCCCACATAGAGCGCATCGCCCTTGGCATCGAGCATGCGGTAGACGCCGGGCGTCAGCGGCAGCGTCGCGACGGCGGATTCGATCGCGACCAGCCCCGCCATCGCTGGCGGTGCCGCCTCGTCGCGCTGCGCGAATTCAGAATCGCTCGTCATCGGTGCAGCATACCAGCGGGGCGACGCCCGGCCTTGTCAGGCCTCTCGCATGTTGTCCACGGAAGCTGT
The DNA here is from genome assembly GCF_027856955.1 of Falsiroseomonas oryzae. GTDB lineage: Bacteria > Pseudomonadota > Alphaproteobacteria > Acetobacterales > Acetobacteraceae > Falsiroseomonas > Falsiroseomonas oryzae. The sequence goes on along the minus strand of NZ_JAPSMD010000307.1, from coordinate 1,301 downwards.
GGACAACTCTGTGGACGGGGTGTGCCGTACGGGGCGGGAATGGCTGTCATCCGCCAGCAACATGAGGTTGCCCAGAAAATAGGCGATTTTCCTAACCACTTGAAACGGAACGAAAATTCGCCTGCGGGTGTCTTCAAGCTGTCGTCAAGCCTATCTTTTCGGTTGACGCGGAATGTCGGCTCTCGGCGGCGTGACCACAGTGGACAAGTTTCACCGTGCGGCCGGGAACCAAGGCCTTCTACGGCCTGCGTCTTTCGACCACCACGCCCACCCCTTCCACGTCGGGGAAGGCATCCGGCTTCTCCACCGTCACCCGCGCCCGCTCCACCCGGGGATCCTCAAGCGCTGCGGCGGCGATCCGCTCGGCGAGCGTCTCCACCAGCAGCACATGGCCGGTCGCAACCACTGCGCGTGCCAGCTCGACCAGGCGCTGGTAGTCCACCACGCGGCGGAAGTCGTCGGGCCCGACCTGCGCGGGGGCCGCCTCATCCTGCACCAGCAGCTCCACGTCAAGACGGATGCGCTGCGGCGCCGCCTTCTCATGCGGATGGATGCCGAGGCGGGCCATGAGCTCGAAGCCGCGCAGGAACACCACGCGGCGGCCGCGCTCGGCGTCCGGGGCGAAGTTCATTCCACCAGGTCCATCGGGTCGCGCGACGGCGCCCATTGCAGGTGCTGGCCGCCATCCAGCGCGATCATCTGCCCGGTCATCGCCGGCAGCGACAGGATCGCCAGCAGCGCCGCCGCCACCTCCTCGGGCGAGGTGCCGCGGCGCAGCGGGACGGAGGCGCATTGCCGGTCGAACTGCGCCTGGGTCTGGCGGGCCGAGGGCATGGCCGGCCCCGGCCCGATGCCGTTCACCCGGATGCGCGGCGCCAGCGCCAGCGCCAGGCTCTGCGTCAGCGCCCACAGGCCCGCCTTGGAGACGGTGTAGGAGACGAAGTGCGGCGTCAGCGACCAGACGCGCTGGTCCAGCATGTTCACAACCACGCCTTCCGCATGGTCCGGCAGCGCCTTCGCCATGGCCTGGGCCAGCACGAAGGGCGCGCGCAGGTTGGGCTCCAGGTGCTGGTCCCAGCTTTCGCGCGTGGCGTCGTGCCACTCGTCCCGCTCGAAGGTGGACGCGTTGTTCACCAGTACGCCGACCGGCCCCAGCGCCGCCTGCGCATCCGGCAGCAGCCGCGCCACTTCCGCCTCCCGCGCCAGGTCGGCGCGCAGCGTGGCCGCGCGGCGGCCCCGCGCGCGGATCGTCGCGGCGGTCTCGGCGGCCTCGGCCTCGCTGGCGGCGTAGTGGATGGCGA
>NZ_JAPSMD010000306.1 GCF_027856955.1 Falsiroseomonas oryzae | reverse complement strand
ACGCCCACCGCGCCGACGCCGGCGCCCCAGACGCCGGCTGCCCCACATGTCGAGGCGGCCCGTGCGCCGAGCGGCCCCGTCTCCCGCCCCGGCGAGCTGCCCAACGGCCCGGCCGCGACCAAGGCGATGGCCGATGCCGGCATCACCGCCGCGCAGGTCGGCGCGGGCAGCGGCAAGGATGGCCGCGTGACGAAGGGCGACGTGCTCGCCTTCCTGAGCAAGCCTGCCGCCGCCCCGGCCGCGCCCGCCGCCAAGGCCCCCGCCCGCGCGCTGGAAACCGGCGAGGAGCGCGTGAAGATGACGCGCCTGCGCCAGACCATCGCGCGGCGGCTGAAGGAGGCGCAGAACACCGCCGCCATGCTCACCACCTTCAACGAGGTGGACATGGGCGCGGTGATGGCGCTGCGGAACGAGTACAAGGACGTCTTCGAGAAGCGCCACGGCGTGAAGCTCGGCTTCATGAGCTTCTTCGTGAAGGCCTGCGTCGCCGCCCTGAAGGAATACCCCGCGGTGAACGCGGAGATCGAGGGCGACGAGATCATCTACAAGCACTTCGTCCACATGGGCATCGCCGTCGGCGGTCCCTCCGGTCTCGTCGTGCCGGTGCTGAGGAACGCCGACACGCTCGGCTTCGCGCAGATCGAGAAGTCCATCGGCGACTTCGGCAAGCGGGCCCGCGACGGCGCGCTGAAGCTGGAGGAGCTGACCGGCGGCAGCTTCACCATCACCAATGGCGGCATCTACGGGTCGCTGATGTCCACGCCGATCCTGAACCCGCCGCAGTCCGGCATCCTCGGCATGCACAAGATCCAGGAGCGGCCGATGGTGGTGGGCGGCAAGATCGAGGCCCGCCCGATGATGTACCTCGCGCTCAGCTACGACCACCGCATCGTGGACGGCAAGGAAGCCGTCAGCTTCCTGGTCCGCGTGAAGGAAGCGATCGAGGATCCGCGCCGGCTGATGCTGGACGTCTGACCGCGCCACGGGCGCAGACCCTCACCGAAACCAGGGGCGGGCGCCTGCGCGGGGCCCGCCTCTTCTCGTTCGGGGCGACCCGATGCGGCCGGCCGCACGAGGCAGCCGGCAGCGGAGCCGGGCCAGGGCGTTTGAAGCGCCGCGCAGCAATCGAAACAACGCTGCGCGGGTGCCGGTAGCGGGCCGCAGAAACCGAAACGAGCGGCAACGCGCGGCTGCAACGTCCGCTCCGCATGATCCCGCCATCGGCAGCGCAGGGCTGTCGGCTCGAACCAGGGATCACTCCGCGATGTCCAGCTCCTTCGGCGCCACCACGGCCGTCCAGTTCAACCCCCGCCAGCAGCCCTTCACCGCGGGGCCGACCGCACCCTACGCCGTCAACAAGACCCTCACCGCCTATGGCGACGCCTACACCGGCAACTGGCAGGGCGAGAACATCGACGCCGGCGGCGGGCACGACTACGTCTTCGGCGGCGGCGGCATGGACTACCTGGACGGCAATGCCGGCCACGACACGCTGAACGGCGGCGACAGCCACGACGCGCTGCGCGGCCGCGCCGGCAACGACAGCCTGGTCGGCGGCAGCGGCAACGACGACCTGCAGGACTACGGCACCCCGGGCATCGACACGCTCGACGGCGGCGCGGACGACGACGCCTATGCCATCGACGTCACGGACAAGGTGGTCGAGGCCGCCGGCGGCGGCATCGACAAGGTGACGGTCATCGTCACCGGCGCCGCCACCTACACGCTGGCGGAGAACGTCGAGTACCTGCAGACCGGCGCGGCCTTCGACATCGGCGGCCAGGTGCTGATCGGCAACGGGCTCGACAACGGCATCGCCGCCGGCGCCGGCAACGACAGCGTCTACGGCATGGACGGCCACGACGGCCTGTTCGGCGAGGATGGCAACGACTACCTGCATGGTGGCCAGGGCAACGACTGGCTCGAGGGCGGCAGCGGCAACGACGTGATGGAGGGCAGCGTCGGCGACGACACCTACATCGTCCAGCAGGCCGGCGACGTGGTGGTCGAATACGCCGACGCCGGCATCGACGAGGTGCGCACCGACCTCGGCCTGTACAAGCTGGGCGCGAACGTCGAGAACCTGTCCTACTGGGGCGACTCGACCTTCAACGGCACCGGCAACGAGCTGGGCAACAAGATCACCGGCGGCCTGCTCGGCGACCAGATCACCGGCATGGCCGGCAACGACACGCTGGATGGCGGCGTCGGCAACGACTTCATCTGGGGCGGCACCGGCGCGGACAGCATCCGCGGCGGTCTCGGCCGCGATACGGTCAGCGCCGGTACCGAGAACGACACGGTGTTCGGCGGCTACGAGAACGACAGCATCTACGGCGACGGCGGCAACGACTACATCGATGGCGAGCAGGGCAACGACAGCCTGATGGGCGATGCCGGGTCCGACCAGCTCTGGGGCGGCGCCGGTGACGACAACCTGTTCGGCGGCATGGGCGCGGACACGCTGGGCGGCGGCGACGGCAACGACCGGATCGACGGCGGCGCCGGCCGCGACCTGCTGATGGGCGGCATCGGCGTGGACACCTTCTGCTGGGCCAGCCTGTCGGACTCGACCGACCTGGCCCGCGACACGGTCAGCGGCTTCGAGAGCAACGACATCATCGACCTCTACCAGATCGACGCCGACACCACGCAGGCCGGCGACCAGGCCTTCAACTTCGTCGCGGGCGGCCGCCCCTTCTTCACCTCGGCCGGCGACCTCTGGCTGGAGACGACGCGCGGCGGCTGGACGCTGAAGGGCGACGTGAACGGCGACGGCGCGGCGGACCTGGCGATCAACTTCACCGGCACCTACGCGCCGACCGAATACGACTTCGTCTTCTGATCCGGCACGGATGCGGGGCGGGCCCGGGACCGGGCCCGCCCTCGTCGCATCCGGACCGCGCCGCGCATCGCCACGAAACCGTGGCCTCCCCCAAGCCGGTCCGCTACGATTTCGCGCAACAACCTTGTGGGAAGACACGTCCATGCGCATGGTTCGCCGCGCGGCGCTCTTGCTGCCGCTGGCCCTCGCCGCGCTGCCCGCGGCCACGCGGCCCACCCTCGCGCAGCAGCCCGCGCCCAACTGGCCCGCGCCACGCGAAGCCACCTGGACCGCGCGCGACTTCCGCTTCCACACCGGGCAGGTCATGGATGTCCGGCTGGGCTACCTGACGCTCGGCGACCCCGCGAACCCGCCCGTGCTGATCCTGCACGGCACCTACGGCACCGCGCGCGGCATGCTCTCGCCCGCCTTCGCCGGGCAGCTCTTCGGGCCGGGCCAGCCGCTGGATGCAGCCCGCTACTTCATCGTCATCCCCGACGCGCTCGGCACCGGCAACTCCTCCAAGCCCTCGGACGGGATGCGCGCCGCCTTCCCCCGCTACACCTACGACGACATGGTGGCGGCGCAGCACCGCCTGGTGACCGAGGGGCTGGGCATCCGGAAGCTCCGGCTGATCCTCGGCAACTCCATGGGCGGGATGATGGCCTGGACTTGGGCCACGAACTTCCCGGACATGATGGACGCGATCGTGCCCATGGCGTCCCAGCCCACCGCGATGTCCAGCCGCAACTGGATGATGCGCCGGCTGATGATCGAGACGGTGCGCCGCGACCCCGCCTACATGGACGGCAACTACACGACCCAGCCGCCGTCGCTCCGTATCGCCAACGTGGTCTACGCCACCGGCACCAATGGCGGCACGCTCAACCTGCAGCGCAGCGCGCCGACGCGCGACGCGGCAGACCGCCTGGTGGACCAGCGCCTGGCCGCGCCGCCGCCGCGCGATGCCAACGACTTCATCTGGCGGTGGGACAGCTCGCGCGACTACGATCCGGAGCCGAAGCTGGACCGCATCCGCGCGCGCGTGCTGGCGATCAACTCCGCCGACGACGAGCGCAACCCGCCCGAGACCGGCTTGAAGGAGCGCGCCCTCGCCCGCATCCCCAATGCCCGCCTGCTGGTGATCCCGGCCAGTGCCGAGACGCTGGGCCACGGCACCACCGGCAATGCGCGCTTCTGGGCCGAGGACCTGCGCGCCTTCCTGCGCACGCTGGAATAGCGGGCAGCGTCACGCCCCGGTCTTCGCCTTCAGCGGCATCATGATGGCCGTCAGCCATTCGGCCGGCGGCAGGCTCTTGGGGTCGTTCAGATACTCCTCGCGCGGGGGCTGGTCGGCCGGTTCCTCGCCGCTGCCCGGCAGCCAGTCCCGGTAGAGCCAGGTGTAGACGGGCTCCAGCTCGGCATAGGGGCCCTGGAAGACCAGCGTGGCGACGCGGGTCGGCGGCAGTTCCAGGATCCGCACGCCCTCGCTGGCCTCCGCTCCCGGCGGCACGGTCAGGCAGGCGTCGGACCGCAGGTCCTTCTCGGGCACGGTCTTCGGGTCGTCATGGTAGAGGCCGATGAAGCGCGTATCGGGCCCGATCAGCCCGCGTGCCGCCGCCCAGGCGCCCAGCCGGTCGAAGGCCGTGCCCATCGTGGCGTAGGGCCCGCGATGCTCCAGCGCCGCCAGGCGCAGCGCGGGTTCGTTGCGGATGGCGATCTCGTGCATCGTCGTCTCCTCGCGGTCGGGAATGGGGGCGGGCAGCGGCGTGCCGATGCCGCCCTGCTCGCGATAGGCCGCCGGCGGGATGCCGTAGGCGGCGCGGAAGGCGCGGGTGAAGGCCGCCGCGCTGCCATAGCCGCAGCGCCGCGCCACGGCGGCCACCGCCAGCCTGTCCCGCACCAGCAGCAGCGCCCCGCGCGACAGCCGCTCCCGCGCCAGCGTCTCGGCCGGCGTCTCGCCGGTCAGCTCGCGGTAGATGCGGTGGAAGTGGAAGGGGCTGAAGGCGGCGGCCCCGGCCAGCTCCTCCAGCGAAGGGTTGCGCGCCGGATCGGCGGCGATCACCGCCATGGCGCGGGCGATGCGCCGCCCGTAGTCCAGGCGGGTGGCGGGTTTGAGGCGGGCAGCCCCGGCGTCCTGCGGCGTCGTGTCGTGCGGCATGGCGCCATCATGCCGCGGTCGCGCTTGATCGCGCTTGCGGAACCCGCCGCCGCCGCAGGTGGCAGGGGGAGGCCGAGGCACGCGGCGCGGTTGCCGGATTTGTCATTGTTCCCGAACCTGCGGTCGTGGAAACATCGCCGTGCCGGGAGCCCCTGTGGATGCGAGGTGGCCCATGCCATCCGATGCCCCGAGCGCCGAGCCCGTCGTTTCCCAGATCCCGACCGAAGAGCTGAAGAAGATCCTCACGGATCGCTTCGCCCGTCAGGTGGCCTCGGAGACCGGCAAGCGCCTGTGGCGCCCGGTCACGCTGTTCGGCCTGCCGGGCATCGTGCTGGCCGCGACGCTGGTGTGGCAGCTGCTGGACACCGCGATCACCAACAAGATCAGCGCCCAGCTGCAGGACCGCCAGCGCACGCTGGAAGCGTCGCTGAGCAGCACCATGACCACGCTGTTCAATACCCGCGCCGAACTGTCCAAGCTCGAGGCACAGACCGCCATCGACCAGGCCTTCCGCGCGCAGCACGGCGCGGCGCTCGGCGCCGCGCTGCGCCAGGCGGCGGAGCGGCCGGAATTCCGCCAGGACCTGGAACGCACCGTCGCCCGTGGCCTCAGCGACGCCTGGGAACAGCAGGGCACCGTCCTGCGCGAGCAGTTCCTCCAGCAGCTGCTGCGCGACGAGAAGTTCCGCGAGGTCTTCGCGCGCGACGTGGAACAGGCGCTCGGCCGCGCCCAGGCGGTTCCGCGCATCATCGCCGGCGCGCTGGAAGAATCGCTGCTGCAGCGCCGCGCGGACGATGGCGGCCAGCCCGTCGCGCTGGCGCTCCTCGCCTCGATGGACCAGCCGAAGGCCAACCAGGTCGTCCTCACCATGCTGGAGCGCAGCCGCACCAACGGCCACCGCGACATCGCGATCGGCGCGCTGGTCGCGGCCGGCTTCGCCGGGCAGCGCAGCGACCGCCCGGCGCCGCGCGCCATGCTGGACACCGCGCTGGCGGTCTGGCGCGAACACTGCACCGAGACGCATTGCACCCCCCGCCAGCCGGAGGCCGAGGCGATGTCCGGCTTCCTGCGCCGGGGCCGCGACCTGCCGCAGCCCGAGCGCGAGACCTGGGTGGCGGCGCTCCGCGAATGGCACGAGGCGCTGATCGCCAACCCCGAGGCGCCGGCGCGCGAAGCCTCCATGGGTTTGGTGCCGCGCGCGCTGGGCGAGATCGGCTCGCCGGAGGCGATCACCGTGCTGACGGGCTGGGCGGTGGCGCCGGATGCGGAGCTCGCGCTCTCCACCAGCCAGGCCATTGCCGGCCTGCCGGCCGACACCCTGCCCGACCGCGAGAGGCTGGCGCTGATCCGCACGCTGTGGCCTCGGGTGGTGGAAGGCAGCTCGGTCCGCGCGGCGGTGGAGGAAGCGGCGTGGATGGCACTCGGCCAGGTTTCCGACGGGCTGGCCGAATCCCAGGCCGGGCCGTGGGCGGTGGAAGGCGCGCTGGTGCAGACCCTGCTGGGCGGCCAGGACCGCGGCGGCGACCTCGCCACCTGGGCCGCGCCCAGCACCCGCCCCGGCACCACGCGGCCGCCCGGGGCGCCCTGCAACCTCCGTGTCGCGGCCGAGGCGGCGACCGGGG
>NZ_JAPSMD010000305.1 GCF_027856955.1 Falsiroseomonas oryzae | reverse complement strand
GGCGGGCACGGCGCGGCGCAGCGCCTCCGCGGCCGGCGTGTCGCCGCAGGCGCCGGCCAGCAGCGCGAGCAGCAGGGCGACTAGGCGGGGCGCGTGCGCCACTGCAACGCCATCAGCCCGACGGCCAGCGCGAACCCGACCAGATGCGGGGCGGGGATCAGGTCCGCCAGCAGCGCCTGCAGCGCGGCGGGGAACACCATCAGCAGCCCCGCGAGGACGAGCGCCCAGCGCTCCCACCCCGCCAGGGCGCGCAGCAGCCAGCCCTGGCAGGCGGCGGACAGCGCCGCGAGGCCGATCGTCGCCAGCAGCACCTGCCAGGCCACGTCCATCCAGGTCATGTTGCCGCGCAGCTGCAGCAGCAGGCCCACCCCCTCCGGGTCGGTGACGAAGACGAAGGGCAGGATGAAGGCGGGCAGCGTGTATTTCCAGGCCATCAGCGTGGTGCGGTAGGGGCCCGCGCCGGTGATCGCGCTGGCCGCGAAGGGCGACAGCGCGGTGGGCGGCGAGACCTCGCTGAGGACGGCGTAGTAGAAGACGAACATGTGCGCCGCGTAGTCCGGCACGCCGAGCTTCATCAGCGCGGGCGCGGCGACGACCGCGCAGATGATGTAGCTGGCGGTGACCGGCACCGCGAGGCCGACCACCCAGACGATCAGCCCGGTGTAGATGGCGGTGACCACCAGCGACCCGCCGGCGGCCTGGATGGCGATGTCGCTGAACTTCAGGCCGAGCCCGGTCAGCGTGATGACGCCGACGATGATGCCCGCGCAGGCGCATGTGGCCGCGATGCCGACCGACTGCACCGCACCGCCGGCCAGCGCGTCCAGCAGCTTGCGCGGCGTCAGCGCGGTGTCGCGCCGCAGGTAGCTCAGCGCCACCGCGACGACCATGGCGTAGAGCACGGACAGCGTCGCCGAGTAGCCCATCACCATGAAGACGACGATCGCGACGAGCGTGGAGAAGTGGAAGCCGTAGAGCCGCAGCAGCTTCCCCACCGGGTCCACCTGCATCTTCGTCGCGGCGTCCAGCTCCTCGGCCGACATCTCGCCGCGCCGCACGGCGTCGGCACGGCGCGCGGCGATGCGGCGCTGGTCGAGCTCCACCATGAACAGCAGCGACGCGTAGTAGAGGCAGGTCGGGATGATCGCCATGACCAGCACGTCGAGGTAGCCGATCTTCAGGTACTCGGCGATCAGGAAGGCCGCCGCGCCCATCACCGGCGGGGAGATGATGGCGCCGAGCCCGCCCGCCGCCAGCAGCCCGCCGGCATCGTCGGCGCGGTAGCCGACCTTCCTCATCATCGGCCAGGCCACGGTGCCCAGAGTGACTGTGGTGGCCACCCCCGAGCCCGACGGCCCGCCGAGCAGGAAGGAGGAGAGCACCACCGTCCGCCCCGCGCTCTGCGGCTTGCCGCCGGTCAGCGCGAAGGAGAAGTCCACGAAGAACTTGCCCGCGCCGGAGGCCTGCAGGATCGCGCCGTAGATGGTGAACAGCACGATCAGGCTGGCGGAGACGTCCACCGCGGTGCCGAAGATCCCCTCGAGCGTGATCGTCAGGTGGGGCACCAGGCGTTCCGCGTCGTAGCCCTGGTGCTGCCAGGGCGGCGGCAGGTGGTTGCCGAAGAAGCCGTAGAGCAGGAACAGGATCGCCACCACGGGCATGATCCAGCCCGTCGCGCGGCGCGTCACCTCCAGCACCAGGGCGATCAGCATCCAGCCGACCACCAGGTCCATCGGATCGGGGAAGACGTAGCGGTCCTGCAGGTCGTCGCCGCCGGCGACGAGATACCAGACCACGTAGATGCCGGCCGCGATCAGCGCGACATCCCAGACCATCAGCCGGTGCCGGAAGCGCCGCGCCATCGGGAACAGCGCGAAGCCCAGCACCATGGCGAAGCCGACATGCACGTAGCGCAGCGTCGTGGTCGGCACGATGTCCCATGCCGCCCAGAGATGGAACAGCGACATGGCCAGCGCGACCGCCACGGCCATGTGGCCGAGCAGCCCGGGCAGGCGGTTCTGCGCGCCCTCCTCCTGCTCGATCAGCGCCTCGACCCGGCGCGCCGTCGCGTCGTCGAGCGCCCCCGTCGGTACCTCGGGCGGCAGGACCGTGCTGGACACGCGGACCGGGCCCTACGCCGGGATGGGCACGGGCTGTCCCGGGAGGGGCGCCGCCCCTCCCGGACCCTCCCGGCCAGGGGCCAGAGGGCCCTTGGAACCCATGAGTTGATGGGCGGGAGAGGGAGGGGGCATGGTGCGCGTACAGCAAGCGGCGCGCCGGTGATGCCCCCTCCCTCTCCCGCCCACGACTGACGCGGGTCCAGGGGCATCATGCCCCTGGTGGGTGGGGTCTGGGGAGGGCAACGCCCTCCCCAGGACGACCGTGCTCACGCCAGCGTCGCGCCGGCCGTGCGCCAGAACGCTTCCGCGGCCGGGTGCCACGGGATGCCGGCGGCGGCGGATTTCTGGGCGGCGAGGGTGAAGTTGCGGGCCTCCGCGTGGACGCGCGCCCAGTCCTCCCGGTTGTCCCAGACGATGCGCAGGATGTTGGTGACCAGGTCGTTCGGCTTGTCTTCCCGCACCGCCAGGATGTTCGCGACCGAGAGTTGCTGGTTGTCGCGCACCTGGCCGGGGTAGGTGCCGGCCGGGATCACCTCGGGGAAGTAGACCGGGCCGTTCTGCTCCACGATCTTCGCGTGCAGGTCGGCATGGTCGATCAGCTGGAGCGTGGTGCCCGGCGTGGCGGCCAGGTCGGTGATCGCGCTGGTCGGCACGCCGGAGACGAAGAAGTAGGCGTCGAGCTTGCCGTCGCGGATCGCATTGGTGGATTCGGCCGGCGAGAGGCGCTCGCGGGCACGGAAGTCGCGTTCGCGGTCCAGCCCGGCGGCGGCGATGACGCGGAAGGCGAAGAGCTCGGTCGCGGAGCCCGGCGCGCCGGTGCTGACGCGCTTGCCCCGGAGGTCCGCCATGCTGCGGATGCCGGTGGCCGCCGTGGTCACCACCTGCATGCGGTTGGTGTAGAGCACCGCGATGGCCCGCGCCGGCACGGTGCGGCCGCGAAAGGGGCCGGCGCCGCGGATCGCGTCCACCGCCGCGTCCACCTGGCCGAACAGCATCCCGACGCGCCCGGCTCCGAGCAGCTGGAAGTTTGCGACCGAGCCACCGGTGACTTCCGCTGTCGCGCTCATGCCCGGGATGCCGCGGGAGAGGTAGTTCGCCAGCGCGCCGCCCAGCGGGTAGTAGACCCCGCCGGTGGTTCCCGTGGCGATGGACATCTGCGTCGCGGTCTGCGCGCGGGCCAGGGCCGGCATGGCCAGGGCCGCGGCCCCGACAGCGAGCGCACGGCGGCCGATCACGGGCGTCACCAAGGCATCCTCCCTGCGTTTTCTCCGGGCCAGAGATACAGGCGCCCTGCGCGGCGCGAAAGGGCCGGCGGTTGACCTGCGTCAAGGTGGCCGGTGGTCCCGGAGCCTAACATCGTGTCATCCTGCATCGAGGCAGAGGGAGAGACCCGATGACCAGCTTGCGAGCCCGGGACCTGATGACACCGGACGTGATCACCGTGCCGCCGGAGACCCCGGTTCTGGCGATGGCGCGGTTGCTGGCGGATCGAGGCATCTCCGCCGTGCCGGTGGTGGACGCGGAAGGCCAGGTGCGCGGCATCGTGACGGAGGCCGACCTGATCCGTCGCCTGGCCGGCGAGGAGGACAAGCATGGCGGCTGGCTGGCCAGCCTGTTCGCCAACCAGGAGCGTGACGCCGAGCGCTACGCGCGCACCCATGGCGTGACCGCGGCCGACGTGATGACGACCGCGCCGATCGCGGTGGATCCGGACACGCTGGCCTCCGCCGTGGCGCATCTGATGGAGGACAAGGGCATCCGCCGCGTGCTGGTCACGCAGGACGGGCGGCTGAAGGGCATCGTCTCCCGCGCCGACCTGCTGCGTGCGCTCGTCGGGCCGGCGCCCGAGCAGGGTGAGTTCTCCGATGACCGTGTGCGCCGGGCGGTGCTGGCGGCGATGAAGAAGGAGCCCTGGGCCGACACCTTCTACACCATGGTGGAGGTGAAGGACGGCGTGGTGGAGTTCCACGGCTTCAGCCGCAGCGCCGCGGTGCAGCGCGGCCTCAAGGTGCTGGCGGAGAACGTGCCGGGCGTGAAGGGCGTGGTGGACAACACCCAGCCCATGCCGGCCTACCTGTTCAACGGCGTGTGAGCAGGCCGCGCGCGGCACGGCGTCGCGGCGGCGTGACCCCTCTCCCCGTCGACCGGGCGTAGCATCCCTCCCCCCGCCACGGGGGGAGGACGCGATGGACCAGACGCGGCTCCGGTCGCCCGATGTCTATGGGCGCACCTTCCATCTGGACGAGCAGACGCTGGGGGTCATGGCGGCGCGGCTGGAGGCGCGGGGCCGGCACCCGTTCTTCCAGCAGGTCATCGCGGACTACCTGGCCGAGCTGGCGCTGGAGGGCGGCGCGCGGGTGCTCGACCTGGGCTGCGGCACCGGCGTGGCCGCGCGCAGCGTCGCGCGCCAGGCCGCGCTGCGGCGGCCCGTGCTCGCCATCGACATCAGCGCGCATCTGGTGGAGGCCGGCCGGCACCTGGCGGAGCAGGAGGGGTTGGCCGACCGGGTGGAGTTCCGCGTCGGCGACGCCCATGCCCTGCGGCTGCCGGAAGGCGGCTTCGACGTGGTGCTGATGCACACGCTGATCAGCCATGTCGCAGACCCCTCGGCGGTGCTGGCGGAGGGGCGGCGGCTGCTGCGGCCCGGGGCCGGCCGGCTGGTGGTGTTCGATGGTGACTACGCCTCCATGACCTTCGCGACGGACGCGCGGGATGGCGGGGAGGCGACGGACCTCGCCGTGCAGCGGGGCATCGTGGCGCAGCCGCGGGTGATGCGGGCCATGCCGCGGCTGCTGGCGGAAGCCGGGCTGGAGCTTGCGTGGTCGCGCGGCTACCTGATGGCGGATATCGGGCGGATGGATTTCTGGCAGGCCGGGATCGCGAGCTTCCGCGTGCTGCTGCCGAAGGCGGGCGTGCTGCCGGCGGAGGAGGCGAACGCCTTCGTGGACGCGCTGGAGCGCGCCGCCGCCGAGAACCGCTTCTTCGGGGCGAGCGCCTTCTACGCCTACCTGGCGCGGCGGTGAGATCAGGGCGGCCTACTCCGCCTCCTTCACCGTCGCGAGGATCAGCGCGCCGAGCGCGAGGAAGCCGAGCACCGTCGCCATGCCCAGGCGCTGGCTGTCGGTGGCGGCGGTGACGGCGGCCAGCACGGCCGGGCCGAGGAAGCCGGTGACGCGGCCCGAGAGGGCGAAAAGGCCGAAGCAGGCCGCGGCTTCCTCGGGCGGGGCGATGCGCGCCATGAAGGCGCGGCTGGCGGCCTGGGCGGGGCCGAAGAACAGGCCGAGCGAGAGGGCGAGGATCCAGAACCAGGTCTCGCTGGTGGTCAGCAGCAGCGGCGCGCCGAGCAGGATGATGGCGGCGAGCGCGGCCAGCACCATGCGGCGGGACCCGACGCGGTCCTCCACCAGCGCGAAGAGCGCGGCGCCGCCGCCGGCCGCGACGTTCATCGCGATGCCGAACAGCAGGATCTTCTCGAAGGGCATGCCGAAGACGCCGGCGGCGTAGATTGCGCCGAAGGCGAAGAGCGTGTTCAGCCCGTCGGTGTAGAACAGCCGCGCCACCAGGAAGCGCGTCAGTGTCGGGCGCTGCGGCAGGGTGCGCAGCAGGTCGCGGATCTCGGCCAGGCCCTTCGCCGCCGCGTCGGACCAGGACGGCTTGCGGCCGGGCGGGTCGGGCAGCGCCAGCAGCACCGGCCAGGAGAAGACCAGCAGCCAGGCGGCGACCAGCAGCGCGGTGGCGCGGACATGCTCGGCCTGGCCGCGGTCCAGCCCGAACAGCGCGGGATCGGGCTGCACCAGCAGCACGAGGGAGACAGCGAGGCAGGCGAGCCCGCCGGCATAGCCGAGTCCCCAGGCCAGGCCGGAGACGCGGCCGAGCCGCTCGCGCGGCGCGACCTCCGGCAGCATGGAGTTGTAGAACACCGTGCCGACCTCGAAGGCGATGGTGGCGAGGCCAACGCAGAGCAGCGCGTACAGCGCATAGGCCGGATCGGGCCGGGCGAACCAGATCAGCGCGGTGGCGACCGCGGTGAGCAGCGTGAACAGCGCGAGCAGCGTGCGGCGACGCCCGCCGGCATCGGCGACGGCGCCGAGCACCGGGGAGAGCAGCGCGATGGCGAGCCCCGCGGCGGACTGCATCCAGCCCCATTGCGCCTGGCCCGTGGCGGCGTCGGGCGCGATGCCCTGCGCGAAATAGGCGGCGATGACGAAGGTGGAAACCACCGTGGGGAAGGCGCTGTTGGCCCAGTCGTAGAAGGCCCAGGCCCAAGCCTTGCGCGTCATGTGGGGTTTCGCGGCGTCCGCTGTGGCACGGCCCCCACCCCGACCCTCCCCCGCATGGCGGGAGAGGGAGTCCGGGGGCGCCGGCCTATCCTAGCCCCGCCAGCGCCCGCGCCGCCACGCCCACCGCGACGAGATCGCCTGCGGACGCGGCCTCCCGCGCCAGGCGGGCGGCGTCGCGCGTCGTCGCCGGGTCGGGCGCCGCGCCGGCC
>NZ_JAPSMD010000304.1 GCF_027856955.1 Falsiroseomonas oryzae | reverse complement strand
GCGGCCGGCGCCGCCGGGGCGCGCGCCAGCCGCTCGGTCAGCCGGGCAGCATCCGGGGCAAGCGGGGCCGCGATGACTGGCATCTCCGGCGGGCCCGGCTCGTCCGGCTCCGACGACAGCAGCAGGAGCGCGACCGCCGCCGACCCGGCCAGACCGGCCACCATGCCCAGCGCCAGACGGCCGCGCGGCAGGCGCGGCCCCTCACCCGAACCTGCGTCCGGCGCCTCCGGCACGGCGGGGCGAAGGGGCGCCAGGGGCAACCGGCCTTCCTGTGTGAAGCGGAGCGCGCCGCGCGGCGTCAGCAGGATCTGCAGCGCGTCTTCCCACGCACCTTCGCCCCGGAGCGAGAGCGGAGGCTCCCAGTCGAAGGCCTGCGCGAGGATGGTCTCGAGCCGAGGCACTTCCTCCGCGCGCAGGCTTCGGTGGATCACGGGCAGATGGCCGGGATAGGCCGAGGTGAATCCCCGCATGTCGATCAGGGCCCGGAAGCGCTGGACGGCATCGGGGGTCCACAACGGCTCGACCTGCAGCAGCGCCACGCCCACGCCCTTGCGGATCAGCAGGATGTGGATGAGCGCATCGCCGAGCCGGTAGTTGGCCACCAGGCGGGACCCGTCGCGCAGCCGCTCGACCGAGAAGGTGGCCTCGGGCTCAGCCGCCTGTCCGGGTGCCGACGCACACGTCGGTGTCCCGTGCAGCATGTCCAATCTCGCGACGATGACGCCTGTCCCCAACGGGTACCGTCGCGCGAGTATCGCCCGCCATCGCAATCAGGAAGAACAGCCGCCCGATCGAATCACGGACCTGTGACGCGGGATGAATCAGCGCAGGCTGCTCAGCTGGTCTGGGCCCCCTCGCCGGCCCTCACCTGGCGAGTCTCCGGCAGCGGGATCCATTCCTTCTCGTCGCCGGGCACCACCAGGCCCATGCGGTCGCGCGCCCAGGCCCGCTTCGCCTCCTCGATCCTCTCCCGCGACGAGGAGACGAAGTTCCAGAACAGGAAGCGCGGCCCGTCCATCGCGGCACCGCCCAGCAGCAGCAGTCGCGCCCCGCGCGGCCCCGCCTGCACGGAGATCCGGTCCCCGGCGCGGAACACCAGCATCCGTCCGGCCGGGAAGGCGGTGCCGGCGACCTCCGCCTCGCCCTCCATCACCCAGATCCCGCGCTCCTCATGGTCCGGCAGCGGCAGGGCGGCGCCAGGGGCCAGCATGGCATCGGCGTAGAACAGCTCCGAGGCGACGGCGACGGGCGCCGCCTGCCCCCAGCCGCTGCCGGCGATCAGCCTGAGGCGCACGCCGCCATCGTCCAGCACCGGCAGGGTGGCGCCGGGGTGGTGGGCGAAGTCGGGCGCCGTCTCCTCCTTGTCCTTGGGCAGCGCCACCCAGGACTGGATGCCGGAGAGGCGGTGCGCCGCAGCGCGGCGGGCGGCGGCCGTGCGCTCGGAATGGGAGATGCCGCGCCCGGCAGTCATCCAGTTCACGTCGCCCGGGGCGATCGGCTGCTCGGTGCCGAGGCTGTCCCGGTGCAGGATCTCCCCCTCGAACAGGTAGGTGACGGTCGAGAGGCCGATATGCGGGTGCGGGCGCACATCCACGCCGGCGCCGGTCAGGAACTCGCCGGGGCCCATCTGGTCGAAGAAGATGAAAGGGCCGACCATCTGGCGCTGCTGCGCCGGCAGGGCGCGGCGGACCTCGAAGCCGCCGATGTCGTGGGTGCGCGGCAGCAGCACGGTTTCCACGCCCGGCGGCAGCGGGTTGTTGGGGTCGGCGGTCTGGGTCATGGCGATGGTCCCTGGGGGTGTCGGCCGGAGATGGGCGCGATGCGGCGCCCTGCGAATGGACGCGGTCAATGGGCACCATCGCCCCGGGGCATGACGCTGCTTGCCCGAAGCGCCCGCCCTGCGGATGCGCGGCGGTCACATCTGCGCGCACGGGGAAGGCGTCAGGCCTCCGCCCGGACCTCGTAGCGGACGGTGGTGGGCGTGCCCTCCCCCGGCGCCTCGCCGAAGCCGATGAGCCCGTGCCCGGCCAGCACATGGCTGTCGTGCCGGACGAAGACGGGGGCGCCGCCCTCCGGCTGGATCCAGGTGCCGTTCGTGCTCTGGTCCGTCAGCACGCAATGGCCGCGGCGGAAGTCCACGCGGGCATGCAGGCGGGAGACGATGGGGCCCCGCAGCACCAGGTCGTTCTGCTCGCCGCGGCCGACCGTGGCGCTCGGCCGCTCCTCGGAGAGTTCCAGCCGCATCGCGCCGGCCTCCAGCACCAGCCTCGCGGCGTCGGTGCGCGGCGGCAGGCGCGGCGGGTGGCGCATCATGGTGGAATCCTCGGCCTTCCAGAGGCTCTCGAAGATCTCCACAGGGGCCTTCCGGCCGCGCACGGCGGCGATGTCCACCAGGCGGCAGGTCTGCCGCCAGGCCGGGCCGGCCGCGGCCAGGGTGGCGGCGCTGGTCAGGATCTGTTCGCCCTTCGCCTCCGCCACCAGGCGCGCGGCGACGTTGACCGCGTCGCCGAAGACGTCGTCGTCCTCCAGCAGGACGGGGCCGAAATGCAGGCCGATGCGCACCGCGAGCGGGCGCCCCTGCAGCACGCGCGCGCCGCTGACGGCCACCTGCATCTCTGACGCCGCCAGCAGCGCCGCATCGGCGCTGGGGAAGGTCGCCATCACCTCGTCGCCGATCTGCTTCACCACGGTGCCGCCGTTGTGCGCCGTCGCAGCTTCCAGCCGGTCGAGGCAGCCGGCGATCAGGTCGCGCGCGGCGACGTCGCCCAGCGTCTCGTAGAGGCGCGTGCTGCCGGCGACGTCGGCAAACAGGATGGCAAGCTGCGCGCTGCGCGGGGCAGCCCCGGGCTCAGCGTCCATGCCGCGGCGTGGCTCCCTGCTGCGCCGCCAAGGTGTCGGGCATCACGGCGCCGTGCGCAAGGGCGCTGCCGTGTCAGGCCCCGGGATAGGCGATCGCCACCACCTCGATCTCCTCGACCCCGGCGGGCGTGCGCAGCTTCCGCGTGTCGCCCACCTTCGCGCCGAGCAGCGCGCGCGCGACGGGCGCCACCCAGGAGATCCGGCCGGCTTCGGCGTCGGCCTCGTCCACGCCGACGATGGTCACGGTGACCTCCGCGTCGTCGGAGAGGCGCGCATAGGTGACGGTGGCGCCGAAGAAGACCTGATCGCGCTTCGCCTGCGCCGCCGGGTCCACCACCTGCACCCGCTCCAGCCGCTTGCGCAGGAAGCGGACGCGGCCGTCGATCTGGCGAAGGCGCCGCTTGCCGTACTGGTAGTCGGCATTCTCCGACCGGTCGCCGAGCGAGGCGGCCCAGGCGACGACCTCCACCACCTTCGGGCGCTCCTCCTCCCACAGGCGCTTCAGCTCGGCGCGCAGCGCCGCGGCGCCGGCGGGCGTCATGTAGAAGGGCGTGCCGGGCGGTAGACCCGGCGGCCCCTCATCCTCCTCCTCATCGTCAGCCATGCCGTGCAGCCGTCGCGCGCGGTGTGCGGTCCGGCACAGACAGCACCGCCGGACTGCCGCGATCGTCCATGGCGCCGCAGGCGCCGCGGCACGACACACGGAACTCGAACAGGAAGCGGGACAATGGCCGACGTTCTCCTCGTCATCCTCGTGCCGATCGTCGCTGCCATGGCGCTGGGCTATGCCTGGGTACGATCGGGACGACCCTTCGACAACGCGACGCTCGCGCCGCTGGCGGCGGATCTCGCGCTTCCTTGCCTGATCTTCTCCACCCTCGCCAGCACGCAGATGCCCATCGAGGCGCTGGCCGAGATGGCCGGTGCGGCGCTGGTCGCGCTGCTCGCCTTCGCCGCCGTGGGCGCTGTGCTGCTGCGGGGCGCGGGGCTGAGCCTGCGCACCTACCTGCCCTCCGTCACCTGGGGCAATTCCGGCTATCTCGGCGTGCCGCTCGGCTTCTACGCCTTCGGCGCGAGCGGGCTTGCCTATGCCGCGGCTTTCTCGGCGGTGTCGCTGATGTTCAACTCGGTCTTCGCCGGCGCGGTCGCGGCGGGCCAGGCGAGCCTGCGCGCGGTGCTGCGCAATCCGCTGGTCTGGGCCGTGTCGGCCGGCGCAGCGGTGCGGATCGCGGGCATCGAGGTGCCACGCGCGATCCTGGAGCCGGTGAAGCTGGTGGGCGGGCTCGCCATCCCGCTCACGCTGATGATGGTGGGCGCGTCGCTGGCGCGGCTGAAGGTGGGCGCGCTGCGGCTGCCGCTGACCTTCTCGGTACTGCGCACGGGCATCGGGGTCGCGCTGGCGCTGGCGGTGGCGGCGCTGTTCGGGATGGAGGGCACCGGCCGCTTCGTGCTGGTGCTGCAATGCGCGATGCCCGTCGGGATGCTGAGCTACGTGCTGGCGCAGCGCTTCGGCAACGAGCCGGAGACGATCGCCGGCATCATCGTGGTCTCCACCTGGATGTCGGTGGTCTCAATCCCGGCGATGCTGAGCGTGATGGTGGTTGGCTAGGCGCCCAGCAGCGCCGCCCGCGCCTCGTCCCAGCTGGCGCGGTCCGGCGCGCAGATCAGCCCGCCGCTGCGCGCCCGCGCCGGGTCGTAGGGCCGCCCGTCGAACTGCGCGGCGTAGCCGCCGGCCTCGGCGTGGATCAGCCAGCCCGGCGCGTGGTCCCAGGGCATCAGCTTGTTGTAGACCAGCAGATGCGCATGGCCGCCGGCGGCGAGCCGGTACTCGTGCGCCGCGCAGCGGAAGTTCAGCGTCGCGGCGAGGCGCGGCAGCCGGGCCGGCACGCGGGAGCGGAGCGGCTCCGGCATCCAGCCCCAGGACACGGCGCCGACCATGCGCGCCAGCGGCACCGGCGCGGCGACCTGCAGCGCGCCATGGGTGCGGCCTTCCGAATCCTCGACCCACGCCCCCTCCCCGCGCAGCGCGATGGCGGTGTCGTCGCCGAGCGGGTCGTGGATCCAGCCGGCGACGCATTCCCCGCGGACGAACAGCGCGGCCATGCAGCCGAAGAGCGGCACGCCGGCGGCGAAGTTGGCGGTACCGTCCACCGGGTCCACCACCACGGCGCACTCCGCCGCGGCGAGCCGGTCCAGCAGCGCGGGATCGGCGGCGGTCGCCTCCTCGCCCACCACCAGGCAGCCGGGGAAGAGGCCGTCTAGTCCGGCCGCGATGACGCGCTCCGCCGCCTCGTCGGCTTCCGTCACGAGGTCGAGGGGGCCGGACTTGGCACGCACCGCATCCGGCGCCAGGCGACGGAAGCGCGGCATGATCTCCGAGCGCGCGGCGCCGCGAAGCAGCGCGGCAACGTCGCTGGCCGCCTTCCGGTCGATGCGGGTCATGCGCTCCGCTGCTCGAAGCGCGCGCGATCTGCGGGGGAGAGGCGCACGGTGATGCGGATCGCCTCCTCCTCGTCGTCGCGCGACAGCACCTCGCCATGCTCGTAGAGCCAGGCGATGCCCGCGCCGTCGGAGGGCGCGAGGCGGTACTCGGCGGTCTCCATCCCCGCCGCCAGGCGCTCGTCCAGCGCCGCCCGCAGCTGTTCCAGCCCATCGCCGGTCAGGGCGGAGACGGCGATGGTGCCGGGCAGGTGCGGCACCGCATCCACGCCGCCCATCAGGTCCGCCTTGTTCAGCACCTCCACCACGCGGGACGGCCAGTCGGCGTCGAGAGCGGCGTCCGGGCCCTCCGCCATCTCGGTCAGCACGCCCAGCACGTCGGCGCGCTGCGCGGCGCTGTCGGGATGCGCGGCGTCGCGGACATGCAGGATGATGTCCGCGGCCGCCACCTCCTCCAGCGTGGCGCGGAAGGCCTCGACCAGCTGCGTCGGCAGCTCGCTGATGAAGCCGACCGTGTCGGAGAGGATGACGGTGCGCCCGGATGACAGGCGGATGGCGCGCATCGTCGGATCGAGCGTCGCGAAGAGCTGGTCCTGCGCATAGACGCCGGCGCCGGTCAGCGCGTTGAACAGCGTGGACTTGCCAGCATTGGTGTAGCCGACCAGCGCGACCACCGGATACGGCACGCGCTCGCGCGCCTTGCGGTGCAGGCCGCGCGTGCGGCGCACCTGCTCCAGCTCCTTCTTCAGCTTCACGATCCGCTCGCCGATCAGTCGGCGGTCGATCTCGATCTGCGATTCGCCCGGGCCGCCCAGGAAGCCGAAGCCGCCGCGCTGCCGTTCGAGGTGGGTCCAGCTGCGCACGAGCCGCGTGCGCTGGTAGTCGAGATGCGCGAGTTCCACCTGCAGCGCGCCTTCCTTCGTGCGCGCGCGTTCGCCGAAGATCTCCAGGATCAGGCCGGTGCGGTCGATGACCTTGCAACCCCAGGCCCGCTCCAGGTTGCGCTGCTGCACCGGGCTGAGCGAGGCATCGACGACCACCACGGTCACGCCGTGGCGCTCCACCGCGTCCTTCACCATGCCGACCTGCCCCTCGCCCAGCAGCGTGGAAGGCCGCATGGCGCGCAGCGGGTGGATGGCGGTGTGGACGATGGTCAGCCCGATGGAGGCGGTGAGGCCCACCGCCTCCGCCAGGCGCGCCTCCGCGGCGCGCGTGGCGGCGGCGCCGTCGGCGCGCCCCGGCCGCTCATGCGGCAGAACGACCGCGGCCCTTGTGGGGCCGCGCTCCTCGCCCGGCGGCTGGTTGCTATTCGCCGCGCCCGACAGGGTTCACCTCGCGGCC
>NZ_JAPSMD010000303.1 GCF_027856955.1 Falsiroseomonas oryzae | reverse complement strand
CGGCGCTGCCGGCGCGGGCCTCGGCGCGCAGCACCGCCACCACCTCGTCCGGGGCGCGCGTGACCTCGGCGCTCTCGCCGATATGCAGCGCCGTCTCGGCCAGCGGGGTCTGCTGCGTGGCGGGGGCGGCCGGAGGGGCGGCGGCAGCTGCGGGGGCTGGCATCGGGGCCGGCATCGGCACGGGCGGCGGCAGCGTCTGCGCGCCCGCGGGCAGGGTGATCAGCAGGCCGAGCAGGGCGGCGGGGTGGCGCATGGCGTGTCGTTCCTTCCGGTTGGCGCCAGCATGGCACGTTCCGCGGCCCAGGTTGATCCGCTCGCGGTTGACGCGCCCGCCGCCGCGGCGGAGGCTTCGCTCTCAGCCCGAGGGGAGACGAGAGATGCGCGCCACCCTGCGCCCCTGGACCCTGGCCGCCGCCGCCATGTTCGGCTTGGCGCTGACGCCGCCGGCCGCGGCCCGCAACTTCACCTGGGCCTTCAACGCGGACGTCCTGACGCTCGACCCGCATTCCTCGAACAACACCTTCACCAACGCCTTCCTGGGCAACGTCTACGAGGCGCTGGTGCGGCACAACGACCGGATCGAGATCGAGCCGGCGCTCGCCGCGAGCTGGGAGCGCACCAGCCCGACCGTCTGGCGCTTCAACCTGCGCCGCGACGTGGTGTTCCACAACGGCGAGAGCTTCGACGCCGACGACGTGCTCTTCACCTGGCGGCGGGTGAACGCGCCGGGTTCGCTGGCGCGGGGCCTGCTCGGCCAGATCAAGGACGTGCGCAAGCTCGACCAGCATACGATCGAGATCGAGACGCACCGCCCCTTTCCGATCCTGCTGGCCTCCATCACGCAGTTCTACATGATGGACGAGGGCTGGAGCCGCGCGAACAACGCGGAGAACCCGGCCAACCTGGCGCAGCAGGTGGAATCCGGCGCGACGCGCGCGGCCAACGGCACCGGCCCCTTCCGCATCACGGAACGCCGGCCGGACGAGCGGACGGTGATGGAACCACATGCGCGCTGGTGGGACCGCCCGGTGCACAACCTCACGCGGGTCACCTTCCAGCCGATCCGCTCCGCGGCGACGCGCACGGCGACCCTGCTCTCCGGCGGGATCGACGCGAATGTGGAGGTGCCGCTGCAGGACATCCCGCGCCTGCTGCAGGACCAGCGGGTGCAGGTGATCGAGGGCCCGGAGCTGCGCACCA
Source organism: Falsiroseomonas oryzae (assembly GCF_027856955.1). Lineage (GTDB taxonomy): Bacteria > Pseudomonadota > Alphaproteobacteria > Acetobacterales > Acetobacteraceae > Falsiroseomonas > Falsiroseomonas oryzae. The sequence continues at coordinate 5,443 of NZ_JAPSMD010000303.1, read as the reverse complement.
TCTATCTCGGCTTCGACCATGAGCGCGACCAGCTGCTCTACTCCGACGTGCAGGGCCGCAACCCGCTGAAGGACCGCCGCGTGCGGGAGGCGATGTACCGCGCCATCGACGTGGACGCGCTGGTGCGCGGCGTGATGCGCGGCAAGGCCTGGCCGGCGGGGATGATGGTGTCGCCCTACCTCGCCGGCGCGCCGCAGGACCTGAACGAGCGTCTGGCCTTCGACCCGGAGATGGCGCGGCGACTGCTGGCGGAGGCGGGGTATCCGAACGGGTTCAGCGTCGGCATCGTCTGCCCGAACGACCGCTACGTGAACGACGAGCGCACCTGCCAGGCGATCGCGGGGATGCTGGCGCGCGTGGGCATCCGGCTGCAGCTGCAGAGCGAGCCGACGGCGGTGTGGTCGCGGCGCACGGCGAATCGCGACTTCTCCATGTTCATGCTGGGCCATGCCGGGCTGCCGCTGGCCGACAGCTACTCCACGCTGAACGAGGTGCTGCGCACCGCGTCGCAGACCACCGGCGGGCTGAACTATGGCCGCTGGTCCAACGCCGCCTTCGACGCGCTGGTGGCGCAGGCGGCCGAGGCGCCGGACGAGCCGAGCCGCCAGCGCTTCATCCGCGAGGCGCTGCAGATCGAGCGGGCCGAGATCGCGCATGTGCCGCTGTTCCAGCAGCCCATCGCCTGGGCGGCGCGGCGCGGCATCGATCTTCGCCAGGCGCCGGACAACCGGCTGCGGCTGTGGCTGGTGCGGGTGGAGTGACGCCCCTCACCCTCTCCGTGCGTCTCCCTCTCCCCCCTCGGGGGGGTCGGACGCCAAGGGCGTCCGGTGGCGGGGTGAGGGGGGGAGCCGCGCGCGCAACCCATCACGCCCAGCCTCTCCTGACCCACCCTCACCCCGACCCTCTCCCGCCCTGCGGGAGAGGGAGAAGCAGAGCAATCGCCAGACCATGACCGACCTCCTCATCCGCCACGGCACCGTCATCACCATGGACCCGCAGCGCCGCGTCCTCGAGGACGGCGCCGTCGCGATCAAGGATGGCCGCATCGCCGCCGTCGGCCCGACGGCCGAGGTCGCCGCCGCGCACCCCAGCCCCGCGCGGGTGATCGAGGCCCGCGGCAAGGCGATCCTGCCGGGGCTGATCGACGGCCACGCCCATGCCGGGCACGGCCTGGTCAAGACCATGGGCAACAACGACAGCGCCGCCTGGTCGGAAGCCTGCCGCATCATCTACACCCTCGCCTCGCCGCCTAGCTTCTGGCGGGCGGAGGCGCAGCTTGCGGCCTATGAGCGGCTGCGCTTCGGCGTCACCACCGGCGTCTCGCTGCTCGGCGGCGGCGATTCCATCGGGCGCGTGGACGACCCGGCCTTCACCGATGCGCATGCGACGGCGACGGAGGAGGTGGGCATCCGCTCCATCCTCGTGCTCGGGCCGACGCGGCCGCCCTTCCCGCGGCCCTATGTCGGCCCGGATGGCGTGGAGCGCCCCGTCTCCTTCGAGCAGCAGCTGGAGACCATCACCGCGGGCGTGGAGACGTGGCACGGCAGGGGCAATGTTCGCATCGCCACGCTGATACCGGTGTATCGCGAGGCGAAGCACGACGCGGCGAAGGTGAAGGAGATTGAGCGCCAGGGGCACCTGGTGCGCGAGGCCGGGCGCAAGCGCGGCGCCTGGTTCCACCAGGACGGCCATCGCCAGGGCAGCATCGAGATGGCGGACCGGATGTTCGGCCTGATCGGGCCGGACAGCTGGCACAGCCACTGCACCGACCTGACCGATGCCGACATCGACACGCTGGTCCGCAAGGGCGCGAGCGTGGTGCACAACCCCTCCGCCATCGCGGCGGTGCGCGGCTATTGCCCGGCGCCGCGGCTGATGGAGGCGGGCGTCACGGTGATGATCGGATCGGACGCGACGGCGCCGGACCGCTCGGGCGACATGTTCCGCCACATGTTCCAGTGCATCCGCTACCACCAGCGCGCCTTCCGCGACGAGACGATGATCCCGCCCGGCAAGGCGCTGGAGATGGTGACGATCGACGCGGCGCAGGGCATGGGCCTGGCCGACACGCTCGGCAGCCTGGAAGTCGGCAAGCTGGCCGACGTGATCACCGTGGACCTCACCGGCCCGCACATGGTGCCGGCCAACATGCCGGTGGCGCGCGTGGTGTATTTCGCCAATGGCCACGACGTGCGCGACGTGGTGGTGGGCGGGCGCGTGCTGCTGCAGGACGGCGTCGCGCCGCATCTCGACCCCGCGGCGATCGTGGAGGCGGCGCGGCGCGAGGCGGAGGCGATGCTGGACCGCTCCGCGCTGCGGCACATGGTCGTCGAGGATCCGGGCTGGGGCCGCGTGCGGCGCTGACCGCGCACAGGGGGAGGACCAGACTCATGCGACGCCGAAGCCTCGTCGCCGCCGCTGCCGGGCTTGCGATCCCAGGCGCAGCACTCGGGCAAGCCTGGCCGACGCGGCCGGTGCGGCTGGTGGTGCCGGATGCGCCGGGTGGCGGCAACGACACCACCGCGCGCGTCTTCGCCCATCATCTGGAACAGGCGCTGGGCCAGCCGGTGCCGGTGGACAACCGCGCCGGGGCGGGCGGGCGGATTGGGGTGGAGAACGCCTTCCGCAGCCCGGGCGACGGCTCCACGCTGCTGCTGGGCAATGCGGGATCGAACGGCATCAACGCCGCGCTCTACCGCGACCTGCCCTACGACCTGGAACGCGACTTCGTGCCGATCTCGCTGCTGGTCACCGGACCGAACGCGCTGGTGGTGAACCCGCGGGTCTTCCCGGTGGACAGCGTGGCGGCGCTGCTCGCGGCGATCCGCGCGCAGCCGCGCGGGCACTTCAACTACGCGACGGCCGGCGCGGGCTCCTCGGCGCATTTCTCGGCCGAGCTGTTCAAGGCGATGACGGACACCGACATGGTCCATGTGCCGTTCCGCGGCGCTGCGGGGATGGCGCAGGCGGCCGTCGCGGGCGATGCGCCCTTCCTGATCGCCAACATGGTGAACGTCCTGCCCTTCGTCCGCCGCGGCGAACTGCGCATCCTGGCGGTGACCAGCCTGGACCGCTGGCCCGACCTGCCCGAGGTGCCGACCCTGCACGAGAGCGGCCTGGCGGGCTTCGAGACCATCGCCTGGAACGGGCTGTTCGGCCCGCCCGGCCTGCCGCCCGCCATCGTGCAGCGCCTGGTGCCGGAGCTGCAGCGCATCGGCCGGCTGCCCGACGTGATCGAGCGCATCAAGCTGCTTGGCGGGCAGATCGTGACGAGCCCGCCGGAGATGCTGGCCGCCCGCGTCCGCGCCGACATCGCCAAGTGGCGCGACCTGGCGCAGCGCGCGAACATCCGGATCGAGTAGCCATGCCCGGCATCGCCGCCATCGAGTTCCGCGGCATCAACGTCACGCCGAAGACCAACTGGTGCTTCCTGGAGGTGCGGACGGCGGACGGCCGCACCGGGCTCGGCGAATGCACGCTGTCCAACCAGGAGGGGCTGCTGGAGGCCGAGGCCGCGCGTCTGGCCGCCAATGTGGCCGGGGAGGATGCGCGGCACCGCAACCGCCTGGCGCGGCTGATCCCGCATGCGCCGGGCGGGCTGGTGGCGGCCACCGTGCTGTCCGCCTTCGACCAGTCGCTGGCCGACCTGGCGGCGCAACGCGCGGGGCAGCCGCTGCACCTGTTCCTGGGCGGCGCGCTGCGCGACCCGGTGCCACTCTATGCCAACATCAACCGCGGCGCGAACCCGCGCTCGCCGGAGGGCTTCGCGGCCGCCGCGCAGCGCGCCGTGGCGCAGGGCTTCCGCGCCGTGAAGCTGGCGCCCTTCGAGCCGCTTGTCTGGGAGGACGGGTTCTCCGACGCCAACCGCGCGGCCTATGCGGAGGGCCTGGCGCGCATCGCTGCGGTACGCGCGGCCGTCGGGCCGGGCATCGAGGTGATGGTGGACGCGCATTGGCGCTTTTCGCCGGGCGGCGCGGCGGGGCTGGTGCGCGACGTGGCGGAGTTCCGGCTGTTCTGGCTCGAATGCCCGGTCGCCGAGGCGAACCGCGCGGAGATCCGGCGGCTGCGCGGCATGGCCAACGACCGCGGCATGCGGCTGGCGGGTGCCGAATCGCTGGCGGGCCTCGCCGCCTATCGCCCGGTGGTGGAGGCCGGCTGCTACGATGTGCTGATGCCCGATGCCAAGCATGCCGGCGGGCTAGAGGAGATCCGGCGCATCGCCGCCCTGGCCCAGACCGCCGGCATCGAGATCGCGCCGCACAACCCGACCGGGCCGGTCTGCCACGCATACTCCGTGCACCTCTCGTCCCTCATCCCGAATTTCCTCCTGCTGGAAGTGCAGTTCGGGGAGACGGAGGCGTTCTTTGACATCGTGCAGGGCGAGTCGCTGCGCTTCGCGGACGGCGCCGCCAGACTGCCGCAGGCGCCGGGCCTCGGCGTGCAACTCGCGGCCGGCCCGCATGCGGCCTGGACGCGCATGGACCGGCCCTGGCTGGATCCGCGGCTGGGGTGAGTGCGGAGGCGCCGCTCAATCCGCCGCGCGCAGCCCGAGCCGCGCGATGACCGCGTTCCAGCGCGCCGCGTCGCGCGCCTGAAAGGTCGCGAAGGCGGCGGGCGAGGTGCCCAGGATCTCGCTGTCCGCGGCATCGAGCCCGCCACGCGCCGTCGGGTCGGATTCGACCGCGGCGCGAATCACCTCCGCCAGGCGGTCCGCCGCACCGCGCGGGAAGCCCGCGGGCGCGACCAGGCCGATCCAGCCGAAGAAGGCGGCCTCCGGCAGGCCCGCCTCCTCGAAGGTCGGCACCTCGGGCAGCGCGCCGATCCGGCGCTCGCCGGACTGCACCACGGCGCGCAGCCGCCCATCCTGCAGGTACGGCAGCGCGGCGAAGGGCTGGTTCAGCATCGCCTGCACGCGGCCGGCCACCAGGTCCAGCGTCGCCTGCGGAAAGCCGCGATAGGGCACGTGCACGAGGTCGAGCCCGAGCCGCGCCTTCAACTCCTCCATGGCCAGGTGGGTGATCGTGCCCGGTCCGATCGAGGCATAGCTGAGCGCCCCGGGATTCGCCCGCACATGGGCGACGAAGCCGTTCCAGTCGCGCGCCGGCAGCGACGGATGCACCGTGAGCAGCAGGGGCACGCGGCCGATCAGCGTGACCGGCGTGAAATCCGTCGCCGGATCGTAGGGCAGGGCCGGATTCATCGCCCGCGCCGTGGTGGTCGGCCCGCCATTCACGAAGCCGAGCGCATGCAGGTCGCGCGCCTGCGCCACGGCGGCCGCCGCCAGGGTGCCACCCGCGCCGGGCCGGTTCTCCACCACGAAGGGCTGCCCGAAGGCGGCCGCGAGATGCGGCGCCAGGCCACGGGCCAGAAGATCGGGCCCCGCCCCGGGCGGCTGCGCGACGACCAGGCGCACCGGGCGTTGCGGCCAGGGCGCCTGCGCCAT
>NZ_JAPSMD010000302.1 GCF_027856955.1 Falsiroseomonas oryzae | reverse complement strand
CGCCAGCGCCTTCAGCCGCGCCTTCGGCCGCACCTTCGGCTATCCCCCGCGCGAGGCGCGCGCGGCGGCGCTGGCGGGCCTGCGCCCGGCGCCGCGGGCCGCGGCGCCGACGGTCGAGACGGCGGAAGACGATTTCTGCGGCCTGCTCCGCCGGCTGACGAACCAGCAGGCGGCCGCCTGAACGGCCCGCCGGGTCCGCGTGCCGTCAGTGCAGCGGCAGCAGCCAGGGCACCATCAGCACAGTGAACGCCATCACCACCAGCGTGAAAGGCACGCCGACCTTGATGAAATCGCCGAAGCCGTAGTTGCCCGGCGCGACGACCAGCGTGTTCGTCGGCGAGGAGACCGGCGTCATGAAGGCGGCCGAGGCGGCCAGCGCGACGGTCATGGCGAAGGGATAGGGCGACAGGCCCAGGTCGCCGGCCACCACGATGGCCACCGGCGCCATCAGCACCGCCGTCGCCGTGTTGGAGATGAACAGGCCGAGCATCGCGGTGATGCCGAACAGCACAGCCAGCACGACCCGCGGCGGATAATCGCCCGCCAGGGAGACCAGCGCATCAGCCGCCAGGTCCACGCCGCCGGTCCGCTGCAGCGCGATCGAGAAGGGCAGCATGCCGACGATCAGCACCAGCGTCTTCCAGCTGATCGCCCGGTAGGCGCTGCCGAGGTCCACACAGCGGAACAGCCCCATCAGCAGGCAGCCGATCAGCGCGGCATGCACGTTCGGCAGGATGCCGCTGACCATGAGGCCGACCGTGACCGCCAGGCACAGCACCGCTTCCACCGCGCGGCCGGGCGCCGGCAGGACCTCGTCGAACTCGGCGGGCAGGTTGAGCAGCACCAGGTCGGCATTGTCGCGCCGCAGCTTGTGCAGGTCGGACCAGAAGCCGAACAGCAGCAGCGTGTCGCCGACCTGGAGCCGCTGAGAGAGCAGGTCGGGCCCGGCCGGCGTGCGCCCGTGACGCAGCCCGATCGCCGTCATCCCGTAGTCCGAGCGCAGCCGCGCCTGGATCAGCGTCTGCCCGACCAGCGGCGATTCGGCCGGGACCAGTGCCTCCACCATGCCCACCTGCTGCGCGCGGCTGGTGAAGTAGCGGCTGCCGTCGCCGAGCGGCAGCACCTCCAGCCCGTGCCGCGCGAAGACGGCGGCGTGGTCGGCATCGGCGGCCTGCATGTCGGCCAGCAGCACGTCGCCGAGCTGCAGCACGACCGCGCCGGACGGACGCACCAGGTCCACGCCGAAGCGGCGCGCCCGCTCGATGGCGAGAATGTTCAGCCCCTCGGCCCGCAGGCCGAGCTCCTCGAGCGTGCGGCCCGCCAGCGGCGACCCCTCCGCCACGCGCAGCCGGTACTCGCGGTCCGGCAGCGCGTAGAGCTCGATCCAGTCCTGCAGGCTGGCGCGCCGCGCGGCCGGCGCCGCCGCCGCGGCGGACGCTGCCCCGCCGCCGACCAGCAGGCGTCGCGCCAGCAGCATGTAGAGCACGCCGAGGACCAGCAGCGGCAGGCCGAAAGGCGTGATGCCGAAGAAGCCGAAGCCCTGCAGGCCCTGCCGCTCCAGCTCGGCATTGACCATCAGGTTCGGCGCCGTGGCGATCAGCGTCAGCATGCCGCTGAGCAGCGCCGCGACCGACAGCGGCATCATCAGCGCGCGCGGCGACGCGCCGCTGCCCTGGCACAGCCGCAGCACGATCGGGATGAAGATGGCCACCACCGCCGTGCCGCTCATCACAGAGCCCAGGCCCGCCGCGGCGACCATCAGCATGGCCAGCATCCGCGCCTCGCTGCCGCCCGCCACCTGCGCCAGCCAGTCGCCGATCCGGCGTGCGACGCCGGTGCGCACCAGCCCTTCCCCGATGACGAACAGCGCGGCGATCAGGACGATGCTGGGATCGGCGAAGCCGGCCAGCGCCTCGTTCATGGTGATGACACCGGTGAGCGGCAGCAGCACGATCATCAGCAGCCCCACCGCATCCATCCGTGGGCGATTGGCGATGAACATGGCGATGGCGGCGGCGAGCAGCAGCAGCACGAGGGCGAGATCGGTGTTCATGGTACCGCTTCGTGGCCGGGAGATGCCGGGAGTTGGGCTGCGATCACGGGCGCGCCGCCCCGACCGCGCGCAGCGCGTCGGTCGCGCCCGTCAGCATGATCTGCGCGCCGATGCACAGCAGCAGGAAGGCGGCGAGCTTGGAGGCGACCAGCGTGCCCTGCGGACCCAGCCGCCGCGCCAGGGCGGCGGCATTCGCATAGGCGATCCAGACCGAGGCGGCGACCGAGACGGCGATCAGGACCGAGGAGAGGCCGTTCACCAGCACGTCGCCCACGCCGGAGGCCCGCCGCTCCGCCGACAGCGCGATGCAGGCGGCGATCGAGCCCGGGCCGGTGGTCAGCGGCAGCGTCAGCGGGAAGAAGGCCATGCGCTCGATCGGCGCGGTGTCCAGCGCCGCGGGCGCGCGCGCGTCCCGACGCTGCGCCGCTTCCGGCTCCTCGTTCAGCATGCGCCAGCCGGCGACGGCCACGGCAAGCCCGCCGGCGATGCGCAGCGCTTCCAGCGAGATGCCAAAGAAGCCGAGCACGTGCGAGCCGAGGAACAGCGCGACCACCAGCACCACGAAGCTGTTCAGCGCGATCGCGCGGGCCAGCCGCGCGCGGTCCTGCGCGGTGAGCCACTGGGTCATGCTTTGGAAGATCAGCGCGCCGGCGGGCGGGTTGATGATGCTGATGAGCGCCGAGTAGCCGAAGAGCCAGCTGGACAGCAGCGTGGCGACAAGGAAGCCGTCGATGATCATTGCGTCCCGCCCAATGCCGGCGGGCGGCCCGGCGTCAGCGCAGCTCGATCGTCACGCCGCCTGGCGCGAAGCGCAGCTGACCACCCAGCCGCTCCGTGCGCAGCCTCAGTTCCACGCCGGCGGCGTTCCGCAGGAAATAGGTGGTCGGCCCGCTCTCCCCCTCGGACGGGGCCTGCGCGGCGTGTTCCTCGTAGCGGCCGGAGAAATCCTCCAGCCGGCGCAGGTTGAACACCTCGCCGGTCGCCGAGAGGCTGGCCACGCCGAGGCTGCCGAATTCGAGGCCGCGGACCGCGAAGGAGTGCTCCTCGCCCCGGAAGCGCAGACGCCCGCCGCCGACCGAAGCGCCGACCGCCAGCACCCCAACACGCACCTGCTCGATCACGATGGAGGCGTCCGGGTTCGGGTCCGGGCGCTGCTGTGCCTGCGCAGGCAGGCCGAGCGCCAGGACCAGGAGCCCCATGAGGGCGCCGACGCGGCCGCGACAGGTCATCCGCTCTCCCCCGATGCCCGATTTCGCCGGCATAGGGGGAGCGGCGGAAAAAGACCAGCATCACAGTCCCCAGGGCAGCCCGGAGAGGTGCCAGCCCGCCATGAACAGCGTCCATACCACGCAGAGCACCATGACATAGGGCAGCATCAGCGCGATCACCGTGCCGATGCCCGCATCCTTCTGATACTTGATGGCGAAGGTGACGATCATGGCGAAGTAGGCGTTCAGCGGCGTGATCGAGTTGATGGGCGAATCGCCCACCCGGTAGGCCGCCAGGACCGCTTCCGGCGTGACGCCGAGCTGCATCAGCAGGGGGACGAAGATCGGCGCGAAGATCGCCCATTTCGCCACCGCCCCGGTGATGATCAGGTCCAGGACGAAGGTCACCACCACGAAGCCGACCAGCAGCCAGAGCGCGTCGAGATTGGCGCGCTGCAGGATGTCCGCCAGCGAAACCGCCGCCAGCGTCGCCATGTTCGAGTAGTTGAAGAAGGCGATGAACTGGCTGATCACCAGCAGCAGAAGGATCAGCCCGGCCAGGTTGCCGATGGCCTTCTGGATTGCCGCCATCACCGCATTGGTGCCAACCAGCGTCTTCGCGCCGCGCCCATAGGCGATGCCGCAGGCCAGGAAGACCAGCGCGATGGACACGATCAGGCTGGTCATGAAGGGCGAGTTGCCGATGATCGCCCCGGTCTCGGGGTGGCGCAGCGGCGCGCCCGGCGGCAGGGTGAGCAGCGCGAGGAAGCCGAAGACGCCGAGCATCGCCCAGAGCGCGTGGCGCAGGCCGCGATACTCGTCCTCGGACAGCGCGCTCTCGCCCTCCACCACGTAGTCGCCCGTGTAGGGGCCGAGGCGCGGCTCGATCACGCGTTCCGTCACCAGCCCGATCAGCACCGTCAGCAGCAGCACCGAGCCGATCGAGAACCAGAGATTCGCCGCGAGGTCGATGGACAGGTTCGGGTTGACCAGCCGGATCGCGTCGTTCGTGATCTCGGTCAGGATGCCGTCGGTCGGCACGATCAGCACGTTGACCAGGAAGGCCGAGGCGACCGAGGCGAAGCCGACCGCGAGGCCGGCCAGCGGATGCCGCCCCACGCTGACGAAGGCCGCGGCTGCCAGTGGGATCAGCACGAGGTAGCCGGCATCCGCCGCGATGGAGGAGACGATGCCGACGAAGGTCAGGATGTAGGTCAGCGCCCTGGCGGGCGCCACGATCACCAGCTTGCGGATCAGCGCCTTGACCAGCCCCGACTCCTCGGCGACGCCGACGCCGACCATGGCGACGATGATCACGCCCACCGCGTTGAAGTTCATGAAGTTCTGCACGACGCCGGTGAACATGAACCGGATGCCGTCCACGGAGAGCAGGCTGCGCGCCGCGGTGGTGGCGGTGGCGATGTCGCCGGTGGCCGTGTCGTAGGTCTGGTAGGTGACGCTGGCGCCGAGCAGCTGCAGCACCGCGGAGAGCACCACCACCAGGATGATCAGGTAGACGAAGATCATCACGGGATGCGGCACGCGGTTGCCCACGCGCTCCACCGCGTCCAGCACGCGCTGCATCGTGGTGGGCCGCGCCTCGGCCGGCGTCGCGTTGCCCGTGTCCATCGTCCCCTCCCCCGTGACCCGCTACGCGCCCTGCCGCGACAGCGCGTCGAGGATGCGCGCCCAGCTTCGCATGCCCCTGTGGAAGCTCGTCACGTTGTATTTCTCGTTCGGGCTGTGGATGCGGTCGTCCTCCAGCGCGAAGCCGGCGAGGATGACGTCCATCCCCAGCGCCTTCTTCAGCTCCGACGTCACCGGGATGGAGCCGCCGCCGCCGATGAACACCGCCGGCTTGCCCCATTCCTCGCCCAGCGCCTGGCGCGCCCGGGCGAAGGCCGGGTCGTCCACCGGGAAGCGGATCGCGGTGCCGGAGCCGTGCTCCTTGAACTCGGCGCGGCAATCCGCCGGCAGCCGCGCCAGCACGTGCTCGCGGAAGGCGGCGCGGATCTTGTGCGGATCCTGGTCGAAGACGAGCCGGAAGGAGACCTTGGCGGAGGCGATGGCGGGGATCACCGTCTTGAAGCCCTCGCCCTGGTAGCCGCCGCCCATGCCGTTGATCTCGGCGGTGGGACGCGACCAGACCATTTCCAGCGCGGAGCGCCCCTTCTCGCCGGCCGGGACCGACAGCCCGACCTCGCCCAGGAAGGCCTCGGCGCTGAAGCCCAGGCTGTCCCAGTCCTTGCGCAGTGCCTCCGGCAGTTCCGGCACGCCGTCGTAGAAGCCCTTCAGCGTCACGCGGCCATCGGCGTCGTGCAGGTCGGCCAGGATGCGCGCCAGCACCCGGTTCGGGTTCGCGGCGGCCGAGCCGTAGAAGCCGGAATGCAGGTCGCGGCTGGCGGCGTGGATGAAGACCTCCTCGCCGCAGAGGCCGCGCAGCATGGTCTGGATGGCGGGCGTCCTCGCGTCCCACATGTTGGTGTCGCAGATCAGGCCGATATCGGCCTTCAGCTCCGCCGCGTTCTGCTTCAGGAAGGGCGGCAGGTTCACGCCGCCGGATTCCTCCTCGCCTTCCAGCAGCACGGTGACGGGGATCGGCAGCGAGCCCGTCACCGCCTTCCAGGCGCGGCAGGCCTCGATGAAGACCATCACCTGGCCCTTGTCGTCCGACGCGCCGCGTCCCTTGATGATGCGCGTGCCATCGGGAAGCGTGGCGAATTTCGGCTCGAACGGGTCGTGGTCCCAGAGCTCGAGCGGATCCACCGGCTGCACGTCGTAATGGCCGTAAAACAGCGCGGAGGTGCCGGCGCCCTCGCGCGCATGCGCGACCACCATGGGATGGCCCGGCGTGTCGCGCACCGCGGCCTCGAAGCCGATGGAGGCGAGGTCCTTCGCGTGCCATTCCGCGCAGGCCCGGCATTCCGCGGCATAGGCCGGGTCGGTGGAGATGGACCGGATGCGAAGCAGGGCGAAGAGCCGCTCCAGCGCCGACTCGAGGCTGGCGTCTATGTGCGCGAGGACATCGTCAAGCCTGGACATGGGGTCGCTCCGGGGCTCCTGGACGGCGGGCGGCACGGGCTGCATGGGCCGCGCCCCGGCACCATCCGGACGGGGCGACGGAGCGCGCCGGGTGGTCCGGCGGGCCTTCCATGATGGGCACCACGCTTCCTCCGTGTGTGGTGACGCGGCGTCGGCCCGCGGTGCGGCCCGTCGCAGCGCAGCCGGCGCGCCGGGCACGCGCACCGGGACGTCGCAGCGACCTCCGCGATGCGCCCGACCCGGGTCGGCACGTGCGAACGGTAACCCCCGCACGGCACGACGCATATGCGCGCGGGGTGCCGGTGCTGTTCAGGGCGTCCCAAGCTGCGGGCGGGCGACGCGGCGTGCCGGGCAGTCCGGGCGCCGAGGAGCAGCGCGCTGGCCGCCGGGCCGGGCTGTG
>NZ_JAPSMD010000301.1 GCF_027856955.1 Falsiroseomonas oryzae | reverse complement strand
GCCGCGGCGCTTCTTCCGCCCGCCGCGTCCGCCGGGCCCGCCGGTCCCGCCCTCCGGCCCGACGGACCTGCACGAGCTCGGCTGGCAGGCGCGGCTGGCGCTGGGGCGCGAGGTGCTGGACCAGGCCGCGACCCTGCCGCATCCGCGGCTGCGGGAAGCCGGGATCGGCGCGGCCGTGGAGATCCTGGGCAGCGTCCGGGCCGGATAGGCGGGCGCCCGGAGCGGGGGCGCGACCCGTCCCCGCCCGCCGCCTTGGCACTTTGGCGCTTTGTCCGGATCGGCGCTGTGCGGGGTTCGGACAAATTCGCCGCCCCGCCCCGCGGGTGGGCTCGGGGGGCACGGATTCACGGGTTCAAGGAGCGCGTCCCGCTGCCCGGCGGCATAGGAACATCCTCCTAGGATGCCTCAGCCCGACCGACGCTGTCCAGGGCGTCGCGCGGCGGCGAGGCCCGCCAGGCCAAGCCCGAGCAGCCCGAGCGTCCCGGGCTCCGGCACGGGGTTGGGCCCGGGGCCCGGGCCGGGATCGGTGCTTCGCGCCGCGGCGATGATCACGTCGTCCAGGCCGAACAGGTCCTCCCGGCCGGACAGCAGGGTCAGTGTCACCGAGGTCCAGGTCTCGACCGTGCCCTGCACCCCGAAGAACAGAGCGGAGCCGTTCGCGAGCCCGTCGAGCAGGCCGTCGATCGTCCGCGTGATCGTCCCGCCGGGGCCGGTCAGCGAAAGCTCGATGCCCAGGGTCTCGAACTCGCCGAGATCGGTGGCGAAGAAGCCGAAGGCGCTGATCGGCTGGGCAAAGGCGATGCTGAAGCCGCCCGTCGTGACGTAGCGCGTGCCGGAGATCGGGAAGCGGGCCACCAGGGGATCGACCGTGTCCTCCACCGTGCCGTCGCCCGTGAGCGTGCCGGTGCCGACGGCCGGGAAGGACAGCGCCAGGGGTACGGTCGCGCCGACGGCCACGCTCTCGAAGGTCTCGGTGCCGCTCGTGCCGATGTCCGTCAGGAAGGCGGCGCGCACAGCCTCCGAATTCGGGCGCGAGGTGGCGATGGGATCGGTGCTGGCGAGGTCCTGCCCGAAATAGCTGACGATCGCCGCATGCCCCGACGCCGGGGCGGAAACCAGCAGCGCGAGTGTGCCGGCGGAAAGCTTCCTCCACATGGCCTCGTCTTCCTTTCGTGGTTCCCCGGGGTCTCCATTCCTCAGGCCCGTGCGCGACGCACGATTCTGGCAGCATCGTCCCTCGAAATGAGATTATTTCCTGTATGCGACAATTCGCAACCAGAATATGGGTTCCGGCCCGCCGTTGCGGGCGCCACGCCGCTGCGCCAGTGTCCGCCCGCCCTCCGCCGGGAGACGAGACCGATGCTGACCCGCCGCACCCTCGGCGCGCTTGCCGCCGCCGCGCCGTTCTGCCCCCTGGCCCGGCCTGCCCTCGCCCAGGGTTGGCCGAGCCGGCCCATCACCATCGTCGTCCCCTTCCCGCCCGGCGGATCCAACGACCTGCTGGCGCGGCCGCTGGCGGCGAAGCTGCAGCAGGCACTCGGCAACCACCCCGTTGTGGTCGAGAACCGCGGCGGCGCCGGCGGCACGGTGGGCGCGATGACCGTGGTGCGCGGCCCGGCCGACGGCCACACGCTGATGTGGGGCCATGTCGGCACGCTGGCGGTGAACCCCTGGATCTACCCGAACAACCCCTACGACGTGCTGCGCGACTTCGCGCCGGTGGCGCTGGTGGCCACCCTGCCCTCGGTGCTGGTGGTGCATCCCTCCGTGCCGGCGCGCAGCGCGGAGGAATTCATCGCCCTGGCGAAGGCGCGGCCGGGCACGATGGAATACGGCACCGCCGGCAACGGCGCGGCCAGCCACATCACCATGGCAGCCTTCTGCGACGCGGCGGGGATCGAGCTGGTGCACGTGCCCTATCGCGGCAACGGCCCCATGCTGGCGGACCTGCTGGCCGGCCGGGTGAAGTGCAGCTTCGCCGGCGCGCCCGTCGTGCTGCCCGCGGCGCGCGACAACCGGCTGGTTGCGCTGGGCATCAGCGCGCGCGAGCCTTCCGCCATCATCCCAGGCATCGTGCCGGTGGCCGCCCGCGCCCTGCCGGGCTTCGAGGTGGTGCAGTGGCACGGTCTGGTGGCGCCAGCCGCCACGCCGCCCGAGATCGTCGCGCGGATCAACGCCGCAGTGAACGGGCTGCTGGGCGATGCCGAGATGGCGCAGCGCCTGGCGACGGAAGGCGCGGAGCCCGCGCCGCGCAGCCCCGAGGCGTTCCGCCAGCTGATCGCGGCGGAGCTGGAGCGCTTCCGCGTGCTGATCCAGCGCGCGGGGATCCGGGCGGATTGATGCTGACGCTGACGCTGGCCTGCGGCGAGTACGACCGCACGCGGCCGCTGTTCGACGGGCGCGTGGCGGTGGCGGGCGCCCGGCTCGCCGCGCTGGCGCTGCCTTCGGAGCAGAGCTTCCCGCGCGCCGTCGCGCGCGCGGAATTCGACGTGACGGAGCTGTCCCTGTCGTCGCACATCGTCCAGCTCTCGCGCGGGGAGGCGCAGTACGTCGCGCTGCCGGTCTTCGTGGCGCGGGCCTTCCGGCATGGCTGCATCTACCTGTGCGCCGGGGCCGGCATCGCGGGCCCGAAGGACCTCGATGGACGGTGCGTCGGCATCCCGGAATACGGCATGACGATGGGCCTGTGGCTGCGCGGCATCCTGGCCGACGAGCACGGGGTGGACGTCAATGGCATCGCCTGGCGCACCGCAGGGACCAACGCGCCGGGCCGGAAGGAACGGCTGGCGCTGGAACTGCCGCCGGGGATGGATGTGCGGCCGCTGCCGGACGGCGCGACGCTGAATGCCGCGCTGTTGGCGGGCGAGCTGGACGCCGTGCTCTCCCCCACGCCGCCGGAGGCCTTCGCCGCGGGCGACCCCCGCGTGACGCGGCTGTTCCCCGATCCGCGCGCGGCGGCGATGGCCTTCCACGCGCGCACCGGCTTCTTCCCGATCATGCATGTGATAGGCGTGCGGCGTGACGTGCTGGCGCGCGCGCCGGGCGTCGGGCGGGCGCTGTTCGACGCCTTCGCCGAGGCGCAGCGCGTGGCGGAGGCGGAGTGGGCGGCGAGCCTGGCGAAGAGCTCGCCGGCCACGGTCTTCCCCTTCCTGGCCGAGGAGTGGGACGCGGCGCGCGCGGCCTTCGGCGGCTCGCCCTGGCGGCACGGCGTGGCGGCCAACCGGGCGGAGCTGGCGGCGATCTGCCGCTGGTCGGCGGCGCAGCACCTCGCGCGCCGGGAACTGGCGGTGGAGGAGCTGTTCGACCCGGCGACGCTGGACACGTGACGCCCTTCCGTCCGCGCGCAACCCGAGGCTAGGCTTTTCCCGCGCGGGCTGCCGGGACCCGGCGCAGGGGAAGGAACGCATGATGACAGCTCTCTCCCGGTGGGGGCGTGGCCTGCTGGCCGCGACCGCCGTCCTGGCGCTCTCGGCCGCGCCGGTCCTGGCGCATGACGCGCATGCGCCGGAGGACATCCCGCCCGGCTTCGAGGTGGATCCGCACTGGCCGAAGGCGCTGCCGAACAACTGGATCTTCGGCCAGGTCGCCGGCGTCGCGGTGGACCGCCGCGACCACATCTGGGTCATCCACCGCCCGCGCTCGCTGCAGGAACGCCAGGTGATGGCAGGACGCACGCCGCAGCCGGCGATCTGCTGCGTCGCGGCGCCGCCGGTGCTGGTCTTCGACCAGTCGGGCAACCTGCTGCGGTCCTGGGGCGGTCCGGGCCAGGGCTACGAATGGCCGGAGAGCGAGCACGGCATCTACGTGGATGACGAGGACCATGTCTGGCTGGCCGGCAACGGGCCGCGCGACCACCAGTTGCTGAAATTCACGCTGGACGGCCAGTTCCGCCTGCAGATCGGCCGCGCCGGCGCCTCGACCGGCAGCAACGACACGGCGAACCTGAACCGGCCCGCCGACACGGAAGTGGATGTCCGCACGCGCGAGATCTACGTGGCCGACGGCTACGGCAACCGCCGCATCGTGGTCTACAACATCGATACCGGCGCCTACCTCCGCCACTGGGGCGCCTATGGGGAGCGGCCGCACGACAACCCGCTGCCGGCCTACGACCCGGCGCAGCCCCCCAGCCGCAGCTTCGGCAGCCCGGTGCATTGCGTGCGCCTCACCCGCGACGGGCTGGTCTATGTCTGCGACCGCGTCAACAACCGCGTGCAGGTGTTCCGCCGCGACGGGACCTTCGTGCAGGAATTCTTCGTGGCGCGGGAGACGCGGCTGAACGGCGCGATCGCCGACCTCGTGCCGTCCCGCGACGCGAACCAGCGCTTCCTGTTCAC
The DNA here is from genome assembly GCF_027856955.1 of Falsiroseomonas oryzae. Classification (GTDB taxonomy): domain Bacteria; phylum Pseudomonadota; class Alphaproteobacteria; order Acetobacterales; family Acetobacteraceae; genus Falsiroseomonas; species Falsiroseomonas oryzae. The sequence goes on along the minus strand of NZ_JAPSMD010000301.1, from coordinate 2,369 downwards.
GGTGGACAACACCAACAGCGTGGCGCGCGTGCTGCGCCGGCGCGACGGCGAGGTGCTGTCCACCTTCGGCCGCATGGGCCGCTATGCCGGGCAGTTCATGGTGCCGCACAACGTCGCCGTGGACAGCGGCGGAAACCTCTACATCAGCGAGGTGGACACCGGGCAGCGCGTGCAGCGGTTCCGGCGGGTGGACCAGAACCGGTAGCGCGGTACCGGGCCCGGCAGCCCCGCTTGCGCACCGGGCGCGGCGGGGCCAGCCTCCGGCCGGGTCACGAAACGAGGAGGACACCGCCATGATCACCCGTCGCCGCCTGGCCGCGCTGGCCGGGCTGCCGCTGCTGCCGGCCCCGGTGCTGGGCCAGGGAAGCTGGCCGGACCGCGCGGTCACGCTGGTGGTGCCGTGGGCGGCGGGCGGCTCGACCGACGCGGTGGCGCGCATCCTGGCGCAGCGGCTGTCGCAGGACACCGGGCGCAGCTTCGTCGTGGACAACCGCACCGGCGCCAACGGCACGATCGGCTTCAACAGCGTGGCGCGCGCGCGGCCGGACGGGACGACGCTGCTGGTGAGCACCGTCAGCACCTATGCGATGGCGCCCTGGCTCTACCAGCTGCCCTACGACAACGAGCGCGACTTCGTGGGCATCGGGCTGCTGGCGGCGATGCCGATCATCATGGTGGTGAACCCCGCCTTCCCCGCGCGCAGCGTGCAGGAGTACGTCGAGATCGCGCGGCGCCCGAACAGCCGGCTGACCTACGCCAACTCCGGCACCGGCAGCTCCACCCACCTGGCGACGGAGCTGTTCCTGCAGGAGGCGCGGATCGAAGTGACGGATGTCGGCTACCGCGGCGGCGCCCCGGCGGTGCAGGCCGTGCTGGCGAACGAGACGCCGATGGTGTTCCAGGCGGCGTCGGGCATCCTGCCGCACATCCAGTCCGGCGCGCTGCGGGCGCTCGGCGTCGCCAGCGCGCAGCGCAGCCCGCTGGCGCCGGAGATCCCGACCTTCGCCGAGCAGGGCCTGCCCGGCGTGGTGGTGGAGGAGCACATCGCGCTGCAGGGCCCGGCCGGCCTGCCGGCGGAGATCATCCAGCGCGCCAACCAGGCGGCGAAGGCGGCGATGGAAGCGCCGGAGACGCGCCAGCGCCTGGCCGCGCTGGCGGTGGTGCCGACAGTCGGCACGCCGGAGGCCTGGCCCGAGTATTTCCGCGCCGAGAACGCGAAATGGCGGGACATGATCAGGGCCCGCAACATCCGCGTGCAGTAGGAGCATCGACGCCATGGCCGCCGTGATCGACTACTATGTCTCGCTGAACAGCCCCTGGACGCATCTGGGCGCGCGGCGGATCGAGGCGATCGCGGCGCGCCATGGCGCCACGCTGCGGATCTTCCCGGTGGATTTCCGCAACGTGATCTTCCCGGCCTCCGGCGGCGTGCCGGTGCCGCAGCGCAGCCCGCAGCGCCAGGCCTATCGACTGGCGGAGTTGCGGCGCTGGCGGACGCACCTGGATATCCCGATCGAGCTCTCGCCGACGCACGCGCCCTTCGACGAGGCGCTGGCCGCGCAATGCGTCATCGCGACGCGGGAGTTGACGGGCGAGCGGCAGGCCGTGGCGCTGGCGCACCGCATCCTGAAGGCGCTGTGGGAGGAGGACGACAACCCCGGCGACCGCGAGGTGCTGGCGCGGCTGATCACCGATGTCGGCCTGCAGCCCGCCGCGCTGATCGGCGAGGCCGACCGCGAGGAATGGGTCCGCCAGCGCCGGGAGGACAGTGAGGCCGCGCTGGCCCGCGGCGTCTTCGGCGCGCCGACCTATGCGATCGACGACGAGCTGTTCTGGGGCCAGGATCGGCTGGAGTTCGTGGACCGCGCCCTCGGCTACCTCGCCGCGGGCTGAGCCGCGGGTTCGGCGCCCGCCTGCTCGAGCATGCGCAGCGCGATCTCCCGTTCGCCGAGCACGGTGGAGTTGGCACCGTGCGAGACGAGGTGCGCCACCGCCTCGTCCGAATGGGCGCGCGCCAGGATCTCGAGCCGCGGATTGGCGGCGCGGGCCTGCTCCACGACCTGCCCGGCCTCGAAGGGCTCAGGCAGGGTGCAGAACAGGCGGCGGGCGCCGGGCAGGTTGGCGGCGGCCAGCACCTCGGGGTCGGCGGCGTTGCCGACCACCACCTCGGCGCCGGCGGCGCGGGCCGCATCGGCGGCCTCGTCCTCGTCGCTGATCACCAGCACCGGGCGCCCGGCGGCGATCAGGCCGGGCCCGATCAGCGAGCCGACGCGGCCATAGCCCACCACCACGTCGTGGTCGGTCAGCGCGGTGACGGATGGCGGCTCCGCGGGCTCCGGCGCGGGCGCGGGGGGCGGCGCAGCGGGCGC
>NZ_JAPSMD010000300.1 GCF_027856955.1 Falsiroseomonas oryzae | reverse complement strand
GAAGCGCGCCCGGGCCGCGCCGCCGTCATCTAGCCGTCGCCCGCGCCGGCAGGCACCGCCGCCGGGCGCCCGGCCCGCCGCGGCGCCCTCTCGAACCAGGTCACGTAGAGCGTCGGCAGGAAGACCAGCGTCAGCAGGGTCGCCACCAGCAGCCCGCCCATGATGGCGAAGGCCATCGGGCCCCAGAACACGGTGGGCGCGATGGGCACCATGCCCAGCACGGTGGACATGGCGGTCAGCATCATCGGTCGGAAGCGGCCCGTGGCCGCCGTCACCGCCGCGTCGCGCACGCCGCGCCCCGCGGCGCGGTCCTCCTCGATCTGCACGATCAGGATGACAGCGTTCTTCGCGATCATGCCGAGCAGCGCGAGGATGCCGAGGATGGCGACGAAGCCAAGCGGCCGGCCGAAGGCCAGCAGCGACGCCACCACGCCGATGATCCCGAGCGGCATGATGGCGATGACCATGAAGAGCCGCTGGAAGCTCTGCAGCTGGAACATCAGCACGGTCAGCATCAGGACGACCATCAGCGGCACGACGGCCATGACGGAGGCGCGCGAATAGGCGCTCTCCTCCGCGATCCCGCCCAGTTCCACCGCGAAGCCCGGCGGCAGCGAGGCGTTGATGCGCGCGATCTCCGGCGAGAGCTGCGCCACCAGCCGCTCCGGCAGCACGCCGGGCAGCACGTCCGACTGCACCGTCAGCGTCGGCACCCGGTCGCGACGCCAGATCAGCGGGTACTCCTGCTCGTAGTGGAAGGTCGCGAAGGTGCCGAGCGCCACGGTGCGCCCACCGGGGATCGGCACCTGCAGCGCGCGCAGGTTGTCCAGCGACAGGCGCTGTTCCGGCAGGGCGCGGGCGATGACCGGGACGAGGTAGATGTCGTCGCGCAGCTGCGTGACCGCCTGCCCCGTCACCGCGGCGTTCAGCGTGGTGGACAGGCTGGCGGAGGTGACGCCCAGCAGCCTGGCCTGGTCCTGGTCCACCTGCACGCGCAGTTGCCGCGCCGGTTCGATCCAGTCGAAGTTGACGTGGCGCGTGCCGGGCAGCCCGGCCAGCGCGACGCCGACGCGGTGGGCGATGTCGCGCACCGTCTCGACCTCCGGCCCGGTCACCCGGTACTGCAGCGGCCAGCCGACGGGCGGGCCGAGCTCCAGCGGATAGACCCGGCCGATCGCCTCCGGGAACTGCTCGGCGAGCAGCGCCTCCAGCCGGGGCTGCAGGCGCAGCCGCGCGTCCAGGTCCTTCGCGACGACCACCGTCTGGGAGAAGAAGGGATTGGCCAGCTGGACGTTCAGCGGCAGGTAGAAGCGGATCGCGCCGCGGCCGATGTAGCTGCTCCAGTGCGCGACATCGGGGTCCCGCGCCAGCGCCGCGCTCAGCCGCGCGGAGGCGTCCTCGCTGGCCTCGATCGAGGCGTTCTGTGGCAGCGTCAGGTCCACCAGCAGCTCGGTGCGGTCGGAGCTCGGGAAGAACTGCGGCGGCACGAAGCGGATGGCATAGAGTGCGAGCACGAAGGCCGCGATGGTCAGCGCGATGGTCGACCAGCGGAAGCGGATCGCGAGGTTCAGCAGCCCGGCATAGCCGCGCATCAGCGCGCCCGGTCGCTTCGGCGGCCCATTTTCCGCCTTCGGCGGCTTCAGCACGGCCATGCCGATCAGCGGCGCGAAGAGCACGGCGACGAACCAGGACACCACCAGCGCGATGCCGACCACGGCGAAGATCGAGAAGGTGTACTCCCCGGCGGAGCTGGCCGCGAAGCCGATCGGCACGAAGCCGGCGATGGTGACCAGCGTGCCCGACAGCATGGGCGCCGCCAGCGTGCGATAGGCGAAGGTCGCGGCCTGTTCCTTGGTGTCGCCCGCGGCCAGCCGCCGCAGCATGGCGTCCACCGTGGTCATCGCATCGTCCACCAGCAGCGCCAGCGCGATGATCAGCGCGCCGAGCGAGATACGCTGCAGGTCGATGCCGGCCAGCATCATCAGCGGGAAGACCACGGCCAGCGTCAGCGGGATGGCCGCCGCCACCACCGCACCGGGCCGCACGCCCAGGCTGAGGAAGCTGCAGACGATGATGATGGCGATCGCCTGCCACAGGCTCTCGGTGAACTCGCCGATGGCGGTCTCCACCGTCACCGCTTGGTCGGCGACCAGCTTCGGCTCGATGCCGATCGGCAGCTCCGCGCGGAACGCTGCCATCGCGGCGCGGATATTCTGCCCCAGCGCCAGGATGTCGCCGCCCTCGCGCATCGCCACCGCAAGACCGATCGCCGGCTGGCCGTTCACGCGGAACATCGGCTGCGGCGGATCGGCGAAGCCGCGCCGCACCTCCGCCACGTCGCCCAGGCGGAACATCCGGCCATCCGCCACGAAGTTGACGTTGCGGATGTCCGCCTCCGTCTCGAAGGCGCCGGAGACGCGCACGGACAGCCGCTCCCGCCCGGTCTCCACCACGCCGGCGGGGCGGACCAGGTTCTGCGCCTGCAGCGCCGCGACCAGCGCGGGGTAGTTCAGCCCGAGGCCGGCCAGACGCTCGGTGGAGAACTCGATGAAGATGCGCTCGTCCTGCGCGCCAAGGATCTCCACCTTGGAGACATCGGGCACGCGCAGCAGGCGCGACCGCGCGGCCTCCACGTAGTCGCGCAGCTCGCGCTGGTTGAAGCCGTCGGCGGTGAAGCCGTAGATGATGCCAAAGGTGTCGCCGAAATCGTCGTTGAAGAACGGCCCGAGCACGCCCTGCGGCAGGGTCTGGCGCATGTCGCCGACGCGCTTGCGAACCTGGTACCACATGTCCGGCACCCTGTCGGCCGGCGTCGAGCCCTTGAGGTCCACGAAGATCGTGGTCTGCCCGGCTATGGTGTAGCTGCGCAGCGTGTCGAGGCCGGGCGTCTCCTGCAGGGTGCGCTCCAGGCGCTCGGTCACCTGCAGCAGCGTTTCCTCGATGGTCGCCCCGGGCCAGGCGGCGGCGACGACCATGGTGCGGAAGGTGAAGGCCGGATCCTCGTTGCGGCCCAGCCGCAAGAACACCAGGCTGCCGGCGATCACCGAGACGATCATGAAGTAGATGACCAGCGAACGCCGGTTGATCGCCCATTCCGAGAGGTTGGGGCCGATCATCGCGCGGCGCCCTGCTGCCCCAGCAGCCTCACCTTCTGCCCGGGCCGCAGTACCTGGACGCCGGCGGTGACGACGACCTCGCCCGCCTGCAGCCCGCCGGCCAGCAGCACGCGCGCGGGATCGAAGCGCGCAACCTCCACCACGCGCAGCGCGACGGTCTGGGCGTTCGGGTCCACGACCCAGACGGCCGGCTGTTCCTGCGTGCGCGTGAGCGCGGAGGCCGGCATCTCGATCAACCCGCCGGCGCCGATCTCCATCCGCCCGGTGACGGTGGAGCCGAGCCGCAGGCCGGGCGGGGGGTTATCGAGCCCGACCCAGACGCGGAAGGTGCCGGTCACGGGGTCGGCGCGGGGCGAGACCTCCCGCACGCGGCCGATGGCGCGCACGTTCGGGTCCATGGTCAGCGCCACCTCTATGCGCGGGTTCTCCGGCGCGGTGTCCTTCAGGGCGGGCGGCACGTCGAAGACCGCGTCGCGCCCGTCCTCCCGCGCGACCTGCACGATCATCCGGCCGGGCTGCACCACCTCGCCCGGCTCGGCGCCGCGCGCCGTCACGGTGCCGGCGGCATCGGCCTCGAGCCGCGTGTAGCCCAGCCGGGTCTCCGCCAAGCCGACCTGCGCCTGCGCCGCGTCCACTGCGGATTCGGCGGATCGCAGAGTGCGCACCGATTCGTCGTAGCGCACCCGCGTAGTGAAGCCGGTGCGGAGCAGTTCCTGCTGGCGCCAGTAGTTGTTGCGCGCCTCGGTCAGCCGGGCCTGGGCGGCGACCAGCTCCGCCCGGCGGGCGCGCAGGTTGTTCTCCTCGTTCGTCGGATCGAGCCGCGCCACAACCTGTCCAGCCGTCACGCGGTCGCCGACATTGACCAGGCGTTCGACCATCCGCCCGTCGATCCGGAAGGCCAGGTTGGCCAGCGTCTCCGCCTCCACCGTGCCGGTCAGGGAGACGACGTCGCCGCCGGTGCGCGGCGCCACGGTGGTGACCCGGACCGGGCGGATCTCCTCCGCCGGCGGCGGGGCACCGCTGTCGCAGGCGGACAGCAGCGCCAGCGCGAGAAGAGCCTGCGGCACGCGGCGCGCGGCTGACGGCATGGGCACCCCTTCCGACCAACGGTACGACCATTGCGGCCCGAGCAGCGGACCGCGACCTAGCATAGCAGAAGCTACCGCCCCGGCGGCGCTTCCGGACCGACAGCCTGTCTCGGCGCTGCGCAACCCGTCCCAAAAGCCATCGGCGCGGCACAGCTTCGCCTGCGCAGCTTGCACGCCGCGGCGCGCTGCACAATCCTCGCGCCCGTTGCCGGACCAGGACGACGGGATGCCTAGCGACCGCGCACTGCGCACGATGATCGGGCTGTGCACGGCGATCCTGGCGACCTCGGCGCTGGCTTCGGCGCAATCGGTCTTCGCCCCGATCGTCTTCGCGCTCTTCGTCATCGCCCTGGTCCGGCCGGTGCAGCGCGGCATCCAGGCCTGGACGGGTGCCGCGCTGGCCACGCTGGCGACCATGCTGGTCGCCCTCGTCGCCGCGGGCGCGCTGGCGCTGCTCATCGCCTGGGCCTTCGGCCGCGTCGGGCAGTGGACCGTCGCCAACGGCGCCGTCCTGCAGGCGCTCTACCTGCAGAAGATCGCCCTGCTGGAGGGCGCGGGCATTCCCGCCGATGCGCTGGCGGGCCACCTCGACGCGCGCTTCCTGGTGCGGCTGGCGCAGCAGGTGACGTTCCAGCTGCAGGGCATCTTGAGCTTCACCGTCGTCGCCTTGGTCTTCGTCATCCTCGGCCTGCTGGAGGTGGACGTCACGCGCCGGCAGCTGCTCGCGCTTCGCGCCAACCCGGCCGCCGCCGGGCTGCTGCGCGCGGCGGAGCGTACCGGGCAGAAGCTGCGCACCTACATGGGCGTGCGCACCATCATGAGCATCCTGACCGGCATCGCGGTCTGGGCCTTCGCCAAGGCGATGGGCCTGCAGCTGGCCGAGGAATGGGGCGTGATCGCCTTCGTGATGAATTACGTGCCCTTCATCGGGCCGCTGATCGCGACGCTGTTCCCCACCGCCTTCGCGGTGCTGCAGTTCGGCACCTGGGAGGTCGCGGTGACCGTCTTCGCCGCGCTGCAGGTCATCCAGTTCCTCTCGGGCAGCTACATCGAGCCGCGGCTGACCGGGCGCCAGCTCGCCCTCTCGCCCTTCATGGTGCTCGTCGCCGTGTTCCTCGGTGCCTATGTCTGGGGCATCTTCGGTGCCTTCATCGGCGTGCCCATCCTGATCGGCGTGATGGCGGTGTGCGAGGAGTTCGAGGGCGCGCGCTGGGTGGCGCGGCTGCTGTCCGGCCAGGATGCTGAGGGAGCCGGATAGCCGGGCGCGCCAGACGCACGGCGCGGCGACGCCTTCGTCATGGCGATTGCGGCGTCCCGCCCCCGCAACTAGGGTGTCGGGCGGCGCAACCGTCGGTATCGGCTGCCGGTGCGCCCTGGGGACAGTCGCCGCAGCCATGAAGGTCGATTCTCCGCCACCCGCGCCGTCGGGCGAACCAGAGCCGTCATGCCGCAGCATGCCGCGCGCGGCGGTCGCGATGTGGCCGCTGAGGGAGACGACGCGTCACCTGCGGCCTGCCGAGCAGTTCGATTTCTGGCACGGCTGCAACGACAACCTGGTGGAATACGACCTGCGCGCGACGGCGCCGGAGTCCGGCTTCGCCGCGGAAGCCGCGACCTGGCGCTTCGGCGGCTTCGCGCTGATGACCGCCACGACGCCCGCTGCCCGGTATCGCCGGACGCCCGCGCAGCTGCGCCGCGACGGCCTGGACCATTGGACGTTGAGCATCCCGCTGCGCGGCCATCGCGTCGTCCGCATCGGCGATTCGACCGTGGTCGCGGCGCCCGGCCACATGTCGCTGTCGTCCCTCGACCAGCCGCACGAGGTCGATCGCACGCAGTCGGCCTGGATCCATCTCTTCATCCCGCGCGACACCTTCCCGGACATCGGCCCGGCGATCGACGCGCTTCGCCTGAAGCCGCTGGACACGCCCATGGCGGGCCTGCTGCACGACTACCTCCGTCTGCTCGCGGCGCGTCTGCCGCAGGTGACCGCGGCGGAGGCGGTGCATGTCGCGGCGGCGACACGCGCCATGCTGGCGGCCGCCCTCGCGCCTTCGCCCGACCGCCAGGCCGAAGCCGCAGGCGCTTCCGGGGAGACGACGGTGGCCCGCGTCCGTCGCACCATCCGCGAGAACATGCACCGCGCGACGCTCGGCCCGGACACGCTCTGCCGCCTGGTCGGCGTCTCGCGCACGCAGCTCTACCGCCTGCTGGAGCCCTTCGGCGGCGTCGCGGCGACCATCCAGGCGGAGCGCCTGCGCGCTGCCCGCGCCGCCCTCGGCGATCCCGCCGAGCGGCGCAGCGTCGCCCGCATCGCCGAGGATGTCGGTCTGTTCAGCCCATCGAGCTTCAGCCGCATGTTCCGCGACACCTATGGCTGCACGCCGAGCGAGATGCGGCAGGCGGCGCTGGGCGGACAGGTCGTGCGCATCGCCGGACCCGCGAGGCCCGTGCCGCCGGCCGCGACGCTGCGGCAGCTGCTGGGTGGCCTCGGCGGCTGAAGGTGGCGGGGCCAGGGCAGGGCAGCGCGGCGGACGGCGCGGCCGGC
>NZ_JAPSMD010000299.1 GCF_027856955.1 Falsiroseomonas oryzae | reverse complement strand
CGCGGCGCGCAGCGCGTCCAGGCAGGCGGTGCCGTTGCGCGCCGCGGCGCTGCCGGGCGGTGGCAGCAGCGGGGCGAAGACCGGCGGGACGACCAGCACGACGGCGGTGCTGTCCGGCAGCGCCCGCAGTGCCGCGCTCAGCGCGGCCACGCCGGGGAAGGGGCCGGGACCGTCCGCCAATGGCCCGCTCCCGGGAATGGCGTCGCCGGCGCTCCACCGGCCGCGCCAGCCCTGCTCGTAGTCCTCGTAGCCGTCGGCGCGGCCGAAGGGGCCGCCGTTCAGCCTGGCGCGGATCCGCAGCAAGGCGTGCTCCGCGCTGTCGGAGCGGAACAGGCCGCCGAGATACCCGAGCGTGCTCTCCTCGTAGAGCCAGAAGGGGAAGGGGTGGCTCTGCATCGGCGCCGCCCCGGTGGCGCAGGTCATGGTGTCCACCCCGACGACGATGGCCGCCGGCGGCGACGGCCGGTGGCGCAGGAACCAGCCGAGCAGCGCCGCCTGTTCCCGCACGCCGCTGCCCTGCACCGTCAGCGAGACGAAGCGTAGCCCCGTCGCCGCGTCGAGCCGCGCCGGGGAGATCAGCTGCATGTGGGAGTTGCCGATGATGGCGGCGTCGAAGCCGGGGTCGCGCCCGCGGCTGGCATGCGCCAGGCGCGGTCCGATCGTCGGCGCGCCGGCCAGGGGGAAGGGCGACAGGCGGCCGCTGTCATAGGGATCCACCACGACGAGCAGCGCAAGGAACAGCGCCGGCAGAAGCGCGGCCAGCAGCGCCGCCCGGCGCAGGAAGCGCGGCCAGCCCAGGCCCGCGGCGGGGGGCTCAGAACTGGAAGTAGATGAACTGGTAGCTGACATCGTCACCGATCCGCAGCAGCGCGGCGAGCCAGAGCAGCGCCACCACCGCGAGCGCCACACGCGTCGGCCTTGCGCGCTCCGCCAGGGACAGCGCGGTCGGGCCGAGCAGCGCGCAGGCGGCGCCGATCGCGATGGCGCGCCACTTGAACTCCCCGCCCAGCGGGGCAAGGCCGGCCATCGCCTCCCACATGCGCAGCGCAGCGTCGAGGTCCGTCGCGCGGAACGGCACCCAGGCCAGGAAGACGAAGCCGATGGTCAGCGCCCAGCCGAGCACGGTTGGCAGCCGCAGACCGGCGCGGCGCCACAGCAGCAGCACCGCCAGCGCGACGCCATGCAGCAATCCCCAGAGGATGAAGGTGACGCCGGCCCCGTGCCACAGCCCGCCCAGCCCCATGGTGACGACCAGCGCTCCCACCTGGCGCGGCAGGCCGAAGCGGTTCCCGCCGAGCGGGATGTAGAGGTAGTCCCGCAGGAAGCGCGACAGCGTCATGTGCCAGCGGCGCCAGAACTCCTGCAGGTTGGTCGCGCGGTACGGCACCTCGAAGTTCGGCGGCAGGCGGATGCCGAACAGCATCGCGAGCCCGAGCGCCATGTCGGAATAGCCGGAGAAGTCGAAGTAGATCTGCAGCCCGAAGGCCAGCGTCCCCTGCCACGCCTGCAGTACCGTCAGCGGTGCGCCGGAAGCCGCGGCGGCGAAGACCGGGTCGGCGTAGCCGGCGAGCGGGTCGGCCACCAGCACCTTCTTGGCCAGCCCCAGCACCAGCAGGATCGCGCCGCGCCCCGCCGTCTCCTGCCAGCCGGGCGGGAAGGGGTCGCGCGCGAACTGGTGCATCACCTCCGACCAGCGCACCAGCGGCCCCGCCAGGACCTGCGGGAAGAACATGATGTAGAGACCGTAGCGCGTCAGGTCGTAGGCCGGCGCGCGGCCGGCGCGCAGGTCCACCAGGTACATGATGTGGTGGAAGGTGAAGAAGCTGATGCCGAGCGGCAGGGCGAGTTCCAGCCGCACCACCAGCAGGCCCGGCACGGCTTCGGCGGCGGCGGCGAAGAAGTCCCAGTATTTGAAGAAGCCGAGCACCGCGAGGTTGGCCGCGACCGCGCCGGTGATCAGGAACCGGGGCCGGTGGCGGAGCCAGAACCGCGCGACCAGCCAGTTCGCCAGCGTCGAGGCGAGGATCAGCGGCGCGAGCCGCCAGTCCCACCAGCCGTAGAACACGACCGAGAGCGCCAGCAGCACGTGTAGCCGCCAGCGCGGCGCGAAGCGCGCCGCCGCGCCGTGCAGGACCAGCGCGACGGGGAGGAAGACGAGGAGGAAGGCGAAGGAGTTGAACAGCATGCGCGGGCGCGGCCGGCGCGCGCCCGCGCGCGCGACGCCGGGGCGTCAGCCCATGTTCACCATGATGGTCTTCTTGTGCGTGAAGTGTTCCAGCATCGCCTCCAGGCTCGCTTCCTTGCCGAGGCCGGAGCTCTTTACGCCGCCGTAGCTAAGGTTCGCCTGCACCACGAGGTTCTGGTTGATCTGCACCAGCCCCGCCTCCAGCCGGTGCGCCAGGTCCAGGCCCACCTTCAGGTTGTTGGTCCAGAGCGACGCCGCCAGCCCGTATTCGCTGTCATTCGCCTCGGCCAGCACGGCCTCCGGGTCGTCGAAGGGCTGGATCACGGTGACCGGGCCGAAGATCTCCTCCTTCACCAGGCGGCTGTCCTTCGTCAGGCCGGTGAAGATCACGGGCTGGATGAACAGGCCCTTCTTCAGCGCGGGGTCGGTCGGCATGCGGCTGCAGACATGCGCCGTCGCACCCGCGGTCTTCGTGCCTTCCTCGATGAAGCCGCGCACCTTGTCGAACTGGCCGCAGCTGATGATGGTGCCGATGTCCGTCTTCTCGTCCAGCGGGTCGCCCATGACCATGTTGTCCACGGCCGACTTCATCGCCGCCACGAAGCGGTCGAAGATCGGGCGCTCCACATAGATGCGCGACGCCGCCGTGCAGCTCTGCCCCTGGCGGGTGAAGCGCATGGAGGTGAGCGCGCCGGAGACCGTCTTGTCGAAGTCGCAGTCGGCGAAGACGATCATCGGCGACTTGCCGCCGAGCTCGAGCGTCACCGGGATCAGCTTCTCGGCCGCGGTCCTGTAGACGATCTTCCCGGTCTCGACGGAGCCGGTGAAGGTCACCTTCTTGACCAGCGGGTGGCTGACCAGCGGCGCGCCGCATTCCGGCCCGAAGCCCGAGACCATGTTGAACACGCCGGGCGGCAGCACGCGGTTCAGGATCTCGCAGATGCGCAGCACCGCGAGCGGGGCCTCCTCGGCCGACTTCACGACCACGGCGTTGCCGGCCACCAGCGCGGGCGCGACCTTCAGCGCCATCAGCAGCATGGGCACGTTCCAGGGGATGATCGCGCCGACCACGCCGAGCGGCTCGCGCACGGTCACGCTCAGCACGTTCGGCGCGAAGGGCACGGATTCGCCCTTCAGCTCGCTGCCGAGGCCACCGAAGAACTCGAAGACGTCGGCGACGACATTCGCCTCCACGCGCGACTCGGTGCGCAGGGCCTTGCCGGTCTCGAGCGCGATGAGGCGGCCGAGCTCCTCGACATGCTCCTTCAGCGCCGCGGCGCAGGCATGGACCAGCGCGCCGCGCTTGCGGGCGGGCACCTTCGCCCAGGCCTTCTGCGCCTCCGCCGCGTTGCGCACCGCGGCGTCCACATCCGCCGCATCGCCCTCCGCCGCGGTGCCGACCTGCTCGCCGGTGGCGGGATTCACCACGGCGAAGGTCTTGCCGGAGCGGGCGGGCACGTAGCGCCCCGCAATGAAGTGATGGCCGGACAGCGCGCGCGCCAGCGCGAAGCAATCGTTCGTCGGCGCCTCGGGCGTAGGATGGGGACGGTCGAGCATGGGTTTCCTCCCGCGGGATCGGGACCTAATAAGCGGGGCGAACATGCGGCGGCCAGCCGCGCGCGGCAATGGCGCGGCAGGCACGGGGCGGAGAGGACTGGAGACGACATGGTGGAGAAGGCGCCGAGCGGCCCCCTCAGGGGCCTCAGGGTCCTGGATCTGACCCGGGTGCTGGCCGGCCCGACCTGCACGCAGATGCTGGGGGACCTGGGCGCCGAGGTCATCAAGATCGAGCGGCCCGGGGCTGGCGACGACACCCGCGGCTTCGCGCCGCCCTTCTGGCCGAACACGCAGGAGAGCGCCTATTTCCTGGGCGTCAACCGGAACAAGAAGTCGCTGACGCTGGATATCGCGGCGGAGGAAGGCCAGGCGATCATCCACCGCCTGCTCGAGACCTGCGACATCCTGGTGGAGAACTTCAAGGTTGGCGCGCTGGCCAAGTATGGGCTGGGCTACGATCAGCTGCGGGCGAAGTATCCCGGGCTCATCTACTGCTCGATCACCGGCTTCGGTCAGACTGGGCCCTATGCGCCGCGGCCGGGCTACGATTCGCTGATCCAGGGCATGGGCGGCGTGATGAGCCTGACCGGGGAGCCCGACGGGCTGCCGCAGAAGGTGGGTGTGCCGGTCGCCGACCTCTTCGCCGGGCTCTATGGCTGCATCGGCATCCTGGCGGCGCTGCGCCACCGCGAACGCACCGGCAACGGCCAGCAGATCGATATCGGCATGCTGGACACCCACGTCGCCTGGCTGGCGAACCAGGGGATGAACTACCTGGCCACTGGCGAGAACCCGGAGCGGCTGGGCAACCAGCACCCGAACATCGTGCCCTACCAGGTCTTCCCGACGAAGGACGGGCACATCGTGCTCTCCGTGGGCAACGACCCGACCTTCGAGCGCTTCTGCAAGGCCTTCGGTCAGGAGGCGCTGCTGGCCGACGAGCGCTTCGCCACGAATGCCGCGCGCGTGGCGAACCGGCAGCTGGTGACGGACACGCTGACGCCGCTGATGCAGCAGAAGACCACGGCCGAGTGGGTGGAGGCGCTGGAGGCGCTCAAGATCGGTTGCGGGCCGATCAACAAGCTCTCCGAGGTCTTCGCCGACCCGCATGTCCAGGCGCGCGGCTGCGTGGTGCCGCTGCCGCATGCCTCCGGCGAGACGGTGAAGGTGATCGCCAACCCCGTGCGCCTCTCCGCGACCCCGCCCGACTACCGTGTCCCGCCCCCGCTGCTGGGCGAGCATTCGGAGGAGGTGCTGTCCGGCCTGCTGGGCATGACGGCCGACGAAGTCGCCGCGCTCAAGACCAAGGGCGTGGTCTGAGCCCGGCCTTGCGACTTTGCCGCTTTGGCGATGCCGGGTTGCGCCGGTTTCGGACAAAATCCCCTTCCGGGTGACAGGGCGGGGGCCGGGGGGAAGCGCGGAAAGGGCAGCGGGGCGCCGCATCTCCGGCAGGATACAGGAATTTGATCCTGTTCCGCCAGGGGTGATCGGCGTCGTGCCGCCTGCACGGCAGTCGCACCGCGTTGCCACCGGGCAGTTGGCCCGCCGATCGAGGGAAGTTCGATGACCGCCCGCCAGCATCGCCTGCGCTACCTGCTTGCCGGCTGTTTCCACGGTTTGGCCTGGACCGAGTGGGGCCCGGAGGACGGGCCGCCGGTGGTCTGCGTGCACGGCCTGACCCGGACGGGCCGGGATTTCGACGTGCTGGCCAAGGCGCTGGCGGCGCGCGGGCGCCGGGTGCTGTGCCCGGACCTGCCGGGCCGCGGTGCGTCGGACCGGCTGCACGACCCGCAGCTGTACACGCCCGTCTCCTATGTGGTGGCGCTGGGGCATCTGCTGGCGCGGCTGGAGGAGCCGGTGGACTGGGTGGGCACCTCGCTGGGCGGCATCTGCGGCATGATGGTCGCCGCCGCCGCCGGGCACCCGCTGCGCCGGCTGGTGCTGAACGACATCGGCAGCCGCGTGCCCTCGACCGCGGCGGAGCGCATCGCCGCCTACGTGAAGCTGCCGCTGGCCTTCGAGGACATCGAGGCGCTGGAGGCGCATCTGCGCCTGGTGCATGCCCCTTTCGGCCCGCTGACCGATGCGCAGTGGCGCCACCTGGCCGAGAGCAGTGCGCGGCCCCTGCCGGATGGCCGGTTCGGCATGCATTACGACCCCGGCATCGCCGTGCCCTTCGAGGAGTCGGCGACCGGGCCCGTGGACCTCTCCCTCGTCTGGTCGCGCGTGGCGCTGCCGATCCTGCTGCTCCGCGGCGCCGAGAGTGACGTGCTGGATGCCGAGACGGCGGCCGAGATGGCGATGCGGCCCGGGGTCCAACTGGTCACGCTGCCGGGCATCGGGCACGCGCCGGCGTTGATGGATACCGGGCAGATCGCGCGGGTGGCGGAGTTCCTGGAGGGGCGCTGAGGCGCGGCCGTCCGGTCAGGCGTCGCGCAGCGCGGCCTCGGCGGCCAGCCAGGGCGCCGGGTCGGCGCCGTCCTCGACCGCCCAGCAGGCGGCGATCACCGACCCCACCCGCCCCCAGGCCAACACGCGCGCGCGGTCGAGGCCGGTTTCCTCGGCGATGATGGCCGCCCGGCGCGGCGCGCGGGCAAGAAGGGCGGCGTCGGCCGGGTTGCGTAGCAGGCAGGCGGCCTCCGCGGCGGGCTCGCCGAGCAGGCCCTTCGGGTCCACTGCCACCCAGCCATCCCCGTCGCGCAGGATGTTGGCGTGGTGCAGGTCGCCATGCAGCAGCAGCGGCGGCAGCGCGGAGGCGACCAGGTCGCGCAATTCACCGGCCGTTCGGTCAATCAATCCGGCCTCGAGATGCCCGGCCGCCATGGCCAGGGCGCGGCCCCAGCCGGCCGCCTCGGCGAAGAGCGCGCCCCTGGGCGGCGGGCTAGGCAGCGCGGCGATCAGGCGCGCGGCGATGCGGGTGGCGGCGTCATCGTCCACACGCGCCAGGTCGAGCAGCCTCGTGCCTGGGCGGGCGCGCGCCAGGAGCAGCGCGCCCTGTTCCGCATCGGCGCGCAACAGCGCGACGGTGCCG
>NZ_JAPSMD010000298.1 GCF_027856955.1 Falsiroseomonas oryzae | reverse complement strand
GGGCGGGCTGGCCGCCGCCACGGCCGGGCGCGTGCCGCGGTCCGGTGCGGGGCGCGCGGCCGGCTTCGCGGCCATCGGGGCCTTCGGACGCTGATCTGGCCGCGCCAGCGATGTTGTGGCGCAGCCGCCACAGTGTCTCGCGGATGTCGCGTTGCGGGGACGCCCGTGATGGACGTCTCGTCACCGGCCGGACAATAGTGCGGCAGGCCTGACTGCGTCTGGGGGGGATTCTCCGGCGCGGCACCTGTCGAGGGGGGCAGGCGGGCCGTCGGATGCCGGGTTGACCGGCGCAGGAGGAGGTTTACGGAATGCGCAAGATTTTGTTGGGCACCACGGCGGTGGCCGGCGCTGCGCTGATGGGCATGAATATGGCCGTCGCGCAGGTCGTCACCCAGTCCCCGCAGCCCACCGCCCCGGCCCTGGCCGGCGTGGCGGCCGGTGAGGCGCGCGGCGCCCCGCCGGTGATGCCGTTCTCGGTGCATGGCGGCGGCGGCGTGCCGGCGGCCGGCACCTTCCAGGTCCGCCTCGGCGGCTTCTTCGAGTTCAACGCCGGCTGGATCGACGACAGCAACGACAAGCTGGCGGTCAATGCCGGTGGCACCAACGTGCGCAGCCGCTCGCAGTGGGATTTCCGGACGGACGCTGAGATCTACATCACGGCCGCCGGCAAGACCGCGAACGGCCTGAGCTACGGCGCGCAGTTCGAGCTCGAGTTCGACAACGTGATCGGCTCGGGCTCCGGCACGGGCATGGACACCGACGAGATGTGGGGCTGGGTCAGCAGCCCGACGCTCGGCACGGTGATGTTCGGTGACCAGGACAGCGCGGCGGACCTGATGAAGGTCTCGCTGCCGGGCGCCGTGCTGCGCCTTGGCCCGTCGTCCGAATGGGACGAGTTCGTCTCGGTCGCCGCCGACGGCAACCGCTACCTGGTGACTGACATCAACGACGGCAGCGACGCGACGAAGATCATCTACGTCTCGCCGCAGTTCTTCGGCTTCGACTTCGGCGCGAGCTTCGCCCCGAACCGCCGCGAGGGCGAGCAGTTCTTCTCGGTGACGACGCCGTTCATCAACACCGCCGCCAACCCGGGCGGCGCGGTGACGCCGCCGCCCGCCAGCCAGGTCCTGCAGCGCGATCCGAACGACTCGATCCGCAACGAGCTGAGCCTGGCCGCGCGCTACCGCGGCAGCTTCAACAACATCGGCATCCAGGCCAGCCTCGGCTACCAGCAGGCGGACGCGCAGGCGATCTCCAACGCCCCCGGCGTCGTCGGTCTGCAGGATATCCGGGAGTGGCAGGTCGGCGCCCAGATCAGCGGCTTCGGCTTCGCGCTCGGCGCGGCGTATCGCTGGGGCGATTACGGTTCCGTCACCATGTCGCCGCTGCGCCAGGGCCTGAGCGGCTCCTCGACCTGGGGCGTCGGTGCCACCTACACCATGGGCGCCTGGCAGTTCGGTGCGCATTACGGCGAGGCGACCCGCGACAACGGCTCGGGCGTCGTCAACAACGGCAACGGCACCTTCAGCGGCGCGAGCGCGGCGACCTTCGGCACGGCCGCGGCCGCTGCGGCGAACAACAACCAGGTCGGCCTGGCTGACCGGACGCAGAAGGTCTTCGCGATCGGCGTGTCCTACCTGATCGCGCCGGGCCTCGAGGCCTACGTGAACTACACCAACGTCGAGGATCGCAACATCGCGACCAACACGACGTCGGCCAGCGCGGCGCCGATCACGCTGGCGGCGCCCGGCAGCGGATCGCTGACGCGCAACCGCGACATCGACGTGGTCGTGATCGGCACCCGCATCACCTTCTGATCCCGTCCGGGATCGGAAGGCCGCGAGGCCTGAACGGGGGCGGCGGGGCAACCCGCCGCCCTTCTTCTTTTTGCGGCTGCTTTTCCGCCGTGGCGTCTGCGGCTAAGAAGCCGCCCTGGGGCCGCATTGGCCCCTGTCCTGCCGGATGGGTGCCGCATCTCGCGGCGCGGACGGCGGGGCGCTGGTGAACCGCCCGGACTGCCGGAGGCGTGGCCCCCGGGGCCCGGCCTTCCGGCGGACGGGCCGGGTCGGGATGGGAACGATGCCGCGGCTTACGACACGCCTCTCGCTCGGTCTGGTGGCCCTCGTGCTGGCCGGGTGCTCGTCTCTCCAGGACAACATGCGCGTTCCCGGCCTGGACGAGTATTCCGACGACCGGCGCGCCGCGCAGGTACGCGGCCGGGTGACCGGGCAGGACGGCCTGATCCTCCTCGGCACCGATCGCAGCAGCCAGCGCGGCGGGGGCGGCGACCAAAGCGGGACCGGGCTCGGGGTGAACGCCTTCCTCTGGCGCGCCACGCTCGACACCCTGTCCTTCATGCCGCTCGCCTCGGCCGATCCCTTCGGCGGCGTGATCATCACCGACTGGTATTCGCCCCCCGGCGCCGGCAGCGAGCGGTTCCGGGTGACCGCCTATATCCTGGGCCGACAGCTGCGGTCGGACGGCGTTCGGGTGGTGGTGTTCCGGCAGGAAGCGCGCGGCAATGGCTGGTCCGACGTGCCGGTCTCCGCCAGCACCGCGTCGGAGCTCGAGGACCGGGTCCTGGCCCGCGCGCGGGAACTGCGGTCGCAGTCCACCTCGGCCTCGCGCTGAGCGGCCCGGCCGGCGCCAGGCCGGCGGGGCCGCGCCTCACATGCTGAACGACATCAGCAGGTAGCGGTCGATCTCGACGATCCCGTGGGTCTGCATGGTCGCCGTCAGGATGTCCGACGCCAGCGCGCCGACGCTCGCGTGCTCACGCTCGCCCAGCACCGGTTCGAAGAAGCGGAACCTGCCCCCCGGGCCGGGGACGGCCGAGATGGCGTGTGCGCCGTTGAGCTTCAGGCTGGCCCAGCTGGCATAGACCGCGTTGCCGCCCGCGAGCATCCGCCCGATCTCCTGCGGCAGGACACGTAGCGGCAGGGCGTGGTCCGGCCGGGCCTGGACCAGCTGGCCGGAGATGCGGCCGCCGAGGGTTGCGATGTAGTCCTTGAGGAAGTTGTTCTCCACGGCCTGGTAGCCATCGCCGTGCAGCGTCTTGAGCTTGGTGTGGTGGTCGTAGAGGAAGCGCACGTCCTGCACGCAGGACTGCCGTGTCGCGCCGGCGAGGACCCGGAGCGCGCCGCCGTCCCGGCCGGACGGGGGCGATAGCCAGGCCCAGAAATCCTCTCCTCTCAGCGCCTTGATGACGAAATGCGCCGACAGCGCCATGCACACGCCGCTGCGCGTGGACGCGAAGCTGCGCCAGCGCGGGTCGTCGCTCTGGTTGTAGGCGACGTTCGGCATCCGTGTGCTCCTCCGGGCCTGGCCGGCGCTGCGGCCCGGCGGGTCGTTGCCGATCGGCACCAGATACTGGTCGAGCCGCGGGCGGCTGGCCACGGCAAAGTGCGGCCAAGTGCTTTCCAGCGCGGCCACCGCGCTCTATCCCTTGCGGCGAAAACGCCCCATCGCCGCGAAGCCATGAACGATTCCACGAAGCCGACCCCGAAAGAGCCGCCGCGCTACGACTTCGCGGCCGCCGAGCCGCGCTGGCAGACGGAGTGGGACCGTCGCGCCTGCTTCGCCGTGCCGGACGTGCCGCCGCCCGAGGCAAAGAAGTACTACGTGCTGGAGATGTTCCCCTACCCGTCGGGGAAGATCCACATGGGGCATGTGCGCAACTACACGCTGGGCGACGTGGTGGCGCGCTACAAGCGGGCGCGGGGGCATCTGGTGATGCACCCGATGGGCTGGGACGCCTTCGGCCTGCCGGCGGAGAACGCGGCGCGGGAACGCGGCATCCATCCGGGGAAGTGGACCTACGACAACATCGCCAACATGCGCGCGGAGCTGCAGCGCATGGGGCTCAGCCTGGAATGGGCGCGGGAATTCGCCACCTGCGACGCTGCCTATTACGGGAAGCAGCAGAAGCTGTTCCTCGATTTCTGGAAGGCCGGCCTGGTCGAGCGGAAGGAGAGCTGGGTCAACTGGGACCCGGTGGACGGCACCGTGCTGGCGAACGAGCAGGTGATCGACGGGCGCGGCTGGCGATCCGGCGCGCTGGTCGAGAAGAAGAAGCTGAGCCAGTGGTTCCTCAGCATCACGAAATACGCGCCCGACCTGCTGGAGGCGCTGAACACGCTCGACCGCTGGCCGGAACGGGTGAAGCTGATGCAGTCCAACTGGATCGGCCGCAGCGAAGGGGCGCGGGTGCGCTTCCGGCTGACGGACGCCGCCGCCGCCGGTGCGGAGGAGGTGGAGGTCTTCACCACCCGTCCCGACACGCTGTTCGGCATGAGCTTCCTGGCCGTGGCCGCCGAGCACCCGCTGGCCGCGGCCGCCGCGGCGCGCGATCCGCGGGCGGCGGAGTTCATCGCCGAGTGCCGGCGCATGGGGACCAGCGAGGCGGCGATCGAGCAGGCGGAGAAGCGGGGCTTCGACACCGGCTTCCGCGTGGCGCATCCCTTCGTGCCCGGCGTCTCCTTCCCGGTCTGGATCGCGAATTTCGTGCTGATGGAATACGGCACCGGCGCGATCTTCGGCTGCCCCGGGCATGACGAGCGCGACTTCGAGTTCGCCACGAAATACGCCCTGCCCATCCTGCCGGTGGTGCTGCCGCCCGGCGCTGACGCCACGACCTTCCGGCTGGGGGGCGAGGCCTATACGGACGACGGCACGATCTTCAACTCGGGCTTCCTGGACGGGCTGGCGGTGCCGGCCGCGAAGCGGCGCGTGATCGAGGAGCTGGAGAAGACCGGTCAGGGCACTGGTGTGGTGAACTGGCGCCTGCGCGACTGGGGCATCAGCCGCCAGCGCTACTGGGGCTGCCCGATCCCGGTGATCCACTGCGAGTCCTGCGGCGCGGTGCCGGTGCCGGAAGCGCAGCTTCCGGTGGTGCTGCCGGAGGACGTGGACTTCTCGAAGCCCGGCAACCCGCTGGACCATCACCCCACCTGGAAGCACGTGGCCTGCCCGCAATGCGGTGCCCCGGCGCGGCGCGAGACCGATACCTGCGACACCTTCGTGGACAGCAGCTGGTATTTCGCGCGCTTCTGCTCGCCCGGCGCGGCGGAGCCGGTGACGCGGGCAGCGGTGGATGCCTGGCTGCCGGTGGACCAGTATATCGGCGGCATCGAGCACGCGATCCTGCACCTGCTCTACAGCCGCTTCTTCACGCGCGCGATGAAAGCGACCGGGCACCTGGCGGTGGAGGAGCCCTTCGCCGGGCTGTTCACCCAGGGGATGGTGCAGCACGAGAGCTACAAGGGCGCCGATGGGCGCTGGCTCTACCCGGAGGAGGTGGAGATCAGCGTGGCGGCCGACGGCACGCGCAGCGCGGTGGTGAAGGGCTCGAACGAGCCGGCGACGATCGGCCGCGTCGAGGCGATGTCGAAGTCCAAGCGCAACACGGTCGATCCGGGTGCCATCATCGGCAAGTACGGCGCCGATACCGCGCGGTGGTTCATCCTGTCGGACAACCCGCCGGAACGGGACATGGAGTGGACCGAGGCCGGGGTGGCCGGCGCCTTCCGCTTCACGCAGCGCATCTGGCGCCTGGCCGCGAATTCCGCGGATGCCCTGGCGCCGGTGGGCGCGGCGCATGCGGCGGGTGCGGGCCCCGCGCGGAAGCTGCGCCAGGCGACGCACCGCACCATCGCCGCCGTGACGGAGGCGCTGGAGAACTTCGCCTTCAACGTCGCCGTCGCCCGCATCCACGAATTCGCCAATGCCATCGGCGAAGCCGAAGGCCAGGCCGCCGCCGAGGGCATGGGCGCGGCGCGGCGCGAGGCGCTGGAGACGCTGGCGCGGCTCTCGGCGCCGATGATGCCGCATCTGGCCGAGGAGGTCTTCGCAGCGCTGCGCCCGGGCAGCGGCACGCTGGTGGCTGAGCTGCCCTGGCCCGAGGCGGATCCGGAGCTGCTGAAGGCCGAGACGGTGACGCTCGCCATCCAGGTTCTCGGCAAGCTGCGCGCGACGATCGAGGTGCCTGTCGGGGCGCCGGAGGCGGAGATATTCGCCCTGGCGGAGGCCGAGGAGAACGTGCAGCGTGCGCTGGGTGGCAAGCCGGTGAAGAAGCGGATCCATGTCCCGGGGCGCGTGGTCAACCTGGTGGTCTGAGGCGATGACGGGGGCGGGCCGGGGCAGCGTCGTCCTGCCAGGGAGGCGCGGTGCGCTGCGCGGGCTGGCGGGCCTGCTGGCGTTCGGGGCCGGGGGCTGCGGCTTCCGGCCACTCTATGGCGGGAGCGGCGCTGCCGGCGGCGATCCGACGGTGGCCTCGGAGCTCGCGGCCACCCGCGTGCCGGTGATCCCGCAGCGCTTCGGGCAGCTGGTGCGGCGCGGCCTGCAGCAGCGGCTCGGCAGCGGGGCCGGCGTGGCCGAGTCCGCGCGGTGGGAACTCACCGTCGCCCCGAGCCTGACCGGCGAGGGGCTGGGCATCCAGAGCGACGGGTCCGCGACGCGGCTGCGTTTCATTGCGACAGCGAACTGGCGTCTGGCGCGGGTGGGCGCGCAGGAGACCGTGGCAAGCGGCTTCGAGCGCGTGATTGATGCCTCGAACGTGCTGCAGAACCAGTACTTCGCCTCGGAAGCGAGCCGGGATGCGGCGGATTTCCGGATGGCCGAGCTTCTGGCGGACGAGGTGGTGACCCGGGTTGCATTGCAGTTCCGTGCGCTGCAGGCCGGTGCCGCGGCGCAGGCGATCGCGCCCGTGCAGCCGCCGCCGTCCCTGCCCGAGCTGCGGCAGCCGCCGGGCCCGGGCGGGCCGGCCATCCCGCTGCCGGGCACG
>NZ_JAPSMD010000297.1 GCF_027856955.1 Falsiroseomonas oryzae | reverse complement strand
TCGCCGCGATCGCCGCCGGCGGCACGAAGGTCGTGATGACGACGCACGATCTGGGCCAGGCGCGGCGCCTGGCCGGCGAGGTGCTGCTGCTGCTGCACGGCACGCTCAACGCGCGCGCGCCCGCAGCCGCCTTCTTCGCGGATCCGCCGACGCCCGAGGCGGCGGCGTTCCTGCGCGGCGACCTGGTCTGGTGAGCGGGCGGCCCCGTGTCGCCCGGCGCCCACGGCGGCGCCACGCGCCGGCCCCGGTTGACCATTCGCCCCCGCGGGCAGGACGATGGACGGCATGGAGACGCAGGATTTCGACGTGATCGTGATCGGCGCCGGCATGGCCGGCGCGACCGCGGCCGCGCACCTGGCCACCACGCATCGCGTCGCCCTGCTGGAGGCGGAGGAGACGGCCGGCTACCACAGCACCGGCCGGTCCGCCGCGATCTGGATCCAGAACTACGGCCCGCCCGACGTGCGGCGCCTGTCGGCTGCGTCGCGCGCCTTCTTCGAGCATCCGCCGCCGGGCTTCGCGACCACGCCGCTGGTCTCGCCGCGGCCGATCGTGACGCTGGCCCCGGCGGAGCAGCGCGACGCGCTGGCGGCGATGCTGGACGCCGGCGAAGGGCTGGAGCCGATCTCCGTCGCGGAGGTCGCCGCGATGGGCCCGCCGCTGCGGCCCGGCTACGCCGTCGCTGCGGCCATCGAGCGCGATGCCTTCGACATCGACGTGGCCGCGCTGCACCAGGGCTTCCTGAAGGCGCTTCGGGCCGATGGTGGCGCGCTGGCACTGCGCCACCGCGCGGGCCGCATCGAGCGTCGCGGTGGCGCCTGGCAAACGGAAACCTCCGCAGGCGTCATCTTCTCCGCCCCCGTGATCGTGGATGCCGCGGGTGCCTGGGGCGACGAAGTGGCGCGCCAGGCGGGGCTCGATCCGATCGGGCTGCAGCCGAAGCGCCGCACCGCGCTGATCATCGATCCCGGCCCGCATGACTGCGCCGGCTGGCCCCTTCTGGGCGACGCCGCGCACAGCTGGTACCTGCGGCCGGAGGCGCGGCGCAAGCTGATGCTCTCCCCGGCGGACGAGACCGACATGCCGCCCCACGACGTGCAGCCGGACGAGCTGGACGTCGCCATCGCGGTGGACCGCATGCAGCAGGCGCTCGACATCCCCGTGCAGCGCGTGGAGCACCGCTGGGCCGGGCTGCGCAGCTTCACGCCGGACCGCAGCCTGGCGATCGGCGCGGATGCGACCGCGCCCGGCTTCTTCTGGATGCTCGGACAGGGCGGCTACGGCATCCAGACGGCGCCCGCCGCCGGTGCGCTGCTGGCCGCGCTGGTGCGCGGCACCGATCCCGGCGCGCTCGCACCCATCGTGCCGCTGGTGGATCCCAGCCGTTTCCGAGGAGGCCGTGCATGAGCGGGACGCTGCCCACCCCCGACGACGTCCGCGCCGCCGCGGCGCGCATCGCGCCGCACATCGTGCGCACGCCGATGCTGCGCCACCGCCTGCTGGACGAGCTGACCGGCGGCACCATCCTCGTGAAGCCGGAGCCCTTGCAGCGCACCGGAAGCTTCAAGCTGCGGGGCGCGACCAACGCCGCGCTGAAGCTGGACCCCGCGCAGCGCGCGGCGGGGGTGGTGACGCATTCCTCCGGCAACCACGGCCAGGCGACGGCCTGCGCCGCCGCGATGCTGGGCATGCCCGCGCTGATCGCCATGCCGGCCGATGCGCCGGCCATCAAGGTGGAGAGCACGAAGCGCTGGGGCGCGGAGATCACCTTCTTCGACCGCAAGACCACGGACCGGGAGACACTGGCGGAGACGCTGGCCGCGCAGCGCGGCGGCGTGGTGCTGCCGCCCTTCGACCATCCCGACGTGATCGCAGGCCAGGGCACGCTGGCGCTCGAGCTGTTCGAGGATGCGGCGGCGGCCGGCCTGTCGCTCGACGCGCTGGCAGTCTGCACCGGCGGCGGCGGGCTGATCGCCGGCTGCGCGCTGGCCGCCGAGACGGCCTCGCCGGCCACGCAGGTCTGGGCGGTGGAGCCGGAAGGCTGGGACGACACGAAGCGCAGCCTGGAAGCCGGCGCGCGCATCGCCAATGACGGCCAGGGCGAGACCATCTGCGACGCGCTGCTGTCCATGCGGCCGGGCGCGATCACCTTCGCGGTGAACCAGCCGCGCCTCGCCGGCGGCCTGGTGGTGACGCGGGCCGAGGTGTTCCGCGCCATGCGCTTCGCCTTCGAGCATCTCAAGGTCGTCGCTGAGCCCGGCGGCGCCGTGGCGCTGGCCGCGCTGCTGGCCGGCAAGCTGGACGCGAAGGGGAAGACGGTCGGCGTCGTGATCAGCGGCGGCAACGTGGACCCGGCGGTCTTCGCGCAGGCGCTGGCGGCGTAGCCCGCGATCGTCCTGAGTGTGCGCGCCGCAGGCGGGCACGCCAGGACGTGAATCGCTGGCTTCGGCAACACGGGTCTCGCGCGCCTCAGCGCGGGCGCAGCAGCTTCCGCATCAGCAGCGGCACGACGGCGGCGAGGGCGATCACGCCGCGCTGCGGCGCGGCCGGCTGCAGCGCGAAACGGCGCCGGGGCTTCCCCCGGCGCCGTCGCCGCGCACCGCCCGATCCGGCGCTCCGAGTCATGGGCTCAGCCGTGGAAGCGGCGGGAGCTGTGCAGGCTGGCCCAGTCGTGGCCGTGGACGAGGCCGTCGTCGTGCATGTCGTCCTGCTTCATCGCCATCGCCGCGGCGACGTCGTTGGCAGGCGCCGCGCTGCGGCGGTCGTCGTTGGCGGGGCGCAGAAGCTGCCCGATGGAGGGCGGCGGCTCCGTCGCCCAGCCATGCGAATGCACCAGGCCGTCGTCGTGCATGTCGTCGTTCATGGTCATCTCCGTTCCGTTCCTGGACGTTTCCAAGGGGGTGGTCAGTGGGCGTGCGCGGCTTCGCCGTTGTGGAACTGCGCCGCCTCGGTGGAGGTGGCCAGCGCCGTGGTGCTGGCCGTGCCGCCGCTGGCCGCAGTGGCGACCGCGTCGAAGTAGCCGACGCCGACCTCGCGCTGGTGGCGCACGGCGGTGAAGCCCTCGGCCTCGGCGGCGAACTCGGCCTGCTGCAGCTCGCTGTAGGCGCCCATGCCGCGCTCGGCGTAGCCGCGCGCCAGCTTGAACATGCTGAGGTTCAGGCTGTGGAAGCCGGCCAGCGTGACGAACTGGAACTTGTAGCCCATCGCGCCGATCTCGCGCTGGAACCTCGCCGCCGCGTCGACGCCCATCTTGCGCTGCCAGTTGAAGGACGGGCTGCAGTTGTAGGCCAGCATCTTGCCCGGGAACTGCCGGTGGATCGCCTCGGCGAAGTCGCGGGCATCCTGCAGGTCCGGGTCGCTGGTTTCCCACCACAGCAGGTCGGCATAGGGCGCATAGGCGAGGCTGCGCGCGATGGCATAGGCCTTGCCGGCGCCCGGCCTGATGCGGAAGAAGCCTTCCGGCGTGCGCTCCCCGGTGATGAAGGGGCGGTCGCGCTCGTCCACGTCGCTGGTCAGCAGCTGCGCTGATTCGGCGTCGGTGCGGCAGAGCAGGACGGTGGGCACGCCCTCCACGTCGGCGGCCAGGCGCGCGGCGTTCAGCGTGCGGATGTGCTGCTGGATCGGCACCAGCACCTTGCCGCCCAGATGGCCGCACTTCTTCTCGGAGCTCAGCTGGTCCTCGAAGTGCACGCCGGCGGCGCCGGCATCGATCATCGCGCGCATCAGCTCGTAGGCGTTCAGCGCGCCGCCGAAGCCGGCCTCGGCATCGGCGATGATCGGCGCCATCCAGTGCG
The DNA here is from genome assembly GCF_027856955.1 of Falsiroseomonas oryzae. Classification (GTDB taxonomy): domain Bacteria; phylum Pseudomonadota; class Alphaproteobacteria; order Acetobacterales; family Acetobacteraceae; genus Falsiroseomonas; species Falsiroseomonas oryzae. The sequence goes on along the minus strand of NZ_JAPSMD010000297.1, from coordinate 2,994 downwards.
TCGTGTCGCCCTTGCCTTCCTGCACGGCGATCTGGTCGCAGCGGCGCAGCGCGGCATTGATGCGGCGGACGACGTTCGGCACGCTGTCCACGGGATAGAGCGACTGGTCGGGATACATCTGCCCGCTGGTGTTGGCGTCCGCCGCCACCTGCCAGCCGGAGAGGTAGATCGCCTTCAGCCCTGCCTTCACCTGCTGCACCGCCTGCATGCCGGTCAGCGCGCCGAGCGTGTTCACGAAGGGCTCGGTCTTCAGCAGCTGCCACAGGCGCCGCGCGCCCATGTCCGCCAGCGTGTGCTGCACGCGGAAGGAGCCCGCGAGCTTCGCGACGTCGGCGGGCGTGTAGTCGCGGCGGATGCCCTCGAAGCGGCCCGGCATGGGCGCGCCGCCGCCGAAGCCGGAGCCATCGGGGGCGAAGTTGGGGGAGGTCACGTGACGGGTCATTTCAGCTCCTGCCGCCGCTCTTCCTCGTCGCGGCGCCCGTCAATAATTCACATTGCAGCGCCGAAGTTCAGGGGGGAAACTGGCTGTCAAGCGGCAAGGATGTGATCATCTTCACAGACGTGGGCCGCAAATCTGTAAAGGACCCCACATGGCGCGCCCCCTGATCGGTCGCACCGTCCGCCGACTGCGCATGGAACGCGGGCTGACGCAGCAGGCGCTGGCCGCCCGGCTCGGTATCTCCGCCAGCTACCTGAACCTGATCGAGCACGACCAGCGCAGCGTCACAGCCAGCCTGCTGATCAAGCTGGGCGAGCACCTCTCGGTGGATCTCGCCGCGCTGTCCGGCAACCGGGAGCGACAGACCGAGGCGGGACTGCGCGAGGTGCTCGCCGACCCGCTGCTGGGCCTGGATGAGGTGCCGGAGCAGGAGGTGGCGGCGCTTGCCGCCTCCGCGCCCAATGCGGCGCGCGCGATGCTCGCGCTGTACCGCGCCTGGCGGGTGGCGAAGGAGGATGCCTCCGGCATCGCGCTGCCGACCGGCCGGCGCATCCTGCTGCCGACGGAGGAGGCGCGCGACTTCTTCCACGAGCACGCCAACCACTTCCCCGCACTGGAGGCGGTGGCCGAGCGCATCGGCGCCGAGCTGCGCGCCGCGCCGTCCGAGATGAACCACGCCATTGCGGAGCGGCTGCGCCACACACATGGCGTGACGGTTGCCGTCGGCACGCTGCCGGGATCGCTGCGGCGCTACGACCCGCAGCTGCGCCGCCTCGACCTCTCGGAATCCCTGCCGCGCGAGAGCCGCGGCTTCCAGATGGCGTTCCAGCTGATGCTGCTGGAGGCACGCGACGCGGTGGAGGCGGTGGTGGCGCCGGCCGAGCCCTCCACGCCGGAGGCGGCGGCGATCATCCGGCTCGGCCTGCTGAACTACGCCGCGGCGGCGCTGCTGATGCCCTACATGCCGTTCCTGCACGCCGCGCGCGACCTGCGGCACGAGGTGGAAGCCCTGGCCGCGCGCTTCGGCGTGAGCTTCGAGCAGGCGGCGCACCGGCTTTCGACGTTGCAGCGCCCCGGGGACAACGGATCCGCGCGCGGCGTGCCCTTCTTCTTCCTGCGCGTCGATCCGGCGGGCAACGTGGACAAGCGGTTCAGCGCCGCCGGCTTTCCCTTCGCGCGCTTCGGCGGGTCCTGCCCGAAATGGATCGTGCACCGCGCCTTCGCCCATCCCGGCGAGACGCAGGTGCAGGTGGCGCAGCTGCCGGATGGTGCCACCTTCCTCACCTTCGCGCGCGCCATCGCCGCGCCGACCACGCGCTGGGGAGAGCCGGCGCCGATGCATGTCGTCGCCATGGGCTGCGACATCGCCCGCGCCGAGGAGGTCGCCTATGCCGACGGGCTCGAATTGTCCCGTGCCGCCGTCGGCATCGGCCTGTCCTGCCGGCTCTGCGACCGGCCGGACTGCCGCAGCCGCGCCTTCCCGCCGCTCGAGCATCGGCTGAAGCTGGACCCCAACGAGGACAGCGCGGCGCCCTGGCGCTTCGAGAAGTCGAAGCCGCGGGCCTGACGCTGCTAGGGTGCGTCGCCCGGATGCAGGAGACGCCATGCCCCCGCCCTATGACCGCATCGCGCTGGACCACGTCGTCCTGCGCGTCGAGGACCTGGACCGGATGGTTGGCTTCTACCGCGATGTCCTCGGCTGCGAGGAGGCGCACCGGCAGGACGCGCTGGGCCTGGTGCATCTGCGCGCGGGCCCGGCGCTGATCGACCTGGTCTGGATCGGCGGGAAGCTGGGCCGCAGCGGCGCGGCGCCGGACCGGGAGCGCCCGAACCTGGACCATCTCTGCCTTGCCGTCTCGCCCTGGGACGAGGCGGCGCTGCGCGCGCATCTGGCCGCACATGGCGTGGAGGCCGAGCCGGCGGCGACGCGCTATGGCGGCGGGGGGCCGGCGCCCTCCATCTACTTCCGCGACCCGGAAGGAAACGCTGTGGAGATCCGCGCCGCGTAAGTCCCGCCTTAACCCCCGCCGCGCCATGTCACGCCCGCAGGAGCAACGCGGGGACGATGGCGCGAGGCCGGGGCGAGGGCGCGACGATCGTCCTCAAGAAGGTGGAGGATGGCGGGCACGGGCACCATGGCGGGGCCTGGAAGGTGGCCTATGCCGACTTCGTCACGGCGATGATGGCCTTCTTCCTGCTGATGTGGCTGCTGAACGCCACCACGGAGGAGCAGCGCGCCGGCATCGCCGACTATTTCGCGCCGACGACGCCCTTCGGCCGCAGCCAGTCCGGCTCCGGGGAGCCCTTCGGCGGCCGCACACCGCACAGCGCCGAGCAGATGACACAGGATGCCGGCGCCGTCACGGTGCAGAAGGGCCCGCTGCCGACCCTGCCCGACGTGGAGGTGGAGGACGACAGCACCGTGCCGGCCCGCCCCGTGCCGTTGCGCGCCGGGCCGGAGGGCGAGGACGAGGAGGCGGAGCCGCGCCGGGTCCGCACGGCGCGCGCCGACGCGCCGCCCGGCGACCAGGATCCGCGCGCGGCGCCCGATGTCC
>NZ_JAPSMD010000296.1 GCF_027856955.1 Falsiroseomonas oryzae | reverse complement strand
GGCCCGGGCGGCCGGGGTCAGCCCGGCGAGGCTCGGCAGCGGCAGCGGCAGCCGCGCCAGCGGGCCCCAGCACAGATCGACGCTGCGGAAGGGCTCGCCCAACCGCTCCGCGATGCCGAGCGCCTGGGCGGCGGTGCCGGCGCGCGGATCGGCCAGCACCCAGACGGGCGCGGCTCCCGGCCCCGCGCCACCGCCCTCCGACGATCGGACGGGTGTCATGGACGCGCGCGGGACAGGGGATTACGAACGCAGGTCACGAGGATCCTTCACCGACAGGACACCGCCCGATGGCCGCCAACCATGCCTCCGACTGGGACCGCGACGCCGCGCTGACCACCGCGCGAATCCTGCTGGAGATCAAGGCGGTGAACTTCCGGCCGGAGGAGCCCTACACCTTCACCTCGGGCTGGAAGAGCCCCGTCTACATCGACTGCCGCAAGATCATCTCCTTCCCCCGCGCGCGCAACCGCATCTGCGACCTGGGGGTCGAGAAGATCCACCGCCATGTCGGCTACGAGACCATCGAGGCGGTGGTGGGTGGCGAGACCGCGGGCATCCCCTTCGGCGCCTGGATCGCCGACCGCATGCTGGCGCCCATGGCCTATGTGCGGAAGAAGCCGAAGGGCTTCGGCCGCAACGCCCAGATCGAGGGCGAGGTGCCGGTCGGCAAGCAGACCCTGCTGGTCGAGGACCTGACGACGGACGGCGCGAGCAAGATCCGCTTCGCCAACGCGCTGCGCGAGGCCGGCGCGATCTGCGACCACACCTTCGTCGTGTTCTACTACGGCGTCTTCCCGGGCAGCTTCGAGCAGATGAAGGCGATGGGGCTGAACCTGCACCATCTCTGCACCTGGTGGGACGTGCTGGAGGTGTGCCGGGAGCGCCCCTATTTCAGCGAGGACGCGCTGAAGGCCGTGCGCAAGTTCCTGGAGGACCCGGTCGGCTGGTCCAAGGCGCATGGCGGCATCGGATCCCTGGCGGAGGCGAAGCCGAAGGACGCGGCGGAGTAGAGGAGGCGGGCATGGTGCGGTTCAGCGTGGAGTTGCCGGACGATGTAGCGGAGGCGCTGGCCCGCACGGCAGGCGAGTTGCAGTCGTCCCCGGAGAAGCTTCTGGCCGAGGCGGCCGAGGCCATGCTGGCGGACCGCAGCGCGCTGGCCCGCTCGGTGGCGCGCGGCAGGGAGGACTTCGAGGCCGGCCGCACCTTCGCGCATGAGGAGGTGGTGGACGAGTTGGAGACCTGGGCGCGCGAGGTCGAAGCCCGGCATCGCGCCAAGGCATGAAGCTGCGCTGGTCCGCCGAGGCTCGACAACAGCTCGCGGAGGCGCGCCTCTACATCGAGAACGACAATCCGACGGCGGCGCTCGCCGTCGTCCACGCGATCCGTGCGGCGGCCGAGCGGCTCGCTCGCTTTCCGGAGGCCGGCCGACAGGATCCGTTCACCGCCAGCCGCGTCTGCACGGTCCCGCGCACGCCGTATCGGCTTCATTATGTCGTGGCGGGTGACGTCATCCGCATCCTGTCCGTCTGGCACGGAGCCCGCCAATGGCCGCCCGCACGGGACTGACCCTCGCCCTTCTGCTCACCGCCGCGCCCGCTCTCGCGCAGCAGCCCCTGCGCGAGCAGCTGACCATCGGCATCACGCAGTACCCCTCGACGCTGCACCCCAACATCGATTCCATGGCGGCGAAGTCGTACGTGCTGGGCTTCACGCGCCGTCCGCTGACCAGCTACGACCAGGACTGGGCCCTGGCCTGCCTGGGCTGCGACACCCTCCCCTCGCTCGACAACGGCATGGCGGTGCGGGAGACGACACCGGACGGACGGCCGGGCATCCGCGTCACCTGGCGCCTGCGCGAGGGCTGGCGCTGGGGGGACGGCACGCCCGTCTCGGCGGAGGACCTGCTCTTCGCGTGGCAGGCGGGGCGCGACTTCAGCACCGGCTTCGGCGGCAGCGAGTTCTACCGCTCCGCCTACGAGGCGATCGTGGTGGACCCGCGCACCATCACGCTGCGCTTCGACCGCGTCACCTTCGAATACGCCTCCACCGGCGACTGGCAGCCGCTGCCCGCGCATATCGAGCGCCGGCGGTGGGAGCAGGAGCCGCGCAGCTATCGCACGCGCTCCGCCTATGAGACGGAACCGACGAATCCCGGCCTGTGGAACGGCCCCTATCGCGTGACGCAGGTGCAGCCCGGCGCCGGCATCACGCTGGAGCGCAACAGTGCCTGGAACGGCACCGCGCCCGCCTTCCGCCGCATCGCCATCCGCACCGTGGAGAACACGGCGGCGCTGGAGGCGCAGCTGCTGGCCGGGCAGCTCGACATGATCGCCGGCGAGCTCGGCCTGCCGCTGGACCAGGCGGCGGCGCTGGAACGGCGCACCGGCAGCCGCTTCCGCATCGGCTACAAGCCCGGCCTGATCTACGAGCATCTCGACGTCAACCACGACACGCCGCTGCTGGCCGACCGGCGCGTGCGGCAGGCGCTGATCCTGGCGATCGACCGGCCGCAGATCGTGCAGCGGCTGTTCGAAGGTCGGCAGGTGCTGGCGCATACCAACGTCAACCCGCTGGACTGGGTGCACGACAACGACGTGCGGCAATGGCCCTTCGACCTTCCGCGCGCGCGCACCCTGCTGGAGGAAGCCGGCTGGCGCCCCGGGCCGGATGGCATCCGCCGCAACGCCGCCGGCGAGCGCCTGACCATCGAGCTGATGACCACCGCCGGCAACCGCTCGCGCGAGGCGGTGCAGCAGGTCATCCAGGGCATGTGGCGCCAGGCCGGCATTGAGGCGCGCATCAGGAACGAGCCGCCGCGCGTGCTGTTCGGGGAGACGTTGAACCGTCGCCGCTTCACCGGCGCGGTGATGTTCGCCTGGATCAGCGCGCCGGAATCCGTGCCGCGCAGCACGCTCCATTCCGACGAGATCCCGCGCGCCGAGCGAAACTTCTCCGGCCAGAACTACACCGGCTTCCGCAATGCGGAGGTGGATTCGCTGCTCGAGGCCATCCCGATCGAGCTGGACCGCGAGCGGCGCCGCGCGCTGTGGCAGCGGCTGCAGGCGATCTATGCGGAGGAGCTGCCGGCGATCCCGCTGTGGTTCCGCTCCGACGCGCATGTCTGGCCGGCCTGGCTGGAGAATGTGCGGCCCACGGGGCACCTGGCGCCCTCCTCGCTGTGGGTGGAGGAGTGGCGGGTCACGCGCTGATGCTCGACCACGTCTCGATCGCCGTCGCCGACATGCCGCGCGCCGCGCGGTTCTACGACGCCGTCATGGCCGCGCTCGGCGTGCCTTGCGTCTGGCGGGAGGAGCGCGCGATCGGCTTCGGGCTGCGCAGCGGGCCGGAGGACGACACGCGCAGCTACCTGACCATCCGGCAGGGCAGCGCGCCCGCCGACCCGGCCTGCCACTGGTGCTTCCGCGCGCCCGACCGCGCCGCGGTGCGCGCCTTCCACGCGGCAGGGCTGGCGCATGGCGGCACCGACGACGGCGCGCCGGGCCTGCGCCCGCAATACCACCGAGCCTACTACGCCGCCTTCCTGCGCGACCCCGACGGCAATCGCGTGGAAGCGGTCTGCCACCGACCAGAACCCGCCGCGTGATCCGCATGCTGACGGCCCGGCTGCTGCAGATCGCCGTCACCATGGCGGCGCTGTCCTTCGCCATGTTCCTGCTGATCGGCCTGATGCCCGGCGATCCGATCGACCTGGCCATCGCCGGCGACCCGCGCCTGACGGCGGAGGACGCCGCGCGGCTGCGCGCGCTGCACGGGCTCGACCAGCCGCTGCTGTCCCGCTACGCGGCCTGGGCGGGCGGGCTGCTGCACGGGCAGTTCGGCCATTCGCGGCTGTTCGCGCAGCCGGTCGCGCAGGTGATCTGGCCGGCGCTCGCCTCCACCCTCGTGCTGCTCGGCGCGGCGCTGGCGGTGGCGGCGACGCTCGGCATCGGGCTCGGCCTGCTGGCGGCGGCGCGGCCGCGGCTGGCGCCAGCGGTGGACACCATCGCCATCCTCGGCCAGTCGGCGCCGACCTTCTGGCTCGGCATCCTGCTGATCATCCTGTTCGCCGTCACGCTCGGCTGGCTGCCGGCCGGCGGCACCAGCGACGCGGGCGGCCTGGACGCGCTGCGCTTCCTGGTGCTGCCCGTCGCGACCCTGGCCGTGGCCAACCTCGCGGCCTATGCGCGTCATTCGGCCGCCGCGGTCGGCTTCACGCTGCGCGAGCCCTGGATCACCGCGGCGCGCGCCCGCGGCAATGGAGAGGCGCGCGTGCTGCTGCGCCACGCCTTCCCCAACGCCGCGGTGCCGGTGCTGCAGGTCGCGGCACTCGATGCCGGGGCGCTGGTGGGCGGCGCGCTGATCACCGAGACGCTGTTCGCGCGACCCGGCATGGGCAAGCTGATCTACGACGCGGTGATGGGCAACGACACGAACCTGGCGCTGGTCGCGCTGCTGCTGGTGGCGCTGGTCACGATGCTGGCGACGCTCGCCGCCGACCTGGCGCAGCGCGCCCTCGATCCACGCCTGCGGGACGCGTGATGCGACTGGCCCTCGGCCTGACGCTGCTCGGCCTTCTGGCGCTGGCGGCGCTGCTCGCGCCGCTGGCGGAGGGCTGGCTCGGGCACGATCCCTTCACGCCGGACCTGTTCAAGCGCCACGCGCCGGCCTCGGCGGAGCACCTGCTCGGCACCGACGACCTCGGCCGCGACCTGCTGCTGCGTCTGCTGCACGGGGCGCGGGTGTCACTCGCCGTCGGTGTCGCGACCGCGCTCGCGGCGGCCCTTCTCGGGACCGTGATCGGGCTGCTGGCGGCGTGGCGCGGCGGCGTTCTGGACGCGGCGCTGATGCGGCTGGCGGACGGCATGCTCGCCCTGCCCGCGCTGCCCGTGCTTGTGGTGCTGGCCGCCGCCGATACGGGCCGCATCGGGCTGCCGCGCGGGGAGCCGCTGTCCGACATCCTGCGCATCGTCGCGATCCTGACGGTGTTCGGCTGGGTCGGCGTGGCGCGGTTGGCGCGCGCCGCGGCGCTCTCCGTCTTGGCGCGCGACTACGTGCGCGCTGCGCGCGCGCTCGGCGCCAGCGAGGCGCGGGTGCTGCTGCGCCACGTCGTGCCGAACATCGCCGGCCCGATCGCGGTCGCCACTGCGCTGGCCGTCGCCGGCGCGATCCTGGCGGAGAGCGCGCTGTCCTTCCTCGGCCTCGGCATCGCGCCGCCCGCGGCGAGCTGGGGCAACATGCTGGCGAATGCGCAGGACCTCGTGTTCAGCGCGCCCTGGGCCGCGGTGTGGCCGGGGCTGGCCATCCTGATGGCCGTCGCGGGCTGCACCCTGGTCGCGGACGGGCTGCGGCGGTAGAGGAACGGGATGTGCTGGCTCTGCGCCATCCGCCGCCCACCCAGGCCGCAACCGGCCGAGCCGGCCGGCGAGACGCCGCCGGCGACCGGACCGAAGCCGGCGGAACCGGCGACAGGGAGAGACGCCATGAACCGACGCACGCTGCTGGCCGCCACGGCCGGCGCCCTGGCCCTGCCCGCCGCCGCGCGCGCCCAGGCGCAGCCCTGGCCCGGCCCCCGCCAGGTGCGCATCCTCATCACCTACCCGCCCGGCGGCACCACCGATTTCGTCGCACGGATCTACGCCCAGCAGCTGGCGCAGCAGACCGGCGGCAACTTCATCGTGGACAACCGCTCGGGCGGCGGCGGCGTGGTGGGCTGGACCAACGTGGTGCGCTCCGCCAACGACGGCACGACCCTGCTGCTGACCGACAACTCGCTCGCCACCGCGCCGCCGCTGTATCCGAACCTCGGCTTCGACGTGCGGACGGACTTCACGCCGATCTCGCTGCTGGTGGACTATCCCACCGTGTTCGTGGTGCCCGGTGATTCGCCGGTGCGCACGCTGCGCGACTATGTGGAGGCGGCGCGCGGCAGGCCGGCGGACCAGAACTTCTACGGCTCGATGGGCGCGGGCTCCTCGCCGCATCTCTACACCGAATACCTGCAGGACATCGCGGGCATACGGCTGACGCACGTGCCCTATCGCGGCATGGGCCCGGCCTTCGCCGACCTGCTGGCCGGCCGCGTCGGGCTGCTGATCGCGGCACCCGCCACGGTGATGGGCGCGGTGCGCGAGGGCCGTGCGCGCGCCATCGCGATCGGCACCACCGGCGGGCGCATCCCGCTGCTGCCGGACGTGCCGACGGCGAAGGAGCAGGGCTTCGATTTCACCTACTCCTTCTGGTACGGGATGCTCGGCCCGCGGGGCATGGACCCCGCCCTGGTGGCGCGCATCCGGGAGGAGCTGGACAAGGTGCTCGCCGTGCCGGAGGTGCGCGACCGTTTCGTGCAGCAAGGCGCGACGCCGGTGGCCGGCGACGGCAACGCGCTGCGCCAGGTGATGGAGAGCGACCTGGCGCGCTGGAGCGAGGTGATCCGCGTGAAGGGCATCACCCTCCAGAACTGACGCGCGCCGGGAGGCCGCCCACTCCGTGCTGGCGGCGGAACGGCCACATCGCTACGTTTCCCGGCCACAACGATACGAGGGGGCCGGGGGATGATCCGACGCAGTGTCCTGCTGCTGCTGCCGCTTGCCGGCTGTGCCGGCGCGCAGGTGGCGGAGACGCGGCTCGGCACGCCCGCGGGGCTCGCACGGCCCCGCCACGTGGTCGTAGCCGACTTCGCCGTCTCGCCCGACCAGGTGCACCTGGACAGCTCGATCCGCGCCATGCTGGAGCGCAGCTTCGCGGCCGCCCCGCCCGGCGAGGCGCAGCTGCGCGCCGGCCGCGCGGTGGGCGCCGCGATTGCCGACGGCGCGGCTGCCGGC
>NZ_JAPSMD010000295.1 GCF_027856955.1 Falsiroseomonas oryzae | reverse complement strand
CCTCCCCCGCCGCGGGCTGCCCTTCCCGCCTTCGACGCACCTCGCCATGGGCGCATCGCGCGAGGTGCTGCGCCAGGCCGCGCGCGCCCTGGCCGAGGGCGCGGGCCGGCGCGAGGGCTTCATCGCCATGCCGGCGCTGGCCCCCTTCGGCGCGGCGCAGGTGGAGGTCGGCGGCTGCACGCTCTGCGTCGCCTGCACCAGCGTCTGCCCGACCGGCGCGCTCAGCGCGAACCCGGAGATGCCGCAGCTCCGCTTCCTCGAGGATGCCTGCGTGCAATGCGGGCTGTGCGCGGCGACCTGCCCGGAGAAGGTGATCACGCTGGAGCCGCGCCTGAACCTCTCGCCGGAGAGCGCGCAGGTTCGCGTGGTGAAGGAGGAGGCGCCCTTCTGCTGCGAGCGCTGCGCCAAGCCCTTCGGCGTGCGGTCGCAGATCGAGGCGGTGGAGCGCCGCCTGACCGCGACGGGCCACTGGATGTTCGCCGATCCGCAGCGGCTGAAGGTGCTGCGCCTCTGCGAGGATTGCCGCGTGCTGGTGGCGACCGAGAGCGCCCTCGACCCCTACGCCGGCCCGCCGCGCCCGGCGACCCGCACCAGCGAGGACTACCTGCGCGAGGCGGAGCGCGCGAAGCGGCGGGCGGAGGAGGGGTAAGCGGGGGCTTCCTCAAGATAGCCTCCCCACAGCTCCGGCGCTTGGCGGCCGACCTCGGCACCCGGCGCGGAGCGGGCCTGTCCCTCTTGTCGCAGCCCACACACCCGGTGCGGGTTGCCTGCTCCGAGGCAGCCGGATGATCGCCTTCCAGTCACCCGGCGCGATGCGGCGCCGCTGACGGCCTCAAGCCGCCTGTCCCGCTGCCGCCGGGCGAGGACCTTCACGCTGGCGGCCGACCGCCGCCGCATCGCGGGCTGTTCCCTGGGGAACCGCGCGCCGCCCTCGCCCGGGCTCTACTCGCCCTTGTCGAAGCCCATCGGTCCTGACCGGCACGGTTCAGGAATGGGCAAGCAAGGAGCACAGGATCATGCAGTCCATCCCGCAGGACAGCCGCCGCCGCATCCGCAAGTCCCTGGCGGTCGCCGCGCTTGCCATGGTCTCCGCCTTCAACCTGGCCGCATGCGGTCAGCATGTGGAGCGCGCCAATCTGGGGCGCTGCACCAACCTGCCGAACGCCGGCGGTGCGCTCTGCGAGGAGGTTGGCGGGGAATACATCTTCGTCGACAGGTTCACGGGGTCCATGCGGCGCTTCAATGCGGCCCAGGCCGAACTCATCGCACGGGCGAGCGCGTCCATGGCGTATGCGCAAGCCGCGAACATGCTGGCGAGCCAGTCGTCGGGCGGCTCGAATGCGGGTCAGAGGAACTGCCTCGGCAATCCGAGCATTGCCTGCTCGGGATCTCTCAACAATCGGATGAGCGCGTCTCGTTCGTCTGGCCTCACCACGGTTTGCAGCGGTGGAACATGTCTGTCCGCGGGGAGGTAGGACAGGGGAGACTGTCGCCCGCCGCGAGCGGACTGTCTGGAACGGGTCACCAGGAGAAGGTCGGTATGTTTCCCATCACCGGCGCTACGCGCGGGTCATCGGCCCCAACTGCCGCAGCCATCCCAGCAGCAGCCCGTTGAATGCCTCCGCCTTCTCCACATTCGGCAGGTGCTTCGCCCCCGCCACCAGCTCGAACCGCCCATCCGGCACCAGCCGTGCGATCCGCTCGCCCTCGGCCGGCGGCACGGCGTGGTCGTGCTCGCCGCAGACCACCAGCGCCGGCACGCGCAGCCCGGGCAGGCGCACCAGCGAGGACTGCCTGCGCGAGGCGGAGCGCGCGGAGCGGCGGGCGGAGGAGGGGTGAGCGAAGGACGGTGGCAAAGCCGACTTGCGGCCATGCAAGTGGCAACGGATCACGCCGTAGGGCCTTGTGCAGCGGGCATTCAGAAAACTTCCCCGCAGGGCAAAGCCAGAACGCAAGAGTGAGATCGCCGGGAAATCGTGGCCAATCGCGCCTATGCTGTACGTAGGTGATCGTGATCTGTGTTCTTGGGCACTGCAGTGCGGTTTCGACGACCCGTAGGAATCCTACCTATTGCGGCGTCCGAACCCTTTCTACCCGCGATCAGCATTATCATATTATATACAGATTCGCGCACAGAAAGCATTTAATTTTGTAATGACCGACTATTGTCTGCAGGAGATCCCGTGGCGGGCGGCATCACCGGGCCACTGCTATGTTGCTTCATTTTCGTTCCGACAACAGGAGCGGACGTTGGTTCTCGCCGCGCCGTACCCTGCCCCAGGACGTAACCAGCGATCGCAGCGAGGATTGTTCCAGCCTGGTCAGACCCTAAATTACCCACCGTATTGAGGAGAAAAACGACGAAAACGATTGTTACAATTGCCGTAAATCTTAGTATGAAATCTGGTCCGACCCCACGAAGAATAGTTAAATCGATCTGACCAAGCAGTTTTTCTGAGTTCTTTTGCGCCAGATTTCTGCATAGATTTACGTCGCTCTCGTACAGTGATTTTGCCTTTTCTTCAAGAATCGTATTTCTCCAATCTTGGAGAACCTTGATATATTCTAAGATATCTCGACCGATTTTTTCATCGTAATTTTTGTCATCCCGCGATGGAAAACTGCCCGGACGTAAAGTTCCGACGCTACCATTTTGCTCCAGATATCGTATCGACATTCGGACAGCGTCATGCTCCTTTATGGATTGCTGAGCTTCTGGATAGGGGTGAGCAGATAGCCAATCTTTTTCCCTCATTGCCCTGACGTGATAGGAATGCCGTAGCCAAGCCTCGTCGATTTCTCGCAGACGCCTCTGCAAGTCCACTGAACTGAGCGCGTCCAAAAGAGTCTCGCCGACATAGGACGTCACCTGAACACGTCCGTTCCAGTAAAATGCCCAGAAGAAAAGAGACGCGAGAACCAACAGCGCCAAGATACCGACTACGATTTTGCCGTCCATCTATCGTCGTCCTCCGTTTAGAGTGCCCCGTGATTGATCATTCTGCTATCCGAAGCACATCGGAATCAAATGATCCTTACTCGAGGGGGCCGGGGGGGGTGTATGATTTCCACCAATTGTAGCAATTGAGCCGCATGGTCCATTGACGCGTATCGCGACCATCATCGCGCAGCACGGACGCAGCGCGCCGTTCTTTCGCTGCAATCCACAAGATACCGAATATTTGCGCGATTACGCAATAAGGCGCGTCCGGCATTGCAGCCGGGCCGCCGTCGGTCGTTCCCCGATCCGTATTGAATGGCTAGCGGACCACGCGCTCCCGCAGCCACCCGAGCAGCAGCCCGTTGAACGCCTCCGGCTTCTCCACATTCGGCAGATGCCGCGCCCCTTCCACCATCACGAACCGCCCATCCGGCACCAGCTTCGCGATCCGCTCGCCCTCGCTCGGCGGCACGGCGTGGTCGTGCTCGCCGCAGACCACCAGCGCCGGCACGCGCAGCCCCGGCAGCCGCGCGACATGGCTGAAGGCGCTGATCGCCTCGGCGCAGCCGGCATAGCCCTCGGCCTCGGTCGCCGCGATGGTCTCCAGGATCTCGTCCCACCGCGCCGGATGCGCGGCGCGGAACTCCGGCGTCAGCCAGCGCTCGATCGTCGCCTGCGCGATCGGCGCGCAGGACCCGGCCTCCCGCACCGCGCGGATGCGCGGGCCCCAGATCGCCGCCGCATCCGGCAGCGATTCCGGCAGCGCGTCGCAGATGACGATGCTGCGCAGCAGCTCCGGCCGGTCCAGCGCCAGCGCCTGCCCGGCCATGCCGCCGAGCGAGAGCCCGACATAGTCCACCGGGCCGAGCGCCAGCCGGTCCAGCACGAAGGCGAGATCCTCGCCCAGCGCCTGCATGGAATAGGGCCCCGGCGGCGCATCGCTGCCGCCATGGCCGCGCAGCTCGATCCGCAGCACGGCGAAGCCCGCCTCCAGCAGCGCCGGCACCTGCTCCGCCCACATGGTCATGTCGGCGCCCAGCGAATGCACCAGGCACACCGCCCGGCGCCCGCGTTCCCCCAGCAGGTCGCAGGCGATCCGCCGTCCTTCGAGCCGCAACAGCATGTCGTCTCTCCCGCCGGCGATCGGACGGCTCAGTCGATCTGCACGTTGATGGCGCGGACGATGTCGCGCCAGCTGCGCACCTCGTTCGCGACGTAGTCGTTCACCGTGCGCACGTCGCCGCCGATGGGGTCGAAGCCCTGCTGCGCCAGGCGCTGCTGGAAGGTCGGCATGGCCAGCACGCGCGCCACATCCTCGTTCACGCGCCGCACCACCGCCTCCGGCGTCGCCGCCGGGAACAGCACCGCGACCCAGGCGAGATCGACGATCGGCTCGAAGCCGGCCTCCGCCACGGTCGGCACGTCAGGCATCGCGGAGTTCCGCCGGTCGCTCGTCACTGCCAGGCCGCGCGCCTGCCCCGCCTGCACCTGCGCCACGGCCGAGGGCAGGGAGGTGGCGACCATGTCGATGTTGCCCGCCAGCAGCGCCAGCATGGCCGGCCCCGCGCCGGTGTAGGGGACGTGCTGCGCATCGACGCCGCCGGCGCGCTTGAAGAACAGCTCCGCCGAGAGATGCGCCGCCACGCCCACGCCGGCCGTGCCGTAGTTGATCGGCCGCCGCCGCCCGGCCTCCACCAGGTCGCGCATCGAGCGGATCGGGCTGTCGGCGCGCACCACGAACAGGTTCGGCGTGCCGGCGACCACCGCGGCCACGGTGAATTCCTCCGGCCGGTAGCCGGGGTTGCGCGACAGCGTCGGGTTGATGGCGAAGGCACCGGTGGTGACGAGCGCCGTGTAGCCATCGGGCGCGGCGCGCGCGATCTGCTGCGCGGCGACGTTGCCGCCCGCGCCGCCGCGATTCTCCACCACCACCGACTGGCCCCAGATCGGCGCCAGCTGCTCGGCCAGCGACCGCCCGATCAGGTCGGCGAAGCCGCCCGGCGCGAAGGCGACGACGAAGCGCACGCCGCGCTGCGGCCAGGCCCCCTGTGCGCCGGCGCCGCGCAGCGCCGGCAGCGCGAGCGCCGCGCCCAGCAGGATGCGTCGTGTGGACATGGCAACCGTCCCTCCCCCAGGCCGGTTTACGCAGGCTGGCGCGTCGCGGCAACGCGCCCTGGGACGCGCCGGCGCCGCGCGCTACAAGCCGCCATGCCCCAGACCAACCCGCGCATCCTCCTCGCCCGCCGCCCGCAGGGTGCCCCGGTGCCCGAGGATTTCCGCTTCGACGAGGCGCCGCTGCCCGACCTCGCCGACGGCGAGGTGCTGGTGCGGCACCGCTTCATCTCGCTCGACCCCTACCAGCGCGGCCGCATGGACGCCGCGCGGTCCTATGCGAAGCCCGTGGAGATCGGCGGGGTGATGGAATGCGGCGCCGTGGGCCAGGTCGCAGCCAGCCGCGACGCCCGCTTCCACGAGGGCGACTGGGTGCTCGGCGGCTTCGGCTGGCAGGCCTTCTCGGCGCGGCCGGGCCGCGCGCTGATCCCGATCGACCCGGCGGAGGCGCCGCCCTCCACCGCGCTCGGCGTGCTTGGCATGCCAGGGCTGACGGCCTGGGTCGGCCTGACCGACATCGGCCAGCCCAAGCCCGGCGAGATGCTGGTCGTCTCCGCCGCCTCCGGCGCGGTCGGGCAGGTGGTCGGGCAGCTCGCGAGGATCGCGGGTGCCCGCGTCGTCGGCATCGCCGGCGGCATCGCGAAATGCGCCTTCGTCAAGGACGAGCTCGGCTTCGACGCGACGGTGGACCATCGCGGCGACCTCGACGCCCAGCTCGACGCCGCCTGCCCCGCGGGCGTGGACGTCTACTGGGAGAATGTCGGCGGCGCGGTGCAGGCGGCGGTCTTCCCGCGCCTCAACGATTTCGGCCGGATGGTGATGTGCGGCATGATCGCGCAGTACAACACCGCCGCCGGCGCCGCCGCGACCGGCGCGCCGCCAGGCCCCAACCTTGGCCCGGTGGTGCGCAAGCGGCTGCGCATCCAGGGCTTCATCGTCAACGACACGGGCTGGCAGCGCTACGCGCAGTTCCGCGCCGAGATGCTGGCCCACATCGCCGCCGGCCGGCTGCGCTGGAAGGAGGACGTGGTGCAGGGCCTCGCCGCCGCGCCCGCCGCCTTCATCGGCCTGCTGCAGGGCCGCAACTTCGGCAAGCTGGTCATCGCGCTCGACTGAGCCGGCCGGCATGACCGACGCCCCCGGCACCGCGCCTTCCGACGCCGCCTTCGCCGCACGCCTCGCGGGGCTGCGCGTGCTGCTGTGCTATGGCCTGTTCGGCGAGGTGATGGCCAGCCTGCGCCCGATCGGCATCGACTACATGGCGGGGCAGCTGGACTGGCTGCGGCGCAGCGGCGTGGACGCCGCGCCGGTGCCGCTGCCCACCGCGGCGCCCGTGGCGCAGAACGCCGCGAAGCTGGCCGCCGCCATCCTGGCCTCGCCCAGCCCTGTCGTGCTGGTGGCGCACAGCAAGGGCGGGCTGGACGCCCTCTCGGCGCTGCTGATGCCCGGCATCGCCGAGCGCTGCCGCGGCTTCCTGGCGCTGCAGTCGCCCTTCCACGGCTCGCCGGTGGCCGATGCCGCGCTCGGTATCGGGCCGCTGCACGACCTGGCGGACCAGGCGCTGCGCCTTGCGCGCATGGGCGAGGGCCAGGGCCTGCGGGACCTGACCTGCGCGGTGCGCGGCCCCTGGATGGCGGAGCACGCGGCGGCCATCGCGGCGCTGGCGGCCCGGGTGCCGATCGCCAGCCTGGCGACCGAGCTCGGCGCCGAGCCGACGCTGCGGGAACACGCCTACCTGCCGCTGGCGCGCTGGATGGCGCGGCAGGGCGCCGG
>NZ_JAPSMD010000294.1 GCF_027856955.1 Falsiroseomonas oryzae | reverse complement strand
CGCGCCCCAGCGCCAGCCGCGCCTGCCAGCCGAGCTCGTGCAGGTCCGTCGGGCCGGAGGGCGGGACCGGCGGGCCCGGCGGACGCGGCGGGCGGAAGAAGCGCCGCGGCTCGTTGCCGCACCAGTCGGCGATCAGCCGCCCTGCGGCGCCGAGCCGCTCGCCCTCAGCCCCGCCGATCTCCCGCCCCGCCTCCCGCAGCGCGACGCCCATCAGCAGCAGCGTCGCGGTGCTGCGCCAGGGCGAGGGGTCGCCCGGCTCCTGCCGCCACGTCGAGGGATCTCCCGGCGATGACACCCAGGGCGTCTGCGGCGCGACGCGTGGCGCCGCCTGGCTCATCGACTTGCCGTCCATGCTCGTCTCCTCCTGCTGCCCGGCACCGGGCAGGCGGAGACTGACGCGCGCCCCGCGCCGCCGCCTCCTCCGAAGGGATGATGCCGCGCTATTCCGCGTCCGGCTGGGCCTCCGGCGCCGCTTCCCGGAACGCCGCCAGTTCGTTGCAGGCCGCCTCCACCGCCAGCACGCGCGGATAGGGCGTGAGGTCGGTGGCGAAGCGCCGCGCATTGCCGAGCTGCGGCACAAGGCAGAGATCGGCCAACCCCGGCACATCGCCATGGCAGAAGCGCCCCGTCGCCGGCTCCGCCAACCGCGCCTCGAAGGCGGCCAGGCCGAGCCCGATCCAGTGCCGCGCCCAGGCGTCGATCGCCGGCTGCTCCTGGCCCAGCTCGCGCTTCAGGTACTGCAGCACGCGCAGGTTCTGGATCGGGTGGATGTCGCAGGCGACGATCTGCGCCAGCGCCCGCACCCGTGCGCGCCCCCACGGATCGGCCGGCAGCAGCTTCGGGCCGGGCTGCGTCTCCTCCAGCCATTCCACGATCGCCAGCGACTGCGTCAGCGCGCCGTGACCCTCGACCTCCAGCGTCGGCACCAGCCCCTGCGGGTTCAGCGCCAGGTGGTCGGGCGCCGCCTGCTCGCCCTTGCGCAGGTGCCGCGCGACCTGCGTCGCAGCCAGGCCCTTCAGCCCCAGCGCGATCCGCACCCGCCAGGCGGCGGAGGAGCGGAAATACCCGTGCAGCGTGAGCCCTTCGGCCATGGCGTGTCCTCCCGTGTCGCGCGGGCAGGAAGGAGCGAGGCGGCGCGGCCTGTCAACGGCGGCTGCCCGCTGCTATCCTGCCGCCAACGCCCACGGGAGACCGGCATGCCGAAGATGCGGATCGAGGGGTCCTTCGTCGCCCTCATCACCCCGTTCAACGCCGATGGCAGCGTCGATTTCGGCGCCTTCCGCACGCTGCTGGACTGGCACGCCGCCAACGGCACCGCCGCCGTGCTCATCATGGGCTCGACCGGCGAGGTCTCCATGCTGACGCCGGAGGAACGGCGCGAGATCGTCGAGAAGACCGCTGCGATGAAGAACGGCCGCATGAAGTTCTTCTACGGCTGCACCGGTCCCTCCACCGCCGCCACCATCAAGTACCTGCAGCACGCCAAGGCGGCCGGCGCCGACGGCGCCATCCTCGCGGCACCCGCCTACATCTGCGCGCCCGAGGACGACATCGAGGCCTACTTCGCCGAATGCGCCGATGCGGTGGACCTGCCGATCGGCATCTACAACAACCCGCCGCGCGTGAAGTCGGACCTGCACTGGGACCATCTGCTGCGGCTGATGAAGCACCCGAACATCGTGGTGCTGAAGGAGAGCACGACGCGCGTCGGCCAGGTGGCGCAGGTCTGCGCCGCGCAGCCCGATGCGACGATCATGTGCTGCGACAGCCCGAACCTCGGCCTTGTGGTGCCGACCATGTCGCTCGGCGGCCACGGCACCGCGAACATGACGGGCAACATCGACCCGGCGGGGATGGCGCGGCTCTCGACGCCTTGGACGACGCCCGCGCAATCCGTGGTGTTCCGCGAGACCTATCTGCGCCTGCTGCCGCTGCTGCACTTCACCTACAGCGCGATCAACCCGGTCGCGGTGAAGTCGCTGATGAAGGCGGTGGGGCTGCCGGCGGGGGACCTGCGCCGGCCACTGACGGGCCTCAAGCCCGACCACCTGGCCAAGGGCGTCGCCATCGTGCGCGAACTCGGCCTGGATACGCAGTACGGCTGGCGCCTGCCGGGCAGCCTGCCGCTGGCGGCGGAGTAGCCGCTACCGCGCGGCGAGGGCGGTGCGCAGGAAATCCGCCGTCCTCTCGTAGTGCTCCTTGAGCAGCATGATGGCGCGCGGCACATGGCGAGCCAGCGCGGTCTCCGCGATGGCGTGGTGCTCGGCGCCCACGTCGCGCCCGGGATAGGCGGCCGGACGCGCCAGGGCGCGGTAGCGCTCCGCCCGTTCGCGCAGTGTCTCCGCCATGTCGCGCAGCGTGGAGGAGGGGCAGGCGGCCAGCAGGGCGCGGTGGAAGGCCGCGTGCGCCGCCTCCCACGCCGCGTCGCCGCGATCCAGGCGCCTGAGCCGCCATTGCGCCACCACCAGCGCCTCCTCCCAGGCCGCGTCGCCGGCAGAAAGGCTTTCCCGCAGCACCACCTCCTCGAGCCAGCAGCGGGCGCGCACCAGTTCGTCGAACTCGCCGACGGTCGCGGGCGCGGCGCGGAAGCCGCGCCCCTCGATGCGCTGCACCAGGCCCTCCGCGGCCAGCGAGGACAGCGCCTCCCGCACCGGGCTGGCGCCGGCGCCATAGGCGGCGCCGATCGCCTGGACCTTCAGCTTGCTGCCCGGCGCGATCCGCCCGTTCAGAAGGTCCGCGCGCAGCCTGCGATGGACCTGCAGGGTGAGACCGTCATCGCTGATCTCTTGCATGGGACCTATTCTATCGATAAAATGCTGCTTACGCCAGTTCTGCCGAGAGGAAGCGAGCCATGCGGATCCTGCGTTTCGAGGAAGGGGGGCGCGCGGCCACGGGCATCCGCATCGGCGACCAGGTCGTGCCAGTCGCCGCGCTGCCCGGCTTCCCGGAGGATCCCGCGGCGATCCTCGCCGGCGGTCCCGCGCTGCGGCAACGCATGGCAGAGGCCGCGGCGGCGTCCACGGCAAAGCGGCCCCTGGCCGGGCTCCGGCTGCTGATGCCGATCGCGCAGCCGGGCAAGGTGATCTGCATCGGGCTGAACTACGCGCTGCACGCCAAGGAAGGCGGCAACCCGATCCCCGACTATCCCGCCGTGTTCCTGCGCGTGCAGACCTCGCTGGTCGGGCCCGACGCGCCGATGCTGCGGCCGGGTTGCTCAACGAAGCTGGACTACGAGGCGGAGCTTGCCGTCGTCATCGGCAGCACCGCGCGCTGCGTCAGCGAGACCGACGCGCTTCGGCATGTCGGCGCCTACAGCCTGTTCAACGACGGCTCGGTGCGCGACTACCAGCGCAAGTCCACGCAGTGGACCATGGGCAAGAACTTCGACGCCACCGGTGCCTTCGGGCCGGAGCTGGTGACGCCGGAGGAGCTGCCGCCCGGCGCGGCGCCGCTGCGCATCTGCGCGCGCGTGGATGGCCAGACCGTGCAGGACAGCACCACGGGCGACATGATCTTCCCCGTCGCCCGCTGCATCGCCATTCTGTCGGAGGTGATGACGCTGGAGCCGGGCGACGTCATCGCGACCGGCACCCCGTCGGGCGTCGGCTATGCGCGCAAGCCGAACCCGCTCTACCTCGCGCCCGGCATGACGGTGGAGATCGAGGTCGAAGGGATCGGCGTGCTGCGCAACACCATCGCCGACGACCCTGCTTTCGCACGCTGATGATGCTGCCGGCCGGATTCCGGCCGCGCAGGATGACGGACCGGGGAGGGAAACGATGAGCAGGATGCGCTTCACGCGCCGCGCGGCAATCGCCGGCACGGTCACGCTGCTGGCCGCGCCGCGGCTGGCGCGCGCGCATTGGCCGGACCGGGCGGTGCGCATCGTCGTCGCCTTCCCGCCCGGCGCCTCCACCGACGTGCTGGTGCGCGCGCTCTCCAACCCGCTCTCGGCCGCGCTCGGCCAGCCGGTGGTGGTGGAGAACAGGCCCGGCGCGGGCGGCAACATCGCGACGGTGGCGGTGCGCCGTGCCGCGCCCGACGGCCTCACCTTCCTGGCGCATTCCGTCGCCTACGCGGTCAATCCCAGCCTCTATCGGAATGCGGGCTACGATGCGGTGACCGACCTCGAGCCCGTCGCGCTGATGGCGAGCACGCCGAACATCGTCACGGTGAATCCCGAGAAGCTGAACGTGCGGACACTGCCGGAGCTGATCGCCGCGGCGCGCACGCGGCCGCTGGACTACGGCTCCTCCGGCACCGGCACCACGACGCATCTGGGCATGGAGTTGCTGTTCCGCACGCTGGCCCGCGTGGAGGTGCAGCATGTGCCCTTCGGCCCGGCCCAGGCGGTCACCGCCGTGGTCGGCGGCCAGGTACCGATCGGCTCCACCAGCCTGCCGCCCGCCCTGCCGATGGTGCGGGAGGGGCGGCTGCGCGGCATCGCGGTGACCAGCCTGCGGCGCGACCCCGCGCTGCCCGAGGTACCGACCGTGGCGGAGCAGGGCTATCCCGGCTTCGAGGCGCTGACCTGGTTCGGCATGGTGGCGCCGCAGGGCACGCCGGCAGCGATCCTCGACCGCATGAATGCCGAGGTGAACCGCGCGCTTGCCTCCGCCGAGATGCGGCAGCGCATGGACACGATGGGCTTCGCACCGGACACGCGCAGCCGCGCCGAGTTCGCGGTCTATCTGCGCGAGGAGGTCGCGAAATGGGCGGGGGTGGTCCGCGCCTCCGGCGCGACGGCGGATTGAAGGGTCTTCCATGCGCAACGTCACCCCCGACACGCTCACGCAGGCCTTCGCCGACTACGCCGCGAAGGCCGAGGACCCCCGCACGAAGGAGGTGCTGTGCAGCCTGGCCAAGCACCTGCATGCCTTCGTCAGGGAGACGAAGCTGACACATGCCGAATGGATGGCGGGGCTGATGGCGCTGACCAGGGCCGGCGAGATCACCACGCCGGAGCGCAACGAGTTCATCCTGTTCAGCGACCTCTTCGGCGTCTCGGCGCTGGTGGACATGGTGAACACGCCGCCCGGCGCGACCAGTT
The DNA here is from genome assembly GCF_027856955.1 of Falsiroseomonas oryzae. Taxonomy (GTDB): domain Bacteria; phylum Pseudomonadota; class Alphaproteobacteria; order Acetobacterales; family Acetobacteraceae; genus Falsiroseomonas; species Falsiroseomonas oryzae. The sequence goes on along the minus strand of NZ_JAPSMD010000294.1, from coordinate 1,799 downwards.
GCTCCAACCTCGGCCCCTTCCATCAGCGTGGCGCGCCGCCGTTGCCAGATGGCGGCGACCTGTGGAAGGGCCAGCCCGGCCAGGTGATGGTGGTGACGGGGCGCGTGCTGGACGCGGCGACGGGGGAGGGGATCGCGGGCGCCACGCTCGACATGTGGCAGAACGCAGACAACGGCTTCTACGCCGCACAGGATGCCGGACAGCCCGCAAAGAACTACCACGCGCTGCTCACCTGTGCCGCCGACGGGACCTTCGCCTTCAGCACGACGCGCCAGCAGCCCTACACCGTGCCCTATGATGGCCCGGCCGGCGATATGCTGCGCGCGCTGGGCCGCGATGCCTGGCGGCCCGCGCATCTGCACGTGATCGCGGAGGCCGCCGGCTACCGGCCGCTGGTGACGGAGCTGTTCCTGGAGGACGATCCGTACCTCGATCGCGACGCGGTGTTCGGCGTGCGGTCGGATCTGGTGGTGCCGCTCGGCACCATGCGCAAGGCCGAGACGCCGGCGCATCTCGTCGCGCGCGACCGGCTGCCGGACACCGTGCTGCACGCCCCGCTGGTGATCCGCATGGCGCGCGCCTAGACGCCCGCGCCGCGGCAGCGATATATACGGCCGCGTATATCGCCGCGGCCGAGGATGACCCACGCCCCATGCTGACGCCCGAGGAATGGGAGGCAGTGCGCCTCAGCCTCGGCGTCGCCGCGCGCTCCGTGCTCGTCTCGCTGCTGCCGGCGGTCGCCATCGCGTGGCTGCTCGCGCGGCGCGACTTCCCCGGACGGACGCTGCTGGACGCGCTGGTGCACCTGCCCCTCGTCGTGCCGCCGGTCGTCGTGGGCTGGGCGCTGCTGATGACCTTCGGCGTGCGCGGCCCGATCGGCGCCCCGCTGCACGACTGGTTCGGCATCCGCCTGGTCTTCACGACGGAGGGCGCGGCGCTGGCCACCGCGGTGATGTCCTTCCCGCTGATCGTGCGCGCCGTGCGGCTGGGCCTGGAGCATGTGGACCGCGGGCTGGAGGAGGCGGCGCGCACGCTCGGCGCCGGGCCGCTCGACCGCTTCATCACGGTGACGCTGCCGTTGATGTCGCCCGGCATCCTGGCCGGCGCGGTGACCGCCTTCGCCGCCGGTCTCGGCGAGTTCGGCGCGGTGATCACCTTCGCCTCCAACATCCCGGGCGAGACGCAGACGCTGCCGCTGGCGATCTACGCCGCCACGCAGACGCCGGGCGGCGAGGCGGTGGCGGCGCGGCTCGCCGCGATCTCCTTCGCGCTGGCGGTCGGCGGGCTGCTGCTGGCCGAGCTGCTGGCGCGGCGGATGGGACGCTGGCTCGGCCGGGCATGACGCTGCGGGTCGAAGTCGCGCACCGATTCGACGGCGGGATGCGCCGTGCGGCGCGGCAGGACGGCTTCGCGCTCGACGTCGACTTCGCCGCGCCGGCGCAGGGCGTGACGGCGCTGTTCGGCCCCTCCGGATCGGGCAAGAGCAGCGTGCTGGCGGCAGTGGCCGGGCTGCTGCGGCCGCAGCGGGGCCTGGTCGCCCTGGGCGATGCCGTGCTTCTCGACACGGTGCGCGGCGTCTTCGTGCCGCCGGAGCAGCGGCGCTGCGGCGTCGTGTTCCAGGATGCTCGGCTGTTCCCGCACATGAGCGTCGCGACCAACCTGCGCTACGGGCTGGCGCGCGCGCCGACGCAGGATGGCGGGCCCGGCTTCGAGGAGGTGGTGGAGCTGCTCGGCCTGGCGCCGCTGCTGCAGCGCCGGCCCCGCGGCCTGTCGGGCGGCGAGCGGCAGCGCGTGGCGCT
>NZ_JAPSMD010000293.1 GCF_027856955.1 Falsiroseomonas oryzae | reverse complement strand
CGCAGCCGCAATCCTCCTGCGGCGGCGGGGAGGGCTGGGCGGGCTGCGCCGCGGCCGGTGCGGCCAGCAGCAGCGGCGCCAGCGCCAGCGCGGCGGCCAGGGCGCGTCCCGCGCATCCCGCCCTGTTCGGATACTGTTCCGGCTTGCAAAGCGTCGTCACGGAAGCCCTCCTTTGGGCCGCAGGCAGGGGGAGGTTCGCATGTCCAGGCAGATCGCGATGGCGGTGCTGGCAGTGGCGGGCCTGGCAGGTTGCGCGGCGGGGCCGCAGGGACCCGGGCTCGCTGCCGGCCAGGCGCCGCCGGGCTTCCAGTGCCCGGCGGCCGGCACCACCATCCAGACCGATGGCGGGCAGGTGGTGCGCTATGCCGGCACGAGCCCGACCGACCCCTTCGTGTGCCTCGTCGCCGATGGCCGCGGCGGCACCTTCGAGAGCCTGGCGGGCTGGGTGGACCTGCCGACGCCGAGTTTCGCCAATGTGCGCAGCAACCTCGGGCGCCTCTGGCCGCTCGCGCCCGGCCAGGCCACCAGCTACGAGCACGAGGTGAGCGCAGCCGACGGCCAGCTCGTCGCCTTCAACACCAGCTGGCGTGTCACCGGGGCGGGGGTGATGGACGTCTCCGGCCTGCAGCGCCAGGTGCTGACGATCGAGAGCGTGAACACCACGGTCATGCCCGGCTACCAGGAGCTGTGGACCTTCGCTTACGACGCCGGCGCGCGCGCCATGATCGCGGCGCAGCGCGTGGTGCAGCGCGGCACGCCCAACAGCACCGGGTGGACGGCGATCAACATCACCGTCCCGGGGCAGGGGCGCTGAGGCGGGGCGTGGGGGCATCACCCCACGCCCAGTTTCGCCAGCGCCGCGGCGGCCCCGCTCCAATCCTGGCCTGAGGGACAGGGGTTGGTCGTCCTCGCGCCGGTCATCGGCAACATGGCGGCCGCGGGTTTCCGATCTCACAAGAAGCATTTGTTGCAGTAATGCTTGTAACCGCGAATGTTTCGCGTCCAAGATCGGCCTGATATCTGGGGGGTAGATGTCAGATGCGCCGCGTTGCCGCCCTTCTCATGGGTACGGTCCTGCTGGCAGGCTGCCAGCCCGAAACGAGAGGTGGCGGAACCGCGCCGGTCGTCGCATCCGCGGGCGCAACGCCGATTCCAGCGCCTGCGCCGATCCCGTTTCAGTGCCCCGCAGCAGGGACCCGCGTGAGATACAACACGGGTGCTTCCTTCACTTGGGACGGCCCGGATCCCGCTGATCCCGCGGTGTGCCTCCGTACGACGCAGGCCGGCCAACAGCAGCGTTTCATGTATGGCCTTCGCATCATGCCCTTCAGCTATGAGCCGGCATTTCGGCGCGGGTTGTCTTCGCTGTGGCCGCTCTCTCCCGGCAGAACGGCAGCGTTCGACTACACGGGAACGCAGCCTTCGGGGGCGCGCGAGCAATTCTCCGAAAGCTGGAGTGTGGAACGGGCGGAACGCATCAACATCGCCGGTGTGGCGCGCGACACCCTTGTGGTTCGCCAAACACAGCGAAACGTCGTTCCGGGCCTGTATCTCGTTCATTACATATGGTGGCTCGATATCGAGAGCCGCGTGTGGATCAAGATGGATATCGAGATCGTGCAAGGTCGGAACGCGACGCAGCCGTTCCAGGCAACCATCCTCAGTCGGCCGTAGCGAGCCGCGGCGCGACATGGTGCTGCCGAGCCAGCGGAGACGCCGCTGCACCATCACCCCACCCCCAGCTTCGCCAGTGCCGCGGCGCGGCGGTCCTGCACCTTCTGCTGGACCTCGGCGTACAGGCTGCCGCCATGCGAATCCATGGCGACGATCAGCGGCCCGAAGTCGCGGATGCGGAAGCGCCAGAGGCTCTCGGGATTGAGGTCGTCCAGGTCCACATCCTCGATCGCCTCGATCCAGGTGGTCTCCAGCGCCGCCGCGCCGCCGATGACCGCCAGGTAGCAGCCGCCCAGCTCCTGGAAGGCGCGCTGCGACTCCTCCCGCAGCCCGCCCTTGCCGATGACGATGCGCACGCCCTCGCGTTCCATCAGCGGGCGCGTGAAGCGCTCCATCCGGTCGGATGTCGTAGTGCCGACGCAGATCGCCTCGTAGCCGCTGTCGTTGGTGCCGCGCTTGTCCACCTTGCGCACGTTGGGCGCGGTGTGGATCACGGCATGGCCCTTCAGGTCGAAGCGCGTGCGGCGGCCATGATCGAACATGTGGATCTGCGTCGCGTCGCGGATGCCGAACAGCGTGTCCTGCAGCGTGACGGTGTCGCCGACGCGCAGCTTGCGGATGTCGGCCTCGGTGCAGGGCATGTGCAGCACGTGGTGGGTCATGCGCGTCACTCCGTGATGCGGGCGGGCCAGGTACCGCGCGCGGCGGAGGCCAGCCGCGCGCCGTCCAGGCGGTAGAGCAGCTTGTCGGCCACGGGCACGCCGATGGCGCGGTAGAAGGCCTGGGCGCGGGCGTTGGTGCCATCCGTCGTCCAGTCCAGGCGCGAGTAGCCGCCGCGCGCGGCGAAGCCGGCGGCGGCCGTCATCAGCTCCCGCGCCGTCTCCGTGCCGCGCTGCGCCTCCGCGACGAACACGTCCTTCAGCAGCAGGCCCCAGGTGAAGTCGAAGGCCGGGAAGAAGCCGGACAGCGAGACGAAGCCCGCCGCCGCGCCCTGCCGCCGCGCGAGAAGGCAGAAGGGCCCGGCCTTGCCGGCCGGGGAGGTGAGCGCAACCGCCGCCTCGGCCAGGGTCAGCGCGTCGCGCTTCTCCGCGTAGAAGCGCGCCATCTCCGCCAGCAGCGCGACGAGCGCCGGGCGGTCGGCGGGGCCGGCCGCGACGATCTCCGCCATTCAGAAGCCGATCGCCACGCCGTCCGGCGTGAAGGTGGCGCTCGCGCGCCGGGCGCTGTGGCACTGGATGTTCACCGCGACGGGGTTCATCGTGATGTGCGTCGCCGCGACCTCGACATGCACGGCGAAGGCGGTGCTGTCGCCGCCCAGCCCCTGCGGGCCGATGCCCAGGCTGTTCACCGCGTCCGACAGCGCTTCCTCCAGCGCGGCGCCTTCCGCATCGGCGCAGCGCGACCCGAGCGGGCGCGTCGCCGCGACCTTGGCCAGGTGCATGCAGAGGTCGGAGGTGCCGCCGACACCCACCCCCATGATCACCGGCGGGCAGACCTTGCCGCCTGCCTTCATCGCCGCATCCACGACGAAGCGCTTCACCCCGGCAAGGCCATCCGCCGGGATCAGCATCTGCAGGAAGCTGCCATTCTCGCTTCCCGAGCCCTTCGGGATCATCTCCAGCTTCAGGACGCGGTCGGCCTCGACGAAGTCGATGTTGATCACCGGCACATGCGCGCCACAGCTGGTGTGCTCGTTCTTCCGGGTGATCGGGTGCACCACGGAGCTGCGCAGCGGGTGCTCTTTCGTCGCGCGCTCGGTCCCCCGCCGGATCGCCTGCTTCAGCGCCCAGCCATCCACCTCGACGTTGCGGCCGATCTCCACGTTGAAGATCGGGATGCCGGTGTCCTGGCAGAGCAGGTTGTCGGTGCGCTCGGCGACGCCGATGTTCTCGATCATCGTGGCCAGGATGGCCTTCGCGGTGCCGTCGGTCTCACTGGCGTCGAGGCGCGTGAAGCCGGCCTTGATGTCATCGGGCAGGATCTTCAGCGCGCGGATGTAGAGCAGCTTGGCCGCTTCCTCGATGGCGTCCGGCGCGACGTGCAGCACCTCAGGCTTGGTCATGACCGTCATGGATGCGTTCCCTCAGATCACCAGCGATACGCCCGAGACCAGCAGCAGCCCCAGCAATACCAGGCGGAAGCCCTGGGCGGGGATCACCTTGTAGGCCCGCACGCCGAGCCAGGTTCCGGCCAGCATGGCCGGCACGGCGGAGGCGGTCATCAGCAGCGCCTCCTCTGTCAGGAAGCCGCCGAAGAACAGGCCCGGCGTGGTGATCGCCTGCATGAAGACGATGAAGGGCTGCATCAGCGCGCGGGCGTCGCGCTTGTCCATGCCCTGGATGTCGGCCCACATGGCCGGCAGCGCGCCGACATAGCCGCCGATGCCGCCGAGGATGCCGCTGGCGAAGCCCACCGCGGCGTCGGCCGGCGGCGCCGCCGTGAAGCGGGACGGCGCCTGCCGCAGCGCCATGCGCGCCAGCGCATAGCCGGCATAGACGATGAGCAGCACGCCCACGCCCATGACGATGGCCCGCGCCGGGCCGAAGGCCAGGATCAGCAGCCCGACCGGCACGCCGAGCGTCGCCGCCGCGACATAGAGCCGCATGCGTGGCCAGGCGATGTCGCGCCAGACGGTCGGCATGGCGAGCGACTGCACGAAGAGGCTGCCGAGCACCAGCACCGGGGCGGTGACGGTGGGCGGGATGAAGTGCAGCAGGATCCCCGCCGCCACCAGCACGAAGGCGAAGCCCGCCATGCCGGCGCAGAAGGCCGCGACGAAGCAGCCCGCCGAGAGGATCAGCGCCTCAGACCACATTCAAGAGGAACAGCAGGCCGGCCGCCAGCGAGACGCCGGCCGAGGCCGCCACCAGGGTCTTCTGGCTGCTGCGCCAGCCCAGGAATTCCAGCGCCAGCACGCGCAGGCCGCCGGCCAGATGCGCGGCGAGCAGGACGACCAGCATGGTCTCCGCCGCCTTCAGCACCGCGTTGTCGGTCCAGCGCAGGAAGCCTTCCAGCGCCGCCTCCCCGTTGATGGCCTGCGACAGCGCCCAGAAATGCAGCGGCAGGAACAGCGCCAGCAGCAGGCCGGAGATGCGGTGCACCAGGAAGGCCACATAGGTCGGGTGCGAGCGCGGTCGCGGATCGAGCCTCATGCCGCGTAGAGCCCGAGTGCCGCGTAGATGCCGAAGATCGCCGTCAGCAGGCCGATGGTCAGCCACGCCGCGTCGAAGCCGCGGCCGCGCCAGCCGAGCCACTCCGCCGCGATGCCGCGCAGCCCGATGGCGCCGTGCAGCCCGGCCGCCAGCGCGAAGACGGCGTAGAAGGCAAGCCATGCCGCGCTGCCGCGGGTGCGGCCGAGGATCTCCGCGGCGGAGAGCCCGCCGCGCACCGCGACCAGGATGGTGGCCAGATGCACCAGCACCGCCACGGCGAGGAACATCGCCGTGACGCGCTGCGCGACCCAGAGATGCGTGCCGCCGCGCGTACTCACCGCGAGACCCCGAACACGTTCCAGAACAGCGTGCGCTTGAGCCCGGCGATTGCCCCGGAAGGGTCGATGCCCTTCGGGCAGCGCTCGGTACAGGACTGCGTGGAGTGGCAGGCGTGGCAGCCCGCATCGCCCGCCACCACCGCCAGCCTCTCCTGCCGCGCGCCGTCGCGCACGTCGTTCACCAGCGTCCAGGCGCGGTTCAGCGCGGCCGGGCCGAGGTATTCCGGGTTCCAGGCGACGATGTCGCAGCTGGCGTAGCAGACGCCGCAGCCGATGCACTCGATGCCGGCATCCGCGGCCTGGCGCTTCGGCGTGGCCGGCGGGACGATGTGGAATTCGGCCGGCACGGCGCCGTCCGGCGCGTCCTTCGGCTGGAAGGTGCCGCGGGCGCGCGCCCATTTGTCGAAGAAAGGCGCCATGTCCGTGGCGAGGTCGCGGATCACCGGCAGGTTGGCCAGCGGCCGCAGCTCCAGCGTGCCGTCCTGCGCGACCTTCTTCACATGCGTCCGGCAGGTCCAGCGCGCGCGGCCGTTCACCTCCATGGCGCAGCTGCCGCACATGCCGACGCGGCAGGCGAAGCGGTAGGCGAGGGAGGGGTCGATCTCCCGCTGGATGTGGGTGACGACGTCCAGCACGGTCTGGTTGGCCCGCGCCGGCACCTCGTAGAACTGCGGCGCGCCGCCCGCTGCGTCGCCGCGCCAGACCGAGACCCGCAGGGTTCCTTGCTCCACCCGGAACAGCTCCTCTTGCCTGATCAGAGGCTTGCATGGTCTTGTATCAGACACAAGTTCCCGGAGTGTCCAGAAAATGAAACAGCGCGGCGCCGACCTGCTGGTGCGTGGCCTCCAGGCCGCCGGGGTCACCCGGATCTTCACCCTCTCGGGCAATCACATCATGGAGGTGTTCGACGCCCTGATCGGCTCGGGCATCGAGATCGTGCACACACGGCACGAGGCCGCCGCCGTCCACATGGCCGATGCCTATGCCCGCCTGACCGGCCGCGCCGGCGTGGCGCTGGTGACCGGCGGGCAGGGCCACGCCAATGCCGTCGCCGCGCTGCCCACCGCGCTGGCCGGCGAGGTGCCGGTGCTGCTGCTCTCGGGTCATGCGCCGCTGGCCGAGCTGGGCAATGGCGCGTTCCAGGAGCTGCCGCAGGCCGCCATGGCCGCCCCGGTGGCCAAGGCATCCTGGACGGCGCAGTCCGCCACCGGCCTGCATGCCGACATCGCCCGCGCTATCACCCTGGCGCGCTCCGGCCGGCCGGGACCCGTGCATGTCAGCCTGCCGACCGACCTGCTCGAGGCGCAGACCGGCGACATCACCCTGCCCGACGTCGTCACCGGCGAGCCCGCGCCGATGGCGCTGCCGGCGGCGACGGCGCGGCTCGTCGCGGAGGCCATCGCCTCCGCCGCCCGCCCGCTGCTGCTGGCGCCGCCCGCCCTCTGCACCCCCGCGGGGATCGCAGCGCTGTCCGCGCTGGAGGCGGCGAGCGGGCTGCCGACGGTGCCGATGAACTCGCCGCGCGGCCTGGCCGATCCCTCGCTCGGTGCCTTCACCGAGCTGCTGCCGGAGGCCGACCTGGTGGTGCTGCTCGGCAAGCCGCTCGACTTCACCTCCCGCTTCGGCCGGCCGGCCGCCGGCGCTCGCTTCATCGTGCTGGAGCCGGAGGCGGCGCTGCTCGGCCGCGCGCAGCGGC
>NZ_JAPSMD010000292.1 GCF_027856955.1 Falsiroseomonas oryzae | reverse complement strand
CGGCGCGCAGGCCCCATTCGATGACGGGACGCGGCGTGCCGGCGGCGTCCAGCCGCGCGCGCATCGTCGCGATGGCGGCGCGTCCGGCATCGGCCGGCGGCTCGCCCAGGAAGTGCAGGTCGGCGCGCGGCGGACGGATGCGGTGGATGCGGGCGAGTTCGCGCCCCAGCGCCTCTGCCAGCCTCTCCCGCCCCCCGCCCAGCGTCGCGTCCTTCACCACGCGCGGGCCCAGCGCGGTGCCCGCGACGCGGCGCATGACGAAGAAGGGCGCGCCAACCACGGCTGCGTCCTCGCAGAGGAACAGCGGCTCCGGCACGGTCACGCCGGCATCCCAGGCGGCACGCAGCAGTGCGTATTCGGCGGTACGCGGCAGGCTGACGGCGAGGGTCGCGGCGCTGTCCGTCCGCAGCACCCAGTGCTGCGCCGTGCCGCCGGTCTCGACATCCAGCGCCCAGTTCTGCTGGATCGCCCCACCGGAGAGCTTGCGCGCGGCGACGACGCGCAGGCCGGCATCGCCCGCGGCGCCGGCCAGCCAGTCGCGCAGCCGCGAAAGCTGCTCGTCAGTCACGCTGGCCCCACTGGAAGAAGCGCTCGCCCTCGCGGCGGAGGAAGTTCGCGATCACCATCCGATGCACCTCGCTCGCGCCATCCACCAGGCGTGCCTGGCGGGCGTAGCGGTACATCCACTCCACCGGAGTGTCCTTGGAATAGCCGCGCGCACCGAGCAGTTGCAGGGACGTGTCCACCGCCTTGTGCAGCGCGTCGGCCACGACGATCTTCGCCATCGAGACCTCCTTCCGCGCGAAGCCGCCCTGGTCCAGCACCCAGGCGGCCTTCATCGTCAGCAGGCGACCGATCTCCAGCTCCATCGCGGCCTGGCCGATCAGGCCCTGCACGCTCTCGCGGTCGATCAGCTTCATGCCGAAGCTGTCGCGCACCTTGATCCGCTCCATCGCAATCTCGAGCGCGCGGCGCCCCATGCCCAGCCAGCGCATGCAATGCGTGAGGCGCGCGGTGCCGAGCCGGATCTGCGTCAGCTTCAGCCCGTCGCCGACATTCATCAGGATGTTCTCGTCCGGGATCTCCAGCCCATCGAAGCGCAGCTCGCAATGGCCGCCATGCTCCTCGGGCCCCATGATCGGGATGCGGCGCACGATCTCCCAGCCAGGCTGGTCGGCATGGAACAGGAAGGCCGTCAGCCCCTTGCGCTCGTCGTCGCTGGTGCGGGCGATGAGGATGAAGTGCTTCGCCTCCCCCGCGCCGGTGATGTAGTGCTTGCGGCCGGTGATGCGCCAGCGGTCGTTGCCCACGCGCTCGGCGCGCGTATAGGTCAGGCCGGGGTCGCTGCCGCAGCCATCGGGCTCCGTCATGGCGAAGGCGGACTGCACGGCGCCGTCCACGATGGGCTGCAGCCAGCGAGCCTTCTGCGCCTCGGTCGCCACCTTCTCGAGCACGATCATGTTGCCGTCGTCCGGCGCCGCCGAATTGAACACGACGGGTCCGAAGATGGAGCGGTTCATCTCCTCGTAGCAGGCGGCCATGCCGATCACGGGCAGCCCGCCGCCGCCCCGGTGCTTCGGCATCTGCAGCGCCCAGAGCCCGGCCGCCTTCGCCTCCGCGCGCATCCGCTTCAGCAGTTCAGGATGGATGTTCTCGTGCTCGTCGTAGCTGGCGCGGTCGGCCTCGAGCGGGATCAGGCGCTCGTCCACGAAGGCGCGGACGCGGCGGCGGACATCCTCGATGTCCGGCGGCAGCGAGAAATCCATGGCGCTTGTCCTAGAGGCTGTTGACGGAGTGCCCGCCATCCACCGTGACGACGCTGCCGGTCATGTGCGCCCCGGCCTCGCTGGCCAGCAGCAGCAGCGGGCCCGTCAGGTCGTCCAGCGTGCCGAGCCGGCGCTGGGGGATGCGCTTGATCAGCGCAAGGCCGGCCTCCGTCTCGAAGAAGCCGCGGTTGATGTCGGTGGAGACATAGCCCGGCGCGATCGCGTTGACGCGGATGCGGTGCCGCGCGAGTTCGACCGACATCTGCCGCGTCAGGTGCACCAGCCCCGCCTTCGCGGCGGAGTAGCTCGACACGCCGGGGATCACGCGCGTCGCGAGGATCGACGCTATGTTGACGATCGCGCCCCCCTTCCCCGCCGCGACCATGCGCCGAGACGCCGCCTGCGCCATCACGAAGGCGCCGCGCAGGTCCACCGCCATCACGCGGTCCCAATCCTCTGCCGCGTGCTCCAGGAAGGGCTTCGTCGCGGCGATGCCGGCGTTGTTCACCAGCAAATCGCAGGTGCCGAAGCGCGCCTCCACCGCATCCAGCGCGGCGACGACGGAGGACGCATCGGTCACGTCCAACGCCACCGCCATGGCGCGGTCGCCGAGGGTCGCGGCATCCGCCGCGACGGTCTCGGGCTTCCGCGCAGCCAGCGCCACCTGCGCGCCCGCGCCGTGCAGCACGCGGGCGAAATGCCGGCCGAGGCCGCCGGAGGCGCCGGTCACCAGCGCCACGCGGCCCGCAAGGGAGAACAGGTCCTGCGTCATGCCGACGCAGCTATCCCCCCGCGGCGCGCAGCGTCAACGGTAGAGCCCGCGTCGCGCCAGCCAGTCCTGGATCACCTGCGCAACCTGATCGCTGTTGCGGTCCATCATGATCATGTGGCTGTTGCCGCGAATGCCGATCTCCGGCAGGTCCACCACGTCCACGCTGCCCCCGGCAGCGCGCACCTGCTCGGCGAAGCGCACGCCGTTGCCGCGGATGGTCGGCCAGCGGCTGTCCTGCGCGATGTAGTCGCCATAGACCATCAGGACGGGAATGTTCCGCAGCGCCGCAACCTTCGCCGGGTCGCCGACCGCCGCGGGCTCCACCAGCACCAGCGCACGCACCTTGTCCGGGCGTTCCTGCGCGGCACGCCAGCCGAACAGGCCGGCCTGGCTGTGCGCCACCACCACGGAGGGGCCGACGCGGTCGAGCAGCGCGAGATAGGCTTCCAGCGTCAGTTCGTCCGTCGTGGTGAAGCGCGGCACGATCTGGCGCATGAAGTTCAGGTAGCTCTCGCGCTCGGCCGGGAACTGGTTGCCCGGCAGCACCTCGTTGCGCTGGAAGCTGCCGGGCCCGGCACCGATCCGGAAGCGCTCGAAGGGATTGTCCACGGTCAGCGTCATCGCCTGGCCGCCGGTCTGCTCCGGGATCAGCGTCCAGCCGGAGCGACCGCGCTCCACCGCGTCGCTGACATAGACCGGCCAGCCGCGGCGCAGGAAGAAGTGCTGCCAGCCCTCGCGGCCGTCCGGCGTGGTCTCGTAGCTCACGCCCGACAGGCCGCCGCCATGCCAGAACAGGATCGGCGCCTGGCCGCGCGGATTGGCAGGGATCATGTACTGCGCGTACATCATGCCCATGATGTAGGTGCCGTTCGGATCGACGCGCGCCGGCACGCCGCCCGGGCTGAACAGCACCTCCCGCACGGGCTGGCCGGAGATCACCACCTCCCGCCCACCGGCATGGAAGCTGCCCCAGGATTGCAGGCTGACGGCATCCAGCGCGCCTTGCGGCGCGACCGGCTGCTGCTGTGCCGTCGCCGGCGCGGCGAGTGACGCGGCCAGGGCCGCGACCAGCATGGGTCTGCGCATCGAGTCCTCCCCCCAGGATCCTTCGCCGCAAGCTGACCAGGGTCACGCCGTGGGATCAAGGGCCGGCGCGACCGGACGCGAAACAGGACCGGCACGCATGCAAACTGTGTCGGCGTGAGCGAAGCGGTCCGCCTCGGCAGCGAAGCGTCCGTGACAGGACGTCGCCTTAACCCTCCCTGAGCCAAGCGAGAGGAGGACACCATGCGCGGCGCCGGCTTCCAGGACTTCCACCGGAGCTTCCAGGACGACGGCGTCGTCCTGCAGGATTTCCACTTTCAGGCATCCACGGCGCTGCCGGCGGTGCAGGTGGCGCCGCGCCTGCTGCTCGGCGACGGGCCCGTCGTGTTGAACCCCGTGCCCGTGGAACTGCCCGACTTCAGCGGCACCGCAGGCAACGACAGCTGGACCGGCGGTACGGCAGACGACTGGGCCAATGGCGGCGGCGGCAACGACCTGCTGAGCGGCGCCGCCGGCAACGACACCCTGAACGGCGAGGCCGGCAACGACAACCTCGGCGGCGGCGACGGGAACGATCTGCTGCGCGGCGGAGATGGCAACGACTGGCTGTACGGCGGCAATGGCGAGGACGCGCTGCACGGTGGCAACGGCGCCGATTCGATGGGCGGCGGGGCCGGCAACGACGTCATGGACGGTGGCGCAGGCAACGACACGGCGCGCGGCGGAGCGGGCCTGGATACCGTGGCGGGCGGCGCCGGGAACGACTGGATCGGCGGCGAGGACGGCGCCGACCAGCTCTGGGGCGGCGACGGCCACGACACCATCGAGGGTGGCCAGGGCGACGACCTGATCATCGGCGGGATGGGCGCGGACCTGCTGGCCGGCGGCGGCGGCGCCGACCGCTTCTGGTTCGGCAGCCTGGCCGAGAGCTCCGGCACGGCCTTCGGCACCAACGACGCCATCATCGACTTCCAGCCGATGATCGACAGGATCGACCTCTCGGCGCTCGACGCGAACGCCGTCGCCTCGGGCAACCAGGCCTTCACCTTTGTGGGCGAGAACTTCCTGGGGAACGGCCCCATCGGGCAGCTGCGCGCCTACCAGGCCGCCGGCATGACCTTCGTCGAGGCGGATGTCGATGGCGACCGGCAGTACGACTTCTCGCTGCTGCTGAGCAACGCGCCGCACGTCACGGCAGCGGACTTCATCCTGTGACGGCTCTGCCGCGCCCGGCAGCGGCCGGGCGCGGCAGAGCGGTTCAGTCCACGGTGATGCGCGCCTGGCGAACCACCTGCGCCCAGCGCTCGCGTTCCCAGCGGATCAACTCCGCGAAGCCGGCGCCGTCCAGCGCGGAGGGCTCCGCGCCCTCGTCGCGCAGGCGGCGCACCACCTCCGGATTGGCCAGCGCCTCGCGCATCGCGGCGAAGAGGCGAGCGCGGATCGGCTCCGGCGTCCCGCGCGGCACCAGCAGGCCGTACCAGGCGGTCGCCTTGTAGCCCGGCACCGTCTCGGCCACGGTCGGGATGTCGGGCAGGATCGTCATGCGGGTGTCGCCGGTGACGGCCAGCGGGCGCAGCTGTCCGCCCTGCAGCAGCCCGACCACGGAGGGCAGCGTGGTGATCATGAAGTGCAGGTGCCCGGCCACCACGTCGGTCAGCGCCGGCCCGGCGCCGCGGAACGGGACGTGCTCCGCCTCCAGCCCCGTCATCTGCAGCAGCAGCGCCGCCGCCAGGTGGCTCGCGGAGCCGTTGGACGCGCTGCCATAGGTGATGTTGCCGCGTGCCGCGCGGATCTCCTCCAGCAGCTCGCGCAGCGTGCGCGCGCGGGACTTCGGCCCGACCACGACGAGCAGCGGCGCATCGGCGACCAGCCCGATCGGCTCCAGCGCGCGCTCGGGATCGACGCGCATGTTGCGGAACAGCGAGACGTTCACGCTCATCGGGCCGTGGTTGCCCATCAGCACCGTGTAGCCGTCGGGCCGCGCCTGCGCCGCCGCTTCGGTCGCCAGGTTGCCGCCGGCGCCCGGTCGGTTCTCCACCACGACGGGCTGGCCCAGCACCGGCGACATCGCATTCGCCAGCGTGCGCGCGATCAGGTCGGTGCCGCCGCCCGGCGCGAAGGCGAGCAGGATGCGGATGGGACGATTGGGATAGGCAGCCTCGCCTTGCGCCATCGCGGTGCCCGGCGCGGCGGCCAGGGCGGGGATGGCGGCGAGCAGCATCCGGCGGTTCAGCATGGCGGGGCCTCCTGGCGTCGCGACTTCCGGAAGGCTCGACACAGGGCCGGGCGTCGCCCCGGCGCGCCACCCGCTGTTCGGGGCATTCGGCACGCGGACGGGCGGGAACTGCTGCGGGCGCTTCCTCGGGCGCCCCTATCGCGCAGGCGCGGCTGCCCGATAAGTGCAAAGATTGGCAGGATTGTTGCTGCGGCTGCAAGACTGCGCCACCTTGCCGCGATGGCGATCGACCTCGACCAGCTCCGCACCTTCGTCGCCGTCGCCGAGGCCGGCGGCCTGACCGCGGCGGCGGAGACGCTGCACCTCTCACTGCCCGCCATCTCCCGCCGGCTCAGCGCCCTGGAGGCCGAGCTCGGCGTCGCGCTGCTCACGCGCTCCACGCGCCGCGTCGCACTGACCCAGACCGGTCGGGAGTTCCTGCCACGCGCCCGCCGCCTGCTCGACGAGCTGGAGGAGAGCCTGCTCGGCATCCGCGAGACGGCGGCGCAGCGCCGCGGCCTCGTCACGATCGCCTGCATACCGACCGCGGCCTACTACTTCCTGCCCGCCACGCTGGCCGCCTTCGCCCGCCGATTCCCGGCCGTGCGGGTCCGCGCCATGGACCTCTCGGCGGAGGGCGTGATCGACGCCGTGGCGACGGCGGCCGCCGAGTTCGGCATCGGCATGGAAGGCGCCG
Source organism: Falsiroseomonas oryzae (assembly GCF_027856955.1). Taxonomy (GTDB): domain Bacteria; phylum Pseudomonadota; class Alphaproteobacteria; order Acetobacterales; family Acetobacteraceae; genus Falsiroseomonas; species Falsiroseomonas oryzae. The sequence goes on along the minus strand of NZ_JAPSMD010000292.1, from coordinate 378 downwards.
CGCACCCCGAGGTGGTGTTCCACCCGCTGCGCCGCGACCCCTTCGTGCTGGCCTGCCGGCGCGACCATCCGCTGGCGCGGCGCCGCGTGGTGCGCTGGGCGGACCTGGCGGGGGAAAAGCTGGTCGGCGTCTCCCGCCGCTCCGGCAACCGGCTGATCCTGGATCGCGCCCTGCTGCCGCGCGGCATCCAGCCGGCCTGGCACTACGAGGCGGAGCACCTCTCGACCAGCCTCGGCCTGGTGGAGGCGGGACTTGGCGTGGCGGTGGTGCCGCGCCTCGCCCTGCCGCGGGAGCCGCACCCCGTGCTGGTGGCGCGCCCGCTGCGCGACCCGGCCGTGGACCGCGCGACCGGCCTGCTGCTGCGGCGCGGCGCCGAAC
>NZ_JAPSMD010000291.1 GCF_027856955.1 Falsiroseomonas oryzae | reverse complement strand
GCGGCTGGCCGCACCGCCGAGGCCATCGCCGTGTTCCGCGCCGCGCTGGCGCGCCAGCCGCAGGATGGCTGGTCGGCCGCCGGCCTGCTCGCCGCGGCGCAGCGCACCGAGGACGGCCTGCTGGAGGCGGAGATGCGCGCGCTGCTGGCGCGCAGCTGGTTCGGCCCGGCCCTGCCGGCGCTCGACCGCCTCTGAGCGACATCGATTTCAGCAAGGGAGAGAGGAAGCCATGTCACTCGCCGATCGCCACGGCAACGCCGTGTCCACCGCCAGCCGCGCCGCGCTGGAGAAGCTGGAGGAGGCCGGCGAGCTGATGCTCGGCTACCGCGCCGATCCGCTGGCCGTGGTGGATTCGGCGCTGGCCGAGCAGCCCGATTTCGCCATGGGCCACGCCTTCCGCGCCGGCCTGATGGTGCTGTCGATGGAGCGCGCCTGCGTCCCCGACGCCGAGGCCAGCATCACCGCCGCCTGGGACCTGCCCGGCGTGAACGAGCGCGAGCGCGCCCACCTGGCCGCCGCCCAGGCCTGGTGTGACGGCGATTTCGCCGTGGCGCATCGGCGCTACGGCGAGCTGTCCGCCGCCTTCCCGCGCGACCTCTTCGCGCTGCAGGTGGCGCACCAGCTGGACTTCTTCCTCGGCAACGCCGCCGGTCTGCGCGACCGCCCGGCGCGGGCGATGCGCGCCTGGCGCGAGAGCGAGTCCGGCTTCTCCTGGCTGCTCGGCATGGAGGCCTTTGGACTCGAGGAATGCGGCGACTACGCGGCCGCCGAGGATGCCGGCCGCATGGCGCTGGCGCTGCAGCCGGCGGATGCCTGGGCCGTGCATGCGGTGGCCCATGTGATGGAGATGCAGGGGCGCGACACGGAGGGCGTCGCCTTCCTCGCGCAGCGGCAGAAGGACTGGACGCCGGCGGCGATGCTCGCCGTGCACAACTGGTGGCACCAGGCGCTGTTCCATCTGGAGCGCGGCGGCTTCGCCCAGGCGCTGGCAATCTACGACAGCGCGGTCGCCCCCGGCATCGCCAGGGGCGAGGCGCAGCCGGCCATCGAGATGCTGGACGCCTCGGCCATGCTGTGGCGGCTGCTGCTGCGGGGCGCCGACACCGGCGGACGCTTCGGCCTGCTGTCCACCTCCTGGGAGCGCTGGGGCGGCGAGGGCTTCTATGCCTTCAATGACCTGCACGCCGTGATGGCGCATCTCGGCGCGGGCCGGCGCGAGGCGGCGGCGCATGTGCTCGGCGCGATGCGCCGCGCCGCGGCGGGGCAGGGGACCAATGCCCGCCTGACGCGGGAGGTCGGGCTGCCGCTCGCCGAGGGCTTCATGGCCTTCGCCGAGGGCCATTACGCCCGCGCCGCGGAGCTGATCGCGCCGGCGCGCCGCCGCGCGATCGCCTTCGGCGGGTCCAACGCGCAGCGCGACGTGATCTCGCTGACGCTGCTGGAGGCGGCGCTGCGCGGCAAGGACTGGGGCCTGGCGCGGTCGCTTGCCGGCGAGCGCGTGGCGGCCAAGCCGGAGAGCCCGCTGGCACGTTCGCTGCTGGCGCGGGCTGGTTCGGTTCAGCAGGCGGCCTGAGGCCGGCCGCGGTCTTGCGGAGCGGCGCGTTTTCGGCGGAGCATGCGCCCGGGCCACGACCGGCCCGGGAGGGAATCCATGACGCAGATCACGCGCCGCGACGCGCTGCGGGCCGGTGCCGCGCTGCTGGCCGCGCCGGCCATCGTCAGCCAGGCCAACGCCCAGTCCGCCTTCAACTGGCGCCGCTTCGCCGGCGAGCGCATCGAGGTGAGCCTCACGGCCAACCCGCGCAGCCAGATCCTCATCCAGAACCAGCGCGAGTTCGAGGAACTCACGGGCATCCGTGTCGGCTCCGAGCAGATCCCGGAGCAGCAGCACCGCCAGAAGTTCGTGATCGAGTTCGCCTCCGGCCGGCCGAGCTTCGACGTCATCAGCATCAGCCTGCACGTCAACAAGCGCCAGGTCGGGCGGGCGAAGTGGACCGCCGACATCAAGCCGATGATGGCGGACGCCACGCTGACCGCGCCCGATTTCGACTTCCAGGATTTCGGCGCCGGCGCCGTCGCCTATTCCACCCAGGCGGACGGCCGCATGGACACGATCCCGGAGTTCACCGACTACTTCATCCTCTACTACAACAAGGAGATCTTCCAGCAGGCCAACCTGCAGCCGCCGCGCACCTATGACGAGCTGTACGAGACGGCGCGGCGCCTGACGGATGCGCGTGCCGGCCGCTTCGGCTTCGTCGGCCGCGGCCTGCGCAACGCCAACGTCGTGCTCTACACCAGCTTCCTGCTCGGCACGCAGCAGCGCGACTGCGTGGACGCCAACATGCGCCTGCTGACCGACACGCCGGACGCGATCTGGGCGGGCGAGATGTACAAGAAGCTGCTGCGCGACACCGCGCCACCCGGCGTCGCCGGCTTCAACTGGAACGAATCGCAGACCACCTTCGCGCAGGGCCGGGCCGCGATGTGGCTGGACGGCGTGGGCTTCGCGACGCCGCTGGAGGATCCCACCCGGTCCCGCGTCGCCGGCAAGGTCGGCTATGCCGTGGTGCCGGCCGGCCCTGCGCATCACCACTGCGCCATGTTCGGCACCGGCCTCGGCATCAGCGCGGCGTCGAACGAGAGGAAGCGCGGCGCGGCCTGGCTCTACCTGCAATGGGCGGTGAACAAGACGAACCAGCTGCGCTTCCTGACCTCCGGCGCAGGCGCGCCGGCGCGGCAGAGTCCCTACCGCAACGAGGAGGCGATCCGCACCAGCCGCTTCGGCCGCGACTACTTCACCACGCTGATCGAATCCGGCCGCATCGCCCGCCCCGGCCTGCCGGAGATCGTCCCGGTGACGGAGTTCCGCGACACGCTGGGCGCCGGGCTGACGAACACGATCGGCGGTGCCGATGTCGCGACGGAGCTGCGCCGCGCCACCGAGGCCTTCCGCCCGGTGCTGGAAGCCTCCGAGCGCGCCAGCTAGCGGCAGCGCCACGCCTCCCTCTCCCGCCCTGGTTCTCCCTCCCCCGCCTGCGGGGGAGGGTCGGGGTGGGGGCCAGCAAGCGTCAGCCGAGCACACGCACCATGCCATCCGGCCTGAGCGACACCGCCGCCCTGCAGGGCGCCGCCGCCGACAGCGCGCGGCGGAAGCGCGCCTATGCGCGGCACTACTGGCCCTTCGTCGTGCCGGCCGCCGTGGTGGTCTTCGCCGTCATCGTCTTCCCCTGGGTCTTCACCCTCTGGATGAGCCTGCAGGAATGGAAGCTCGGCAGCGGCCGCAGCTTCGTGGGCCTGGCGAACTACCAGCGCCTGCTGACGGACGACCGCTTCCACTGGTCCATCCTGCGCACGCTCTACTTCACCGCGCTCGCCGTGGTGATCCCGGTGGTGCTGGGCATCGCCGCGGCGCTGATCTTCAACCGGAAGTTCCCGCTGCGCGGCCTGATGCGCACGGTCTTCATCCTGCCGATGATGGCCACCCCGGTCGCGGTCGCGCTGGTCTGGACCATGATGTTCCACCCGCAGCTCGGCGTGCTGAACTGGATCCTCAGCCAGTTCGGCATCCCGCCGAGCATGTGGGTCTACGACCAGTCCACGGTGATTCCGACGCTCGTGCTGGTGGAGGTCTGGCACTGGACGCCGCTGGTCATGCTGCTGGTGCTCGGCGGCCTCGCCAGCCTGCCCGTGGACCCCTACGAGGCGGCGAAGATCGACGGCGCCACAGGCTGGCAGGCCTTCCGCTACATCACCCTGCCGTTGCTGGCGCCCTTCATCATGGTGGCCGTCATCATCCGCACCATCGACGCGCTGAAGGCCTTCGACACGATCTACGTGATCACGCAGGGCGGGCCGGGCACGGCGAGCGAGACGATCAACATCTTCCTCTACCTGAACGCCTTCGCCTACTACAACATGGGCTATGCCAGCGCCGTGGTGGTGGTGTTCTTCGCCCTCATCATCGGCCTCGCGCTGCTGCTGCTGTGGTCGCGGGAGCGCTTCAAGGACGCGGTGCGATGAGTGCCAGCACCATGCGCCGGCGGCCCCTGCGCCGCCTGCTCGAGCGGATCGGCTTCGCCTTCGCGGTCTTCGTCATGGTCTCGCCGGCCGCGCTGGTCTTCCTGTGGATGCTCTCGCTCTCGCTCAAGACCGAGATCGACAACATCGCCTTCCCGCCGGTCTTCATCCCGAACCCGCCGACGCTCGACAACTTCCGCGCGGTGTTCGAGCGCAACGACTTCCTGAACCAGGCCTGGAACAGCATCGTCGTCAGCTTCGGCGCCACCGCCATCGCGCTCGCCGTCGGCATCCCGGCGGGATACGGCATCGCCAAGATGCGGGCGACGCGTGCTGCGGTGCTGATCCTGATCGCCCGCATCACCCCGGGCCTCTCCTACCTCATCCCGCTGTTCCTGCTGTTCCAGTGGATCGGCCTGACCGGCACGCTCTGGCCCATCGTCATCACCCACCTGGTGCTGACCGTGCCCATCGCCGTCTGGGTGATGATCGGCTTCTTCGAGAGCCTGCCCGCGGAGCTGGAGGAGGCGGCGCTGGTGGATGGCGCGACCATCTGGCAGGCCTTCCGGCATGTGGCGTTGCCGCTTGCTCGGCCTGGCATCACCGTGGCGACGATCCTCGCCTTCATCTTTTCCTGGAACAACTTCATCTTCGCCATGGTGCTGGCCGGGCGCGAGACTCGGACGCTGCCCGTCGCGGTCAACAACATGCTGACCTTCGAGCAGATCAGCTGGGGCCCGCTCTCCGCCGCCGCGCTGCTGGTCACGCTGCCGGTGCTGGTGCTGACCCTGGTCGCGCAGAAGCAGATCGTCGCCGGGCTGACCCAGGGCGGCGTGAAGGGGGCGTGATGCGGATCGACGGCGCGTGCCATTGCGGCCGCATCTCCTACGAGGCCGACATCGCGCCGGACGCGGTCATGGTCTGCCACTGCACGGATTGCCAGACGCTGTCGGGCAGCGCCTTCCGCACCGTGGCGCTGACGGTGCCGGGCGGCTTCCGGCTGCTCTCGGGCGAGCCCCGCATCTACGTGAAGACCGCCGAGAGCGGCCGGCGCCGCCAGCAGGCCTTCTGCGGGGATTGCGGCTCGCCGATCTACGCGACCGCCGAGGGCGCGGAGCCGAAGGTCTACAGCGTGCGCCTCGGCACCAGCCGCCAGCGTGGCGAGCTTCGCCCGCGCACGCAGATCTGGCACCGCTCCGCCCTGCCCTGGCTGGCGGACCTGCCGGGCGCGACCTGCCGGGAAGAGGGCTGATCCTGACAGGGAAGGACGGGCGCGGCAGGATCGCGCCATGAGCGAAGTCCCCGTCCTCAACGTCTCCGGCCTGCGCAACGCCGACCCCGCCGACCGCCGCCGCGTGGCCCAGGCGCTTGGCGCCGCCTGCCGCGGGCCGGGCTTCTTCCTGGTCACCGGCCACGGCATCGCCCCCGCGATCGTGCAGGGCATGTTCGCCGCCGCCCGCGCCCTGTTCGGCCAGCCGCAGCCCGCCCGGGACGCGCTCTCCATCCGGCGCTCCCCGCACAACCGCGGCTATGTCGCGCTGGACGAGGAACAGCTCGACCCGACCAAGCCGGCGGACCGGAAGGAGGCGTTCAACATCGGCCTCGACCTGCCGCCCGACGACCCGGAGGTGCTGGCCGGCAGGCCCTTCCGCGGCGTGAACCTCTGGCCCGACCTGCCCGGCTTCCGCGCCGCGACGCTGGCGCATTTCGAAGCCGCCTGGGCGCTCGGCCGGCTGCTCCATCGCGGCTTCGCGCTCGACCTCGAGCTGCCGGAGGACTGGTTCGAGGACAAGCTGGACCGCCCGATCGCGACGCTGCGGCTGCTGCGCTATCCCGCCGCCGGCGGCCAGGCCGCGCCGCTCGGCGCCGGCGCCCACACCGACTACGGCAACGTCACCGTGCTCGCGACGGACGGCGTCCCGGGCCTCGAGGTGAAGCGACGCAACGGCGGGTGGGAGGAGGTGCCGCATGTCCCCGGCGCCTTCGTCTGCAACATCGGCGACTGCCTGATGCGCTGGACCAACGGCGTCTATGCCTCCACGCCGCACCGCGTCCGCGCGCCCGCCGCCGAGCGCTTCTCGGCCGCCTTCTTCCTGGATCCGAACCCCGATGCGGTCGTGGCCGCGCTGCCGTCCTGCATCGGCCCGGACAACCCGCCGCGCTGGCCGCCCATCTCCGGGGCGGCCAACCTGAAGGAGAAGCTGGACGCGACCTATGCGCACCGCCGCGCCAGGGAAGGGGGATAGCGGCGCGCGACCCGTGGCGCTAACCGGCACCGGATGTCCCGCCCCCCTGCCATCCTCCAGGTCCTGCCAACCCTCGTCTCCGGCGGGGTGGAGCGCGGCACGGTGGAGATCGCGGAGGCCATCGCGGCGGCCGGCTACCGCGCTCTGGTCGCCTCCGCCGGCGGGCCGCTCGCCCGGCAGGTGGAGCAGGTCGGGGGAGGTCATGTCACCCTGCCACTGGACACCAAGGCGCCGCTCGCCATCTGGCGCAACGCCGCCGCCCTGGCCGAGCTGGTGCGGCGGGAGGAGGTGGCGATCCTGCACGCCCGCTCCCGCGCTCCGGCCTGGTCGGCGCTGATCGCCGCGCGGCGCACCGGGGCGCATCTCGTCACCACCTACCACGGCACCTACAACGAGGGCTTCCCGGGCAAGCGGCTCTACAACTCCGTCATGGCGCGTGGCGAGCGGGTCATCGCGATCAGCCGCTTCATCGCCGAACTGATCGAGGCGCGCCACGGCACCCCGCCCGAGCGCATCCGCCTGATCCCGCGCGGCGTCGATCCGCGCCGCTTCGATCCTGGCGCGGTGCCGCCCGCGCGCGTCCTGGCGCAGCGCGAGGCCTGGGGCGCGGCGCCCGGCCAGCGCGTGGTCCTGCTGCCCGGGCGGCTGACGCGCTGGAAGGGCGGCATGGTGCTGGTGGATGCGCTGGCCCGGCTGCCCGGCGC
>NZ_JAPSMD010000290.1 GCF_027856955.1 Falsiroseomonas oryzae | reverse complement strand
CGCCAGCAGGGCCGGCGCCAGGCGCGGCAGCGGCACCATGGCGCGCAGACCGTCCCAGGCCACGGGCAGCACGCCGTCCGCGCGCAGCGCCTTGGCCAGCGCCGCGCCGTCGAGCTCGCGCAGCACCGGCACCGCGGCGTCGTCCTCCCAGGGTGGCGGCGCCACCTTGTCGTCGGCGCGCACGCAGTAGGCGATGTGGATGCCCATGTTGCCGCAGATCGCCTCTGCCAGGGCGGCGCGCTGCACGGCATCCAGCTGCGCGGTGCGGGCGCGCAGCCGCGGGTCGGCCAGCCAGGTGTCCGGGTCGTAGCGCAGCGGCTCCACCAGGGTCGCGATGCGCAGCCCCGCGCCGGCCACCAGCGCGGCCAGCTGCGGCACGGTGAAGGCCACGTCGCGCGGGTTCAGCAGAAGGTCGTACAGCCCGGCATCGCCGCCCTTGATGTGGTCCTCGATCCAGGGGTTCTTCCGGAGCCAGGCGGTTTCCGGCACCTGCTTCCACAGCCGCCGGGCGACCTCGACGCGCTGCGGCGGCGGATCGTCGGTGGGTGCGAGGAGCCGCAGGGCATCCTGCAGCATGTACACGCCGGTGCGGCCATGCGGCGCGTAGACCATCAGCCCGATCCCACCGCCGGAGGCCAGGACGGAGACCAGCGCCGCCAGCCCCGCCGCCGGGTCCGGCAGGTGGTGCAGCACGCCGCAGCAATCGATGTAGTCGAAGGGCCCGAGGCCCGATCGCGGCAGATCCAGGATCGAGCCTTCCTCGAAGCGGATGTTGTCCAGCTTCCGGGTTGCGGCCCGCGCGGTGGCGACCTTGCGCGCATGGGCCGAGCGGTCCAGCCAGGTCACGCTCCCCGGCCTGCCGGCCCAGGCCATCTGCTGGGCCAGCATGAGCGTCCCGTCGCCGGAGCCGCCCCCGGCCACCAGCGCCTTCAGCGGCAGGCTCGCCGGGCGGCGGGCGCCGAACACCCAATGGTCCACCTCGCGCAGATGCGACGGACTGCCGACGACCAGGCGCTTCGCCTCGTCCCGCGGGTCGCGGGCGGGGTAGGGATAGGCCTCGTACTGGGCGGCCAGCTGGGCGTCGGTGGGATCGGGCATGGCGTCGCGTGCATAGGCGCGCGGCGCGGGGCGCGGAAGCCGGCCGGTTGTCCCCGGGGGGTCCGCGCCGTATCTAGCGCGCATGCCCCGCAACCGCTTCCTTGCCGCCGGCGCCGTGCTGGCCGCCGCGCTGCTGGCGCTTCCTGCCCTCGCCCAGCCCCAGCGCGCCCAGGGCCCCCAGCGGCTGGGCGCGCATGGCGAATGGACCGCGGCGACGCATGAGGAGAACGGCCAGAAGGTTTGCTACGCCTTCGCCCGGGCCGCCCGCAGCGACGGCGCGCCGCCGAACCGGGGCGCCGTCACCCTGACCGTCGCGCACCGCGCCATCGGTCGCGACCAGGTGGCTGTCTCGGTCGGCGCCCCGCTGCCGCGCGGCGCGGAGGCGGTGATGACCATCGGCAACGCCGAGTTCCGTTCCTACGGCACGGTCCAGTCCAGCGCCTTCTTCCAGAGCGGCGCGCAGCTGATCGGCGCCTTCCGCAACGGCCGCGAGGCGGTGGTGCGCAGCCCCGGCGCGGGCGGCCGCGGCACCGTCACCGACACCTTCTCCCTGTCCGGCTTCAGCGCGGCCTATGACGCCATCTCCCGCGAATGCCCGGCGAGGCCGGCGCGATGAGCGACGCGTCCGACCTCACCTCAACCGAGCGGGAGCGGATCCTCGCTAAGGCCGCGCTGTTCGCGCCGCCGCCGGCGACGCTGCCTGACGGCCGCCGCGACCTGGTCGGCCTTTCGCGCGAGGAGCTGGAGGCGGAGATGGTGGCGATCGGCGAGAAGCCGTTCCGCGCCCGCCAGCTCTGGCACTGGATCTACCACCAGGGCGAGACCGACTTCGCGCGGATGCCGACGATCGCGAAGCCGATGCAGGCGAAGCTCGCGGAACGCTTCGTCGTCGGCCGGCCCGAAGCCGCGACGGTCCAGACCAGCGAGGACACGACCCGCAAGTTCCTGTTCCGCTTCCGCGACGGCCAGCAGGTCGAGACGGTCTACATCCCCGACCTGCACGAGGACCGCGGCGCGGTCTGCATCTCCACCCAGGTGGGCTGCACCCTCTCCTGCCGGTTCTGCCACACCGGCACGCAGAAACTGGTGCGCAACCTCGGCGCCGCCGAGATCGTCGGCCAGTTCATGGCCGCGCGCGACAGCTACGGCGAATGGCCCAGTCCGAAGGACGGCACGCCGCGGCTGCTGTCCAACATCGTCGTCATGGGCATGGGCGAGCCGCTCTACAACTACGAGAACACGGCCAAGGCGCTGCGCATCATCATGGACAACGAGGGCATCGGCCTGTCGCGCCGACGCATCACGCTGTCCACCTCCGGCGTCGTGCCGATGATGGACCGCTGCGGCGAGGAGCTGAACGTCAACCTCGCCGTCAGCCTGCACGCGGTGACGGACGAGCTGCGCGACGAGATCGTGCCGCTGAACCGCAAGTATCCGATCGCCGAGCTGATCGCCGCCTGCCGCCGCTATCCGGGTGCGAGCAATGCGCGCCGCATCACCTTCGAATACGTCATGCTGCGGGGCGTGAACGACAGCGAGGCCGAGGCGCGGGAACTGGTGCGCCTGATCAAGGGCATCCCCGCCAAGGTGAACCTGATCCCCTTCAACCCCTGGCCCGGCAGCCCCTATCTCACCAGCAAGCCCGACCAGGTGCGCCGCTTCGCCGAGATCGTCAGCGGCGCCGGCTACTCCAGCCCGATCCGCCGCCCGCGCGGCCGCGACATCCTGGCGGCCTGCGGCCAGCTGAAGACCGAGAGCGAACGGGCGAAGCGTGGCAAGGCCGACGCGGCGTGAGCGCGCCCGTCGTGCGCGCCGCGCACGCTGCATCTATCGTGCGCGCCGCGCACGCGGCACCTATCGTGGACGCCGTGGCGCTGAGCCCGGCACACGGCTTCAGCAAGCCGACACAGCCCCGCATCCGCCTGATCGCCGGCCTCGGCGTGGAAGGCGATGCGCATTGCGGTGTCACGGTGAAGCACCGCTCGCGCGTCGCGCGCGACCCGACGCAGCCCAACCTGCGCCAGCTCCACCTGATCCATGCCGAGCTGTTCGAGGAGCTGGCCGCGTCCGGCTTCCGCGTCGCGCCGGGCGCGCTGGGGGAGAATGTCACGACACGCGGCCTCGACCTGCTCGGCCTTCCGCGCGGCGCGCGCCTCCGGCTCGGCCCTGACGCCGTGGTCGAGGTCATCGGGCTGCGCAACCCGTGCCACCAGCTCGACGGCTTCCAGCAGGGCCTGATGGCCGCCACGCTGGATCGCGACGCCGAAGGACGGCTGGTCCGCAAGGCTGGCGTCATGGCGGTGGTGCTGGCCGCCGGCGAGGTCGCGCCCGGCGACGCCATCGTCGTCGAGCTGCCGCCGGGACCGCATCTCCGCCTCGAGCCGGTCTGACGGGTGCCGTCGATCTCCCCGCCGATCTGGCTGATGGCGCTGGCCGCCTTCACCATCGGCTGCGGCATGCGGATCCTCGACCCGCTTCTGCCGATGCTGGCGCGCGACTTCGGCGTCGGACTCGGCGCGGTGGCACCGCTGATCGGCGGCTTCGCGTTGGCCTACGGGCTCGGGCAGATCGCGTCCGGACCGCTCGGCGACGCGCTGGGCAAGCTGCGCGTCGGCGCCATCTCGCTCGCGCTCTACGCCGTCACGCTGCTCGCCGCGACGCTCGCCTTCGACCTGGGCACGCTGCTCGGCGTGCGCGTGCTCTCGGGGCTGACGGCGGCGGCGACCATTCCGCTCTTCATGGCGCATATCGCCGACAAGGTGCCCTACGAGCACCGCCAGGCCGCCATCGGCCGGTTCCTCACGGGCATGGTGATGGCGAACCTGCTGGCCGGACCGATTTCCGGCGTGGTGGGCGAACTTGCGGGCTGGCGCGCGTCATTCCTGGTGCTCGGGGCGCTCAGCGCGGCGATCGCGCTGCTGTTCGCGGTGCTGCTGGGGCCGGGCTGGCGTGCCGGCGGGCAGGGCGCGGGCGGCGCCGGGCTGGGCGGCTTCGTCAAGATCCTGGCGCGGCCCGCCGGGCGGCGGCTGATGCTGGCGGCGGCGGGTGACGGGCTGCTGCTGTTCGGCGGCGCGATCCCCTTCGTCGCCTCGCTGCTGATCGAGCGCTTCGGCCTCTCCGCCGCCGAGGCCGGGCTGGTCGTCGCCGGCTTCGGCCTTGGCGCGCTGGTCTATACCCGTGCCGCGCCCTGGCTGGTGCGCCGCTTCGGGGAGCGCGGGCTGGTGCGCTGGGGCGGCCTCGGGATCGCCACCATGCTGGCCGTCATCGGGCTGGCGCCGGCCTGGTGGATGGTGGCCGCGGCGCAGGCAGTGCTGGGCCTGCTGTTCTTCATGCTGCACGGCGTGCTGCAGGCCCGCGCGACGGAGGCGCTGCCGGAAGCGCGCGGCACCGCCGTGGCGTTCTTCGCCATGTCGCTCTTCTTCGGCCAGAGCCTCGGCGCGGTGATCTTCGGCACGCTGATCGCGGAAGCCGGCTTCGCCGCTGGCTTCCTGCTGGCCGCTGGCGGCGTCGTCGGGCTGGCCTTCGCGATCACCGCGCGGGTGCTGCCTCCGGCGACCCCGTCTGGTTGATGCCGAGCCGCGCGAGGCGCGTCGCCGCCTCCGGGTTCAGCGCGCCGTCCGGCGCCCGCGCCGCGGCCAGGGCGGCGACCTGGCGCACCGTGTCCATCGCCTGGTGTTCCGCCGCCTCCGGCGTCAGCCCGCCGATATGCGGCGTCGCCACCACGTCGGGCCGCGCGGCGAGGGCAGGATGCGGCCACTGGTCGGGCGCGCTGCCGACATCCATCGCCGCAGCGGCCACCTGCCCGCTGTCCAGCGCCGCCGCCAGCGCCGCCTCGTCCACCAGCTGCCCGCGCGAGAGGTTCACCAGCAGCACGCCGCGCTTCATTGCGCCGAGCGTCCCGGCGTTCACGATGTGCCGCGTGGACTCGTTCGCGACCGCCAGCGGCATCACCACGTCGCTCTCGGCCAGCAGCCGGTCGAGCGTGACGGCCTCCGCCCCCTCGATGACGGCATGCGGATCGTGGGCCAGCACGCGCATGCGCATCGCCGCGGCGATCTGCGCCACGCGCTGCGCGATGCGCCCGTAGCCGATCAGCCCCAGCGTGCGGCCGGCGAGCTGCCGACCCATGCGCGGCACCGGCACGCGCCCGGCGTGGAAGTCGGCCGCGAAGCCGGAGACGCCGCGCGCCAGGTCCACCATCATCCCGATGGCGAGCTCCGCCACGCTGTCCACGAAGCCCGGCGTCGCCTGCGTCACCAGCACGCCCGCGCGCGACGCCGCCGGGATGTCGATGGTGGAGACGTCCACCGCCACGCGCAGGAAGGCGACCAGGTCGGGCGCGGCGGCGAAGGTCTCGGCCGTGCCGGGTGTGGCGCGGTCCGCGACGATGGCCTGGCAGCCCGCGGCTGCCTCCGCCAGCGCCGCGCCGGAGAGCGTGGCGGTGCCCTCATGCGTCACCACCTCCGCCACCTGGCGCAGCGCGGCCAGCGCCCGGTCGCCATAGTAGTTGGCGCGCATCTCGGGGGTATGCGCCAGGAATACGCGCAGCATGGCCTCGTCTCCTCCACCTTCGCCGGCTAGCCTAGCGGCCATGGAGAGCGACGCCATTCCCTTCACCGCCGGCACGGCGCGGCCGCGCATCGCGGTGCCGCCCGGCGCGGTGGACTGCCACCACCACGTCTACGACCCCGCCTTCCCGGTGACGGCCGGCGCGAAGACGCACGCCGAGGCCACGCTCGCCGACCATGCCCGGCTGCTGGCGAGGCTCGGCGTGGAGCGGCACGTCCTGGTGCAGCCTTCCACCTACGGCTTCGACAACGCGCTGCACCTGCGCGCCCTGGCGGAAGCCGAGCCGCGCGCCCGCATGGTCGCCGTGGTGGCGCCCGACACGCCGGTTGCGGAACTGCGCGCCATGGCCGCGCAGGGCGTCGTCGGCGCGCGGGCGAACATCATCTCCGCGGTGCTGCTGGCGCCGGCCGATGTCGCGCCGCTGGCGCGCCTCCTCGCGGAGGTCGGCTGGCACCTGCAGGTGTTCATGACGGCAGACACGATCGCGTCCCTCGGCACCGTGCTGCGCGCCGCGCCCTGCGACGTGGTGTTCGACCATTTCGCGCAGCTGCCGCTGCGGGACTGGGCGCGGCACCCGGCCTGGGGCGTGGTGATGGACCTGCTGCAGGCGGGCCGGGGCTGGGTGAAGCTCTCCTCGCCCTACAGCCTGGACCAGGATGACCCGCTGGCGGTGCGCGACCTGGCCCGCGCGCTGGTCGCGGCGGCGCCGGAGCGCCTGGTCTGGGGCACCAACTGGCCGCACCCCAACGCCACCCGCATGCCTGACGACGCCGCCCTGCTGGATGCCCTGGCCGAATGGGCGCCGGACGAGGTGACGCGGCGGGCGATCCTGGTGGACAACCCGGCGCGGCTCTACCGTTTCAGCCCGTAACCAGCCGGGCGAGCAACAGCCCCGCGAGCCCGGCCAGCAGCGCCGGCAGCAGCCGCCCTCCGAACAGCCGCCAGCCCAGCGCGCCGGCCGCCACCCCGGCCAGCCGCGCCGGCCAGGGTACCGTCGCCAGCAGCCCCGTCGGCACCGCGATGGCCAGCACCACGAAGGCCGCGAGCGTCGCGAGGGAGACCGCCGAGGCCCAGGCGATGAAGGGGTGGTCGGGGCGCAGCGCCCCGCCCAGCAGCAGCCCCGCCCCGCGCAGCCCCAGCATCGCCAGCACCGTCAGCAGCAGCGCGAGGTCCGTCGCACTCATCGTCGCGCGGCCCTCTGCGAAGCGTGACGTTGCCACAGGAAGGCGGCGGTCCCGCCAGCCAGCCCGGCCGCGAGCAGCCCCCAGGCCGGGCCCAGCCACAGCGCCAGCGGCGCCGCCGCCGCGCCGCCGATCACCGCCCCGCGCA
>NZ_JAPSMD010000289.1 GCF_027856955.1 Falsiroseomonas oryzae | reverse complement strand
CGGCCTGATGCGGCGCGACCTGCCCGAGGCTGCTCCGGCGGCCGCCCAGGTCCCGACGCCGCGGGTGGAGCCGGTCGCCGCGCCGACGGCACGCGCCCCGGGCCGGGCGGCGCCGCAGGAGGAGATGGGACTCGACATTCCCACCTTCCTCCGCCGGCAGAGCAATTAGGGCTGAAATGCGGCGATTGTGCGCCGCATTAAGTGTGCATTTTCAAGGGCTTGCAGCGTAATATAGCGAAATAACGCTTGAATGGCGCCCCAGGGTCCGGGATGGCATTCCCGCCCTGGGGCGTCGTGATTCGATGCTCCGAGTCGGTCGGTCTGGGGTCCCGGAAACGGGGCGGCAGACCGAAGCAGGGGCCGGACGGCGGCCCCGGCGACCGGCACACAGGTGCGGAGCAGGAATGGACGGCTTCCTTCCGATCGACAGGACCAGCAGGCGGACGCTGAAGACGGCGATCGGCTGCGTGGGCACGGGCCTGCATAGCGGCCGCCGCGTCACGCTGACGCTGCGTCCGGCGCTTGCCGGCACCGGCATCCTGTTTCGTCGCACGGATCTCGGCATCGACATCCCCGCCCGCTTCGACCGGGTGGTGGATACGCGCCTTTGCACCGCCCTGGTGGCCGAGGACGCGCCGCAGGCGCGCATCGGCACGGTGGAACACGTCATGGCCGCGCTGGCCGGCACCGGCATCACCGATGCGGTGGTGGAGCTGGACGGGCCGGAAGTGCCCATCCTGGACGGCTCCGCGGCGCCGTTTGTCTTCCTGATCGATTGCGCCGGCTCCATGGCGCTGCACGGCCCTGCCCCCGTGATCGAGGTGCTGCGCCCCATCCGGGTCGAGGAGGGCACTGCCTTCGCCGAGCTGCACCCGAACCAGGAGGCCGGCTTCGACGCGGCGCTGACCATCGACTTCCCGGCAACCGCGATCGGCCGGCAGCACCTGTCGCTGCGCGTCACGCCGGCGAGCTTCCGGGCAGGGTTGGCGGATTCGCGAACCTTCACGCTGGCCGAGGAGGTCTCCCGCCTGCGAGCCGCCGGCTTGGCGCAGGGCGGCAGCCTGGCCAATGCCGTGGTGGTGGACGGGCCGCTGGTCCTCAACCCCGGCGGGCTGCGCCGCCCGGACGAGTTCGTGCGGCACAAGATGCTCGACGTCGTCGGCGACCTCGCACTGGCGGGGGCGGCTCTGTCCGCACGCTTCGTCGGGAATCGGTCGGGCCATGGGCTGAACAACCGGCTGTTGCGCGCGCTGTTCGCCGACCAGTCGGCGTGGCGGATGGCCGAGAGCGGCCTCACGGCGGATGGCGTCGCCATGCGCCTGCCGGCAGCTGCCGCCCCCGCGATCGCCTGACCTTTCCCGCCGTGCGCCGCCTTGCCCGACGGGCGGCGCGGCGTGGTATAGGGCGGCCCATGCGCACCGCGATCCCGATGTTCCGACGCCTGCCGCTGCTGATCCTGCTCCTGCTCCCGATCGCCGGATGCAGCAGCTGGGACGGGCGCGAGGCGAGCCTGCAGCAGAGAACCCGGGCCGACATGTCGGCCGAGGGCCTCTATGCCGCCGGACTGGAGGCCCTGCAGCGCGAGCAGTATGGCGCGGCAGTCCAACTCTTCGACACGGTCGAGCGCGAGCACCCCTACTCGGCCTTCGCCACCAACGCGAAGCTGATGTCCGCCTACTCCGAATACATGCGGAACCGCTACACGGAGGCGCTCGGCGCGCTGGACCGGTTCATCCAGCTGCACCCGTCGCATCGCGACATCGCCTATGCCTACTACCTGCGCGCACTGTCGCTGTACGAGCAGATCCACGACACGGAGCGCGACCAGCGCACCACCGAGCAGGCCATGGTGGCGCTGCAGGAAGTGGCGAATCGCTTTCCCAACACACCCTATGCGCGCGACGCCCGGCTGAAGATGGACCTCGCCCGCGACCACCTGGCCGGACGCGAGATGGTGGTCGGCCGCTTCTACCAGAACCGCCGTCTCTTCGGCGCCGCGATCGGCCGGTTCCGCCGGGTGGTGGACGAGTACCAGACCACCAACCACGTGCCGGAGGCGCTGCACCGCCTGACCGAGATCTACCTGGCGCTTGGCCTGACGGAGGAGGCGCGGCGGACCGCATCCGTGCTCGGACACAACTACCCGGGCAGCGCCTGGTACCAGGACAGCTACGCCCTGCTGGTGGACGGCGCCCAGCCGGCGCCGCAGGACAGGCCGAGCTGGATCAGCCGTGCCGTCAGCACCGTGACCTTCGGCGTGTTCTGACCCGCGGCGGGCGCAGCGCGCCGTGCTGACCTCGCTGGCCATCCGCGACGTGGTGCTGATCGAGCGCCTGGACCTGGCCTTCGGGCCGGGCCTCACGGTGCTGACGGGCGAGACCGGGGCGGGCAAGTCGATCCTGCTGGACAGCCTGGGCCTTGCGCTCGGCGCCCGGGCGGAAAGCGGGCTGGTGCGCGCCGGCCAGCCGCAGGCCTCGGTCGCCGCGGCCTTCAGCGTCACCGAAGACCACCCGGCCCGTGCCGTCCTGTCGGAGCAGGGGATCGAGGCCGAGGACGAGCTTGTCCTCCGGCGCGTCGTCACGGCCGATGGGCGCTCCCGCGCCTTCGCCAACGACCAGCCCGTGGGCCTGACGCTGCTGCGCCGGCTCGGCGCTCTGCTGGTGGAGGTGCAGGGGCAGCACGAGCAGGTGGGCCTGGCCGATCCGGCGGCGCATGCTGGCCTGCTGGACGCCGCCGGCGGGCTCGAGAAGCTGCGCGCCGCCGTGGCGGAGGCTCACAGCGCCTGGCGCGACGCCGAACGGGCCCTGGCCGCCGCCCGCGAGGAGATCGCCACCGCGCAGCGCGACGAGGAGTTCCTGCGCCATGCCGTCGCGGAGCTCGAGGCACTCGCCCCCACGGAGGGCGAGGAGGACGCGATGGCGGCCGAACGGCAGAAGCTGCAGCAGGGCGAACGCCGCAGCGAGGCGATTGCCGAGGCACTGGCGGCGCTGAACCCGCGCGACCGCCGCGCCGCCAATCCTAACACGGCCCTGCGCGGCGCGGTGCGCGCGCTGGAACGGCTGCCGGCGCCGAACACGGAGGCCGAGCCGGCGCTGGAAGCGCTCGGCCGGGCGCTGGACGCGCTGGCGGAAGCCGAGACGGCGCTGGAACGGCTGGCGCATGAGTCCGGCCCCGATCCGCGCCGGCTGGAACAGGTGGAGGAACGCCTCTTCGCGCTGCGCGCCGCCGCCCGGAAGCACCTGGTGCCGGTGGTGGAGCTGCCGTCCCTGCTGGCGACACTCAAGGCCCGGCTGGCCGCGCTCGATGCCGGCACGGACCGGGTCGCGGCGGCGGAGCGCGCGGCGACGGAGACGCGTGCGGCCTATCTCGCCGCCGCCGGACGGCTCTCCGAGGCGCGGCGGGACGCGGCCGGCAAGCTGGAGAAGGCGGTGGCGCGGGAACTGCCGCCGCTGAAGCTCGACCGCGCGCGGCTGGTGGTGGATGTCTCGGCGCGACCGGAAGGCGGCTGGGGCCCTGACGGCGTGGACCGCGTGACCTTCCTGGTCTCGACCAACCCGGGGCAGGCCCCCGGTGCGCTGGACAAGGTCGCTTCGGGCGGCGAGCTCTCGCGGCTGATGCTGGCACTGAAGGTGGTGCTGGCGCGCGGATCGCCGGTGCCGACGCTGGTGTTCGACGAGGTGGACAGCGGCATCGGCGGCGCAACGGCCGCGGCCGTGGGGGACCGGCTGGCGCGCGTGGCGGAGCGGCTGCAGGTGCTGGTGGTGACCCATTCGCCGCAGGTGGCGGCACGGGGCATCCGGCACCTCTCGGTGGCCAAGCAGGTGAAGGGCGGCCGCGCGGAGACCCGGGTGACGCCGCTGGACGCGCCGGCACGCCGCGAGGAGATCGCGCGGATGCTGGCCGGCGAGCGCGTGACGGAGGCGGCCCGCGCCGCGGCCGACAGCCTGCTGGCGGGAAGCCTGCTGTGACGGGCCTCCGCATCCGCCGGGCGGATGCCGTGGACGCCCCCGCCGTCGCCCGCCTGATCAATGCCATCAACAGCCTGGATGGCGGCGCGCCGGAGTTGCCGATGACCGCGGCCATCGTGGCGCGCGACCTGCTGGGCCCGGCGCCGAAGGCCTTGCTGCTTCTGGCCGAGCTCGACGGCACCGTCGTCGGCTTCGCCACGGCCGGCCCGATCTACGACGCCGAGCGCGCGGCGGACGCGCTGATGCTGCTCGATCTCTACGTGGACCCCGCCTATCGCCGGCGCGGTGCGGCGCGCGCGTTGATGGCGAACCTGGCAGCGGAAGCGAAGCAGCGCGCTGCGGGCTGCCTCTGGTGGGGCGTGGACGAGGGCGACGACGAGGCGACGCTGTTCTACAGGGCGATCGGCGCCGTCAGCGAAGGGCGCTTCAGCGGCGAGATCCTGGCGGGGCCGGCCCTGGACCGCCTGGCCGCGGAAGCGCAATAAACGCGCCCCAGGCGAACCGCGAGGGGACGCAGCATGACGGACGCCGCGCTCCGCGCCCGCAAGGTGGAGGCGCTGACGGAGGAGGAGGCGCAGCAGGAACTTGCCGCGCTCGCCACTGAGATCGCGCGTCACGACGAGCTGTATCACCGCAAGGACGCGCCGGAGATCAGCGACGCCGACTACGACGCGCTGGTCCGCCGCAACCGCACCATTGAGGCCCGCTTCCCCGCGCTGATCCGGGAGGACAGCCCGAGCCGCCGCGTCGGCGCAGAGGTGGCGGAGGGCTTCGCCAAGCTGCGGCACGGCATGCCGATGCTGAGCCTCGACAACGCCTTCGGCGCGGAGGACTTCCTCGGCTTCACCGCCTCGATCCGGCGATTCCTGCGGCTCGACGGGGAGCAGGCGCTGCAATTCGTGGCGGAGCCGAAGATCGACGGGCTCTCGGTGAACCTGACTTATGAGGACGGCGCCTTCGTCCGCGGCGCGACGCGCGGCGACGGGACCGAAGGCGAGGACGTCACGCGCAACCTGCTGACGCTGCAGGACCTGCCGCGGCGGCTGGATGGCCCTGCGCCCGCCCGCATCGAGATCCGCGGGGAGGTGTTCTGCGAGAAGGCGGATTTCCTCGCCTTCCGCGCCGCGCAAGTGCGGGCGGCCGAGGAGCGCGAGGCGCGGCGCGCCCGCGGAGAGAAGGTCGGGCCGGCCATCACCATCCCGGTCAACCCGCGCAACTTCGCCGCCGGATCGCTGCGCCAGCTGGATCCGGAGATCACGGCGCAACGGCCGCTCAAGCTCTTCGCCTATGCGATGGGGGAGGCGAGCGAGCCGGTCGCGGAGACGCATGACGCCTGGCTGGACCGGCTGCGCGGCTGGGGCTTCCAGGTGAACCCTCTGTCCGAGCTGCTGGCCGACGAGGCGGCGGCCACGGCCTTCCAGGCGCGCATCACCGAGCAGCGCGCCGCGCTGAGCTATGACATCGACGGCGTGGTGTACAAGCTCAACCGGCTGGACTGGCAGCGGCGGCTGGGCTTCGTCGGCCGCGCGCCGCGCTGGGCCATCGCCTGGAAGTTCCCCGCCGAGCAGGCGACGACGAAGCTGCTCGACATCGAGATCCAGGTCGGCCGGACCGGCGCGCTGACGCCGCGCGCGGTGATGGAGCCGGTCGGCGTCGGCGGCGTGATGGTCACCCATGCCAGCCTGCACAACGAGGACGAGATCGCGCGCAAGGACGTGCGCATCGGCGACACCGTGATCCTGCAGCGCGCCGGCGACGTGATCCCGCAGATCCTGGGCGTGGTGCCGGAGAAGCGCCCGAAGGACGCGCAGCCCTTCGTCTTCCCGGACGTCTGCCCGGCCTGCGGCAGCCACGCCGTGCGCCCGGCCGGCGAGGTGGTGCGCCGCTGCACCGGCGGCCTCACCTGCCCCGCCCAGACCGTCGAGCGGCTGATCCACTTCACCCGCCGCAACGCGATGGACATCGAGGGGCTGGGTGTCGAGAACATCCAGAAGCTGTTCGACGAGGGGCTGGTGAAGAGCCCCGCCGACATCTTCCGCCTGGCGCGCCATGTCGAGACGATGCGCGGCTGGGAAGGCTGGGGCGCCCGAGCCGGCAAGGACGCGAAGAAGATCGCGAACCTGCTGGCCGCGATCGAGGCGCGCCGCCGCGTGCCGCTGGACCGCTTCATCTTCGCGCTCGGCATCCGCCGCATCGGCGAGGCCAATGCGAAGCTGCTGGCGCGGCACTACCATTCCTTCGCGGAGTGGCGCGCGAAGATGCTGGCGGCGACGGTGATCGGCAGCGAGGCGCGGGAGGAGCTGGGCTCCATCCAGGGCATCGGCCCGGCGATCGCCACCGAGCTGGCGGAGTTCTTCGCCGAGCCGCACAACCTGGCCGCGCTGGACGATCTGGCGCGCGAGGTGACGGCCGAGGATGTCGAGATCGCCGCCGCGGCCGACAGCCCCTTCGCGGGCAGGACGCTGGTGTTCACCGGCACGCTCGAGACCATGTCGCGCGACGAGGCGGAAGCGCAGGCGGAGCGCCTCGGCGCCAAGGTGACGAAGAGCGTGTCGAAGAAGACGGACTTCGTGATCGTCGGCGCCGACGCCGGCAGCAAGGCGACCAAGGCCGCGGAACTCGGTGTGAGGACGCTGACCGAGGCGGAATGGCGGGAGATGGCGGGCCAGGCATAAGGCCCCCTGATCCACGGCATCAGGCTTATGCGTTTCCGCAGCCGCATGCCGCGCGGCATGGTCGGCGCATGCCGCTCGACCCCCAGCTGTTCCTGGCCTTCCTGGTCGCCGCCTGGGTGCTGATCCTGACCCCCGGGCCGGACATGCTGTTCGTCGTCGGGCAGACCCTGGCCGGCGGGGCGCGGCGCGGATGGGCGGCGATGTTCGGCATCGTCACCGGCGCCATGGTGCATATCGCGCTGGCGGCCTCGGGCGTGGCGGCGCTGCTGGCGGCCTCCCCGGCGCTGTTCGAGGCGCTGCGGATCGCCGGCGCGCTCTACCTGCTCTGGCTCGGCTTCGGCGCGCTGCGTGCGGCGTGGCGGGGCGGGGCGCGGCTGCAGCCGGCGGCGCCG
>NZ_JAPSMD010000288.1 GCF_027856955.1 Falsiroseomonas oryzae | reverse complement strand
CGCGCGACCGGGCAGCGCGTGTGGAAGCGGCAGCCCGGCGGCGGCGAGACCGGCGAGGGCGGGTCGCCGCCCAGCGGCTCCGGGCGCGGCGCACGCGCCAGCACGGGATCCGGCACCGGGCAGGCATTGATCAGCGCCGTCGTGTAGGGATGGCGCGGGCGGCGGAAGATCGCCTCCGTCGGCCCCTCCTCCACCACGCGGCCGAGATACATGACGACGACGCGGTCGCAGACCGACCGTACCACGCCAAGGTCATGGGTGATGAACAGCCAGGCCACGCCGAGCTCGTCGCGCAGCCGGCGCATCAGGGCCAGGATCTGCGCCCGGATCGAGATGTCGAGGGCCGAGACCGCCTCGTCCGCCACGATCACCTCGGGCCGCACCGCCAGGGCACGGGCGATGCCGATGCGCTGCCGCTGGCCGCCGGAAAACTGGTGGGGATAGCGGTCCAGGAACGCCGCGCCGGGGCTGAGCCCCACGCGGTCCAGCAGCCGCACGGCTTCCGCGCGCAGCTCGCCGGGCGGCACGATGCCATGGATGCGCAGCGGCTGCGCCAGCGTGCCGAAGACGGTCCGGCGCGGGTTCAGGCTGGCGAAGGGATCCTGGAACACCATCTGCACCGCGCGGCGATAGGCAAGCTGCGTTGCCCCGTGCAGCCCGGCCAGCTCCGCGCCACGGAAGCGCAGGCTACCCGCGCTGGGCTGCACCAGGCCGAGGATGCTGCGCGCCAGCGTGGTCTTGCCGCAGCCGCTCTCACCCACCACGGCGACGATCTCGCCGGCGGCGACGTCCAGGCTCACCCCGTCCAGTGCCTTCACCAGCTTCCGCCCGCGGCCCAGCCAGCCGCCGCCGACCGGGAAGCGCACGGCCAGGTCGCGCACCTCAAGAAGCGGCGGCATCGGCCGGGCTCCTCGCATGCAGCCAGCAGCGCGCGGTCCGCTCAGGCGACAGCACGAACAGGGGCGGCGCGTCGCGGTCGCAGGGCGCGACGCGCGCCGGGCAGCGCGGGTGGAAGCGGCAGCCGGGCGGCGGCGAGAGCAGGCTCGGCGGCTGTCCCTCAATGGCGGCAAGCTCGGCCACGCGCCGATGCGGCGGCAGCGCCGCGGCCAGCAGCGCGCGCGTATAGGGATGCTGCGGCGCGCGGAACAGCGCCCCGACCTCGGCATGCTCGACGATCTGGCCGGCATACATCACATAGACCCGGTCGCAGTACTCCGCGACCAGGCCGAGGTCGTGCGTGATCAGCAGCAGCGCGCTGCCGAGGTCCCGCCGCAACCCCGCCAGCAGCCGCATGATCTGCGCCTGCACCGTGACGTCGAGCGCGGTGGTCGGCTCGTCCGCCACCAGCAGCGCCGGGCGGCAGGCCACCGCCATGGCGATCAGCGCGCGCTGCCGCATGCCGCCGGAGAGCTGATGCGGGTAGTTGCGCGCGACCGTGGCGGGTTCCGGGATGCGCACGCTGCGCAGCGCCTCCACCGCCGCCTGCCGCGCCTGCGCCATCGACTGCCCGCGATGCTGCGCCAAGGCCTCGGCGATCTGGTCGCCCACTCGCATCAGCGGGTTGAGGAAGGTCATCGGGTCCTGGAAGACCATGGCGATGCGGTCGCCCCGCAGCCGGCGCATCGCCGCCTCCTCCAGCGCCAGGAGGTCCTGGCCCTCGAAAGCTACGCGGCCGGCGACGGTGCGGGCGGGCGGGCGCAACAGGCGCATGACGGAGAGTGCCGTCATCGACTTGCCGCAGCCGGATTCGCCCACCAGCGCCACCGCCTCGCCGGGCATCACATGCAGGTCCACGCCGTCCACCGCGCGCAGCGTGCCGGCATGCGTCGCGATGTGCGTCTCCAGCCCCTCCACCGAGAGCAGCGGCGCCCCGGCCATCTCAGCGTTCCCGCGCGCGGGGATCGAGCACGTCGTTCAGCCCGTCGCCCAGCAGGTTGAGCGCCAGCACCGCCAGGAAGATCAGCAGGCCCGGGAAGGCGGAGGTCCACCAGGCGCTGCGCATGATCTGCTGCGCTTCCTGCAGCATCACGCCCAGGCTGACCACGCCGGGATCGCCGAGGCCGAGATAGGACAGCCCCGCTTCCAGGAGCATCGCCTGGCCGACCAGCAGCGAGGTGTTCACCACCACCGGTCCCATCGCGTTCGGCAGGATCTCGCCCACGATCAGCGCGGTGCGCGACGCGCCGGCGACGCGCGCGGCATCCACGAAGGGACGGCTGCGCAGGGTCAGCACCTCCGCCCGCACCAGCCGCGCCACCTCCGGCCAGCCCAGGATGGCGATGGCGAAGATGATGTTGAACAGGCCCGCGCCGAAAAAGGCGACCAGCAGGATCGCCAGGAAGAAGCGCGGGATCACCTGGAACACCTCCGTCACCCGCATCAACGCGTCGTCGATCAGCCCGCCGAAGAAGCCCGCGACGCCGCCGACGAGCAGCCCGATCAGCGTCGCCGCACCGGCCGCGCCCAGCCCGACGAGCAGGGAGATGCGCAGGCCACCCGCCGCGCGGCTCAGCACGTCGCGGCCGAGTTCGTCCGTGCCCATCAGGTGCGGCAGGCCGGGCGGCGCCATGCTGGGGCCGACACCCGTGCGCACGGGGTCGAAAGGCGCCAGCGCCGGCCCCAGCAGCGCGAAGGCGGCCAGCAGCACCAGGATGGCGCCTGCCGCCACCGCCGCGCGGTTGTGCCGGAAGATCCGCCAGGCGGAAGGCGCCGGCGCGACCGCGGCCTCAGCGATAGACGACGCGGGGATCGATGAGGGCATAGATCACGTCGGTCAGGACATTCGCCAGGATGACCATCACGGACAGCACCGTGAAGAGGCCCATCAGTAGCGGGTAGTCGCGCGCCTGGATGGCATCGAACAGCAGCCGGCCGGTGCCGGGCCAGGCGAACACCGTCTCCGTCAGGACGGAACCCGCCAGCATGAAGCCGAAGTTGAGGCCGATGACGGTCACCACCGGCAGCATCGCATTGCGCAGCGCGTGGCGATAGACGACGCGGCCCTCCGGAAGGCCCTTGGCGCGCGCCGTGGTGATGAAGTCCAGCGCCAGCGTCTCCTGCATCTTCACCCGCGTCAGGCGGAACACCAGCGCCAGGTGGTAGACGCTGTAGGTCGCGACCGGCAGCACCAGGTGGTGCGCGACGTCGAGCACCATGCCGAGGCCCTCGCGCGGCGCGCGGAGGCTCATCATGCCCTGGGTCGGGAACATCGCCAGGTGCAGCGCGAAGACCAGCAGCATGATCTGGCCCAGCCAGAAGACCGGCATCGAATAGCCCGCCAGCGCCGCCAGCGTCGCGACATTGTCCGTGGCCGAGTAGGGTCGCCGCGCGGCGACAGCGCCCAGCAGGATGCCGAGCAGGCTGGCCACCACCAGCGCGGTGCCCATCAGCAGCAGCGTCGCCGGCAGGCGCGAGAGAATCAGCGTCAGCACCTGCTCCCGGAAGCGCAGCGAGTAGCCGAGGTCGAAGCTCAGCATCTTGCCGAGATAGGCCAGCAGCTGTTCCGGCAGCGGCCGGTCCAGGCCGAATTCGGCACGCAGCTGCGCGATGTACTCCTCCGTCGCGTCGGAGGAGCCGAGCAGAAAGTCGATGGGGTCGCCCGGCGCGGCATGGATCAGCGCGAAGTTGATCAGTATGATGACGAAGACCAGCGGCACCGCCTGAACCAGGCGGCGCAGCGTGTAGAGCAGGAGCGATGGCCCCATCGCTCAGCGCAGCTCGTAGGCGTTCTCGCGGTTCTCGATGTAGCCCTGCGGGCCGGTCACCACATCCGCGAACCTGGCGGATGCGGCGTGGATCGGCGGCAGCTCGAACAGCGGCAAGGCCGGCAGGTCGCGCATCAGGATGCGCTGGATGTCATGCCAGGCCTGCGCGCGCTGCGCCGGGTCGGTGATCGTCGGCTCGCGGTCGAACAGCGCATCGACCTCCGGGTTGGAATAGCCCATGCCATTGACGAAGGGCGCGCGGCGGATGGCGTTGGTGTGGTAGCGCGGCGTCACGCTCACCGTCGGGTCGGGGCCGGTGGTGAAGAGCTGCATCGCCAGGTCGAAATCCCACTGGCGGAACACGCGGTCCGTGAAGGAGGTGCGGTCGAACACCTGCACGGTCACGTCCACGCCGACATCGCGCAGGTTGTCCCGGATGATCTCCGCCCCGCGCCCCTCGTAATCGCGGCCGGAGGCCCAGAACAGGCGCAGCGGGAAGCGGCGGCCATCCGCGCCGCGGCGGAAGCCGGCCTCGTCCAGCAGCGCATTGGCCTTCGCGGGGTCGAAGGCGTAGTCGAAGCGATCGGTGAAGGCCCAGGCGATCGTGCTGCCGACATGGCTCTTCGCCACCTTCGCCTCGCCGAACAGCCCGCGCTGGTTGATCGTCTCGCGGTTGATCGCATGCGCCAGCGCCTGGCGCACCTTCGCGTCCTTCAGCCGATCGTGGCGGTGGTTGATCAGCATCAGCCCGTTCGTCGCCGCCGCGTCGCCCTTCTGGTACAGCCTGAAGCGCCGGTCCGTGCGCAGCCGGCCGATGCGGTCGTAGGGCACGATGTACCAGTGCAGGAAGTCGATCTCGCCGCGCTCGAACGCCAAAAGGCGCGCCGCAGGGTCCGAGGAGACCTGGAAGACCAGACGGTCCAGGTAGGGGCGGTTCGGCTTGAAGTAGGTTGCGTTGCGGTTCAGTTCGATGAAGCTGCCGCGCTGCCAGCGGGAGAAGGTGAAGGGCCCGCTGCCGATCGGGCGCTGGTTGGCCGGGTTGGTGCGCGCATCAGTGTTCTCGTAGACGTGCTTCGGCATGATCAGTGCGCCGGAGGACAGCACGCTGCCCAGCATGGTCAGGAAGGGCGCGAAGGGCTGCTTCAGGCGGAACTCGAAGCTGTGGGGACCGGTGGCCTTCGCGCTTTCCACGTTCGGCCACCAGGATCCGGCACGCGGGTGCAGCTTGGCGACGATCTCGTTGAAGGTGAACTCGACATCCGCTGCCGTGAGCGGCCGCCCGTCGTGCCAGCGGACATTCTGCGCGAGTTCGAAGGCATAGGCGCGCCCGTCCGGCGATACCGTCCAGCTTGTCGCGAGATCCGGCACCGGCTCCAGCTTCTCGTTGAGCAGCACCAGCGCGTTGAACAGGTTGTTCGCCACCATCATGGCCGGCGTGTCGGTGGCGAGGTGGGAAGTGAGCGTGGCGGGCTCGCCCTCAATGGCCAGGATCAAGGTGCCGCCGCGCCGTGGCGTGCCCTGCGCAAGGACCGGCCCGGGAACGGCGAGGGTGGCGGCGCCGGCTGCCATCAGATCGCGTCGCGACAGCTTCGTCATGCTTGCCTCCCGACCCGCCGGCATTCTGCCGCCGCCCCGAACCAACAGTATGGCGAGCGCATGAAGCGGGCGACTTTGCATGATGCGACACGAACTTGTCACCATACGACAAGTCTCTTTGCGCTCCCGATCCCGCTGGACCTTGGAGAAGAGGCGTATCCGGCGCACCAGCACCCGTCGCGCCGTGCCCTCAGCAGCCGGGCAAGATCGGCATCATCCTGAACCGGCAGAACACGGCAGCGCTGGACGGCGATATCCGCATGCTGAAGCGGTCCCATGTCGTCGGCGAGCCCATCCTGCCGATGGCCTACGATGCAGAACTTCTTCGGCTGCGGCTGCGTGGACAGCTGCGACGCCGGCCTCCGCGCGCTCGGCAGCTGGCCGATAACGCCGGCATCGCAATGCAGCGGCGGTACGCCCGCGGCGTCCTGGCCTTGCATGCGCATCCTTCGCTGCGGGCACCATCCTTGCGCGGATGGTACGGCCTGGGACGCGAGGCGCGTCTGGCCGCCGTCGGGATGATTTCCGCACGAGTTGGATAGTTTCGCTGCCTGCCGATGCAGCGCACCCCCTCCTATGCTCGCCTCGGGGTGGAGCCGGCCAGGTTCGGCGCCGCGGTGACGCTTCGGGCCGGAGCGTCTCGGCCTGCGTGGAGCCGCCATGGCGAGACGAGGTCGCGGCACGCGGTCGCCGCATCTCCCATGGTGGCGCCGCCCTGCGTCCGGATCGGTCCGGCCGTGCTATGCATCTTCCGCTGCGCACCCGACTCGCCTGGTGCGGCGCGACAGGCAGGGGGTTGGACGATGAGGCCATGGTTCGTGGGAGCCGCGCTGTGCGGCATCGTGGCGGGCGCCACGCCAGCCTTCGCGCAAGGCTCCACCCAGCCCGCGCCGGGCTGGAGCGTCACGCTCACGCCCTACATGTGGGCCGCCGGCGTCAGCGGCACCGTCGAGCTGCCGCGGCAGTCGCGCGACTTCAGCGCCGATTTCGGCGACATCTTCGATGACCTGAAGTTCGCCGTGATGGGCTCCGCCGAGCTACGCAGCGGCCGCTTCGGCCTGCTGATCGACATGGTCTACATGGACATCGAACAGGGCGTCTCCACGCCGCGCGGCGTGGTCTTCCGCGGCGGCGAGGCGCGGCTCACCGCGACGGAATTCGCTGCCGTCGGCCTCTATCGCGCCGTGGAGCAGCCATCCTTCACGCTCGACGCGGGCGCCGGCGCCCGCGCCTGGTGGTTCGACACCAAGCTGACGCTCAACCAGGGCCTTGGCGGTCCGCGCTCGGACAGCGCCAGCCCGACCTGGCTGGATCCGATCCTGGCGATGCGCGCCCAGTTCCGTCTGAGCGAGAGCTTGTCCATCGTCGCCTATGGCGACATCGGCGGCTTCGACCTCGGCTCGCGGCTGACCTGGCAGGCGCTCGGCGCGATCGAGTGGCGCTTCGCGCAGAACATGTCCGCGCAGCTCGGCTACCGCTATCTCTACATCGACTATGCGAAGAAGGATGTGAGCCTGGATGTCGGGTTCGGCGGGCCCCTGCTGGGTGTGAGCTTCCGCTTCTGACGCCCGGCCGACGGCCTGCCGCCTCGCGGGCCGTCCCCGTCACGACCCGGCCAGGTGGCACGCCACCTGGCGCCCGCCGGCCTCGCGCAGTAGCGGCCTCTCCTCCCGGCAGCGCGCGACGGCGCGCGGGCAGCGCGGGTGGAAGGCGCAGCCGGGCGGCGGCGCCAGCG
>NZ_JAPSMD010000287.1 GCF_027856955.1 Falsiroseomonas oryzae | reverse complement strand
CGGCGGCCTCCGCCAGCTTCGCCAGCAGGTCGGGCGGCGGCGGATAGCCCGGCACGGCCTGGGTCAGGTCCAGCGCCGGCCTGGCCTGGCCGGCATAGCGCGCGGCCCAGGCGCGGGCGGCGGGGATGGGCGGGGCCGCGGTGGCGCGGATGCGAGACGACAGGATCATGCGGGATCCAGCGTGGCGCGTTTCGTGTGGTGCAGCCAGTGGTGCCAGAGCAGCCGCGCCGCCACCGCGCGGTGCGGCGCCCAGTCCCGCGCGATCCACGCCATGGCCTTCGCATCCGGCCGCGCCGGCAGGCCGAGGCGATGCGCCGCCGCGGCCTGCAGGGCGAGATCGCCGGAGGGGAAGACGTCCGGCCTTTGATGCGCGAAGAGCAGGTGCACCTCCGCCGTCCAGCGGCCGATGCCGCGGACCGTGCAGAGATGCGCGATGGCGGCCTCGTCCTCCATCGCGTCCAGCGCATCCAGCCGCAGGGAGCCATCCAGGATGGCGGCGGCCAGGGCGCGGCCGTGTTGCACCTTCTGGCGCGTCAGCCCGCCGTCGATGCCGACACGCTCGGCCGGCAGGGCCAGGAAGCCTTCCGGCGTGGTGGCGCCGGGCAGCGCGCTGACGCGCTTCCAGATGGCGAAGGCGGCCTCGTTGGAGACGAGCTGCGCGCAGATCGCCCGCAGCAGGCCGGGGAAGCCGCGGTCGCGCACCGGCCAGGGCAGCGGCCCGGCGCGGTCCTCGATGCCGGCGAAGGCGGCGTGGCGCCGCGCCAGCGCATCGGCCGCGGTGCGCGCCCAGTCGGGGGGGTGGGGAAAAGAGGGCGGCGGGGATGCAAGGGAGGGAGACATCCCCGCCGCCGATACACGAGGCCGAACCGGGACAGGAGGGGGAGTGTCACGCGGCGGGGCAGTCTGCCGCGGCCCGGTCGGCCATCGATGCGGGGAAGATGCGACCCGAACGTAACCGGCCGAAGGCCCCCACGGTGAGCAAGTGCAACACAGTGTTGCAGCCGCGCCCCCCGTCACGCGGCGCAACATCCGCCGCGCGGTGAACCCTGCGGCGCGGGCGCGGGCGCGCTATGTTGCAGGGATGGACAGCGCCGCGCCGCACATCCTGGTCGTCGACGACGACCGGGAGATCCGGGACCTTCTCGGGAAATTCCTGGAGAAGCAGTCCTTCCGCGTCACCGTGGCCCGCGACGCGCGGGAGGCACGGAAGCTCTGGCCGCTCGGCCGCTACCACCTGGTGGTGCTGGACCTCATGATGCCCGGCGAGTCCGGCCTCGACTTCGCGCGTTGGCTGCGCGGCCAGTCGGAGGTCCCGATCGTCATGCTGACCGCGATGGGCGAGGAGACCGATCGCATCGTCGGGCTGGAGCTCGGCGCC
Source organism: Falsiroseomonas oryzae (assembly GCF_027856955.1). GTDB lineage: Bacteria > Pseudomonadota > Alphaproteobacteria > Acetobacterales > Acetobacteraceae > Falsiroseomonas > Falsiroseomonas oryzae. The sequence goes on along the minus strand of NZ_JAPSMD010000287.1, from coordinate 5,668 downwards.
GACGACTACGTCGCCAAGCCCTTCAACCCGCGCGAATTGCTGGCCCGCATCCGCGCCGTGCTGCGCCGCGCCACGGCCGACAGCTCCACCCCCGCCGGCAACGGCGATCCGCCGGCCAAGGCGATCCGCTTCTCCGGCTGGATCCTGGAGCCGGCGCGGCGGCGGCTGCTGAACCCGCAGGGCGTCGAGGTGCCACTCACGGGGGGCGAATACGAGCTGCTGGTCGCGCTGGTGGAGCGGCCGAACCGCGTCCTGACGCGCGACATGTTGATGGACCTGCTGCGCGGGCGGCAGGCCGGCCCCTTCGACCGCGCCATCGACGTCGCCGTCAGCCGGCTGCGCCGCAAGCTGGAGGATGACGGGCGCAACCCGCAGCTGATCAAGACGGTGCGCGGCGGCGGCTACGTGCTGGCCACCACGGTCGAGAAGGGATGAGCACCGCAGGCCCGGCCGCGACGGCGGCCGCCTCGTCAGCCGCCGTGGCAGTGCCGCTGCGGCCGCGCCGGCGCCTGCTCTCGCGCCTGCTGCCGCGCAGCCTGGCGGGGCGCACGGCGGTGTTCCTGCTGCTCGGCCTGGTGCTGGTGCAGGTGGCCGGGCTGACGATCCATGCGCTGGACCGCGTGGACCTGCAGCGCTTCCAGCAGGCGCGCGAGATCTCGCAGCGGAGCTTCGCGATCTGGCGCACCCTGCTGGTCACGCCGCATGAGCGCCGCTTCATGGTGCTGGCGGAGATCGACCTGCCGCCCGGCCTGCGCGCGAGCTACGACGACGATCCCCTCGCCCGCCTCTCCTACCCGCCGCCGCCGCCGCCGATGCTGCGCATGCTGCGCGTCGAATCGGTGATGTCCGCGCCGCCGCGGCTGCGCCCGCGGGACGTGATCGTCTCCGGCAGCAGCCGGCCGGGCGTGATGCTGGCCAGCTTCCGCTTCCAGGACCATGGCTGGCTGAACCTGCGCATCGAGATGCCGCCGCCGCGGCCCTGGCATTCCGAGACCTTCCTGGCCGCGTTCGTGCTGATGACGCTGGCCGCCGCGGGGCTCACGCTGTGGGCGGTGCGCCGCCTGACCCGGCCGGTGCGCGACCTGGCCGCCGCGGCCGACCGGCTGGGCCGCGACGTGAACGCGCCGCCCCTGCCGGAGAACGGTCCCTCGGAGGTCGCCACCGCCGCGCGCGCCTTCAACACCATGGCCGAGCGCATCCGCCGCTTCGTCGGCGACCGCACGCAGATGGTGGCGGCGATCGGGCACGACCTGAAGACGCCGATCACCCGCCTGAAGCTGCGCGCCGAACTGCTGGACGACGACGAGCAGCGGGCGAAGATCCTCTCCGATCTCGAGGAGATGGAGGCGATGATCGGCGCCACCCTCGCCTTCGCGCGCGACGACGCGGCGGCGGAGCCTTCCGTGCCGCTGGATCTCGCCGCGCTGTGCCGGACGGTGCTGGACGAGGCGGCGGACGCCAACCCCGACCTGCCGGAAGCCGCCTTCGCCTATGCCGGGCCGGAGCACCTGACGGTGCGCGCGCGGCCGGTGGCGCTGAAGCGCGCCCTGGCCAACCTGGTGGGCAACGCGCTGGCCTATGGCAACGCGGCGCGGCTGGAGCTGGCGCAGGCAGCGCCGGGCCAGCTGCGCATCGCCATCGACGATGACGGCCCCGGCGTGCCGGAATCCGAGCTGGAAGCCGTGTTCCAGCCCTTCCGCCGCCTGGAGGCCAGCCGCAACCGGGAGACGGGCGGCACCGGCCTCGGCCTGACGATCGCCCGCAACATCCTGCGCGCGCATGGCGGCGACGTGGTGCTGCGCAACCGGCCCGAGGGCGGGCTGCGCGCGGTGGTCACGCTGCCGGCGTAGCGGTCCCGTGCCCTGGCCCCTCAGCCCGGCCGCGGCGCGGAGCGGTCCGGGAGGGAGGCCAGGGCAGCCGGCGAGGTCGCGGGCATGCCGCCGATGCCATCGGCCACGATGCGGCCGACCGCCGGCGCCGCCATGATCCCCGCGCCGCCCAGCCCGGCCGCCCAGTGGAAGCCGCGCAGCAATGGGTCCGGCCCGATAACGGGCAGGTGGCTGCCGGCGAAGACGCGATGCCCGGCCCAGGCCCGCGCGACCTCCGCCACCGGGATCGTCGTATGCGCCCGCAGCGCGGCCGCCGTGCGGTCCACCAGGGCGGCATCGGTCGCGCAGTCCCCTGGCTCGTCCTCGCCCTGGTCCATCGGGCTCGCGACCAGCTCGCCGCCTTCGGGTTTGAAGTAGAGCGGAATCGACGGGCATCGGAAGAAGGGCCAGACCTGACCGCGATGCGCGGGTGGCAGCGCCACGGCGATCATGTGCCGCCGCGTGACTTCGAAGCGGATCGGCAGCGCATGCGCCGCGCGCCCGACCTCGCCGCACCATGCGCCCGCGGCGTTCACGACATGGCCGCAGGCGATGTCGCCGGCGCTCGTCGTCACGCCGGCCACGGCATCGCCGCGGCGCCGCAGGCCGGTCCAGCGCCGACCGGTGGCAAATCGCGCCCCCGATTGCGCGGCGCCGCGGGCGAAGCCGCCCGCAAGCGCCGCGGCGACGATCTCGCCGGCGCCCGGGTAGAAGGCCGCGCCGGTGATCAGCTCCACGCGCGCGATCGGGACCATCGCGCGGATCTCGGCCCCATCCATCGCGCGCACCGGGATGCCCAGGCTTTCCGCCTTCGCGATCTCGGCCTGCAAGGCGGCGGTGTCGGGCTGCACCGTCGCGATGACGGCGCCCTCCCGGCCGAGGAGATGGCCTTCCGCGAAGCCGTCCGGCGGCTCGCGCAGGAAGGCCAGGCTTTCCTGCGCCAGCGCCGCGAAGGCGTCGCTGTCGTACATTGGGATGAAGTAGGAGCCGGCCCGGCCTGTGGAGTGCCGGTTCAGCCCGGCCTCCGCTTCCAGGACCACCACGCGGCCGGCGCCGCGCCGGCCGAGTTCGTAGGCGACGGCAGCCCCCAGGATGCCGCCGCCGATCACCACCACGTCCGCTGTCTCGGTCATCCGGTGGACACGCCGCCTTTCCTGCCTGCGATCGGCCGCCGCCGGTCAGTCCGCCACGATCCGTGCCTCGCGCGCGATCCGGCCGAGCTTGTCGATCTCCGTCCGGATGAAAGCGCCGAACTCCGCGGCGGAGGTGAGGCGGCGATCCACGGCGTTCTGCCGCAGCCAGGCCGCCTGCTCGGGCGTCTGCAGGCTGGCGTTGATCGCCTGGTTCAGCCGCCCGACGACAGCCGGCGGCAGGTTTGCGGGGCCGACGATGCCGTACCACTCGGTGACGTCGAAGCCTTCGAGCCCCGATTCGGCGACGGTGGGGATCTCGGGCATGGCCTGGGAGCGGACGGCGCCCGTCATGGCGATGGGGCGGACCTGGCCGCCCTGGATGAAGCCCGCCACGGCGGGCGGCGCGGCGAAGGTCATCTGCACCTGCCCGGACACGACATCGGCCAGCGCCGGCGCGGCGCCGCGATAGGGCACATGCGCGATGTCGAGCCCGGCGCGCAGCTTCAGCATCTCGCCCGCGAAGTGGTGCGCCAGGCCGCTGCCCGGGCTGGCGTAGTTCAGCCGGCCGGGGTTGCGCCGCGCCAGCGCGATCAGCTGCGCGAGATCGGTCGCGGGAACCGAGGGATGCACGACCAGCAGCAGGGGCAGCTGGCCGACCAGCACCACCGGCGTGAAGTCACGCACCGGATCGAACTGGGTGTCCGGCCGCATCGCCGGCAGCGAGGCGAGCGTGCTGACGACGACGCCGAGCGTGTGGCCATCCGGCGCCGCGCGGGCGACTTCGACGGCGGCCACGGCGCCGCTGGCGCCGGTGCGGTTCTCGACGACGACGGACTGCCCGAACGCTGCCTGCAGCGGCGCCTGCAGGCGGCGGCCGACCGCATCCGCCGTGCCGCCGGGCGAGAAGCCCACGACGATGCGGATGGGGCGGGAGGGCCAATCCTGGGCCATGGCCCCGGGCGCAGCCAGCGGCGCCGCGGCGAGCGCACCAAGCAGAAGCCTGCGTCGCATCTCTGTCCTCCCGTGGCGGCGCGGCGCGACGCGCCGCGGCAAAGTGTTCCGCGCGGGCCGGCGCGCGTCAACGCAACGGAACCCGAGGCAATGCCCGCGGCGGGACAGGGGCGCAAGCTGGACCCTGGGCGCCCCGCTGCCTATACCGCCGCGTGGCGCGGCGAAGCGGCGCGGCCACCGGCGTGGATCGGGAACGGCATGGCGGTCTGGCTCGTCACCATCCTCTACAACAGCGCGGAGGCGCTGCCGGCCTTCCTCGGCTGCCTGCGGGCGCAGACGCATGGCGAATGGCGGCTGGTGGCGGTGGACAACGCCTCACGCGACGAGGGCGCGGCGATCCTGGAGGCGGCGGGCGATCCGCGCGTCACGGTGCTCCGCAACGGGCGCAACCTGGGCTTCGCCGCCGCGGTGAACCAGGGGCTGCGCCACGCCGCCGCGGCGCGCGACGGCGACGTCTTCCTCCTGCTCAACAACGACACGCGCTTCGCGCCCGACTTCCTGGCGGAGCTGCTCGCGGCGCGCGAGCGCCACGCGGCGGAGGTGCTGGCGCCGCGCGTGATGCGCCTGGATGACCCAGGCGTCTCCTGGTACGCGGGCGGCGACATCGACGACGGCTGGGTGCTGCACAATACCCATGACGTGCATGACGAGGCCGACGCCACGCCGCACCGCCTGGTCGGCTTCGCCAGCGGCTGCTGCCTGCTGCTGACGCGCCGCGTGCTGGACACGGTCGGCCTGCTGGACGAGAGCTTCTTCGTCTACTGGGAGGACACCGACCTCAGCATCCGGCTGGGCCGCGCCGGCATCCCCATCCACTACGTCCGCGACCCCTTCCTGCTGCACGAGGGCGGCGGGTCCTCCGGCGGGCCGCGCAGTCCGGTGGTGGTGCGGCTGTTCAACCGCCATCACATCCTGCTCATCCGGAAGTACCAGGGCCGCGCCGCCGCGCTGCGCAGCGTGGCGCGGCTGCTGGCCAAGAAGCTGCGCCAGCCCCACACCCATCACGGCGCCTGGCGCGACGTGGTGCCTGCCATGCTGGGCGGGCTGGTCGCCCCGCTGAAGCCGGTGCCGCGGCTGTAGGCCGCCCGGGCGGGGCGCTGCCCTGCCCACCGGGTCGCGCGGATGCGCGGACGGCGTTTCGGACAAATTCGCCCGCCCGGTCAGAGACCGGCCAGGCGCAGCGCGACTTCGCCGGCCACGAGGCTGGCGCTCAGCCCGATTAGCGACCAGCGCATCGCCTGCCGCCAGCGCGGCTCGGCCGCCGAGGCCGGAATCCAGCGGAAGGTCGAGGGCGGCGCGGGGATGCGCAGCTCGTCGGGAATGCGGCTGGCCCGGGCCGACATGGCCGCGGCGCCGAAGGCGGGGGCGATCAGGGTCTGGCTCATGGGAAGTATGAGAACATAACGGGAACATCGATGCAAGGGGCTCGTGCCCCCCCATGCGGCGACCGCGCCGTCTTGCCACTGGACGCCGGTGCTTCCGCGCAAGAACATGGCCCAGGTCCAGGAGCACCCGATGTCCGAGAACCCCGTCCACTCCCCGCTGCGCCGCCGGCTGCTGGTCCTGCGCCTGGCGGCCCTGGGGGGCGCCGCGGCGCTGCCCGGCCAGGCCGCGGCGCAGGGCGCGAAATCGGGTGGCGGCGGCGTGCCGGATCGC
>NZ_JAPSMD010000286.1 GCF_027856955.1 Falsiroseomonas oryzae | reverse complement strand
GCCGGCTGCCGGCCTCCACGACGAAGGCGGCGGCGGGCAGCTGCTCGAACACCGCGCGCAGCAGCGCGTCGCTCTCCGCCAGCGTCGCCTGTGCGCGGCGCAGCCGTCCCACCGTGCCGCGCAGCGCCAGCGCCAGCGCCACCACGGCGGCCTGCGTCGCGACGAACAGCACCAGGCTCACCAGCGCGCCCGTGGACATCACCAGCCTGCCGGGCGGCGGCAGGAACAGCCACCAGCCCGCCAGCGTCGCGCCCGCCATGGCCACCAGCGCCGGGACCAGCCCCGCCAGCAGCGCCGCCGCCAACGTCGAGACGTAGAAGGTCGAGAAGGGCAGCGCCTCGGGCGCCACGGCCTGGAAGCCGAGCCGCAGCAGCGCCGCTGTTCCTGTCAGTGCCAGCGCCAGCGCGATCCCGGCGCCTGTCGTCGCGGGCGCCCGGTCGAGCAGCCGTCCGAGGGCCGCGACATACAACCCCGTGGTCTCCGCTGGTTGAGGTGCGGCGCCAGCATCGAACGATGCGCGCCCGCCCGTCGCATCACGTCCTGCGGAGCCGCGCCGCGTCAGCGGTCGATGACGATCAGCTCCTGGAAGCCGTTGGTCAGCTTCTCGCCGCCGCCCGGCCGCGCGACGATCACGTCCTCGACGCGCGCGCTGAAGGACCTGTCCTGCAGGATCGAGGGCTCGACCGTGAACATCATCCCCTCGCGCAGCACCGTGCGGTCGGATTGCGTCAGGAAGGGCGGCTCGTGCACGTCCCAGCCGATGCCGTGGCCCAGCCGGTGGCGGAAATTCGGGCCGTAGCCGGCATCCTCCACCACGCGGCGCGCAATCGCGTCCACCTCGGCGCAGGTGGCGCTGCCGGCCTTCAGCGCGGCGATGCCGGCGGCCTGCGCCTGCATCACCACGCGGTGCACCTTGATCTGCTCCGCGCCCGGCGCGCCGAAGCTGACGGTGCGGCCCCAGTCGTAGCAGAGCCCGTCATGCGATGCGCCGAAGTCGAACAGCACCGAGGTGTTCGGCCCGATCGGCCGCTTCCAGCTGTCCAGCCGCCGGCCCATCAGCAGCGGATGGTCGGGACCCGTGTTGTAGAGCGAGGTGGTGAAGGTGGGCCCGAAGGTGCCCTGCCGCTTCATCTGGTAGTCCACCTCGGCGATGACATCGAGCTCGGTCATGCCGAAGCGCAGCTTCGGCAGCACCTCGGCGAAGGCGGCTTCGGTGCGCCGCCCGGCCTCGCGCATCGTCGCGATCTCGGCCTCGCTCTTGATGACGCGCAGCTCGCGCAGGATGTCGGTGGCGGAGACGAAGACGGCATCCGGCAGCAGCGCCTGGATGTGCACCGCGCTCTCGCCATGCGCGCGGTCGCTGATGGCGATGCGCGGCTTCGCCGGCAGCCGGCAGCCGGCGATGATGTCGCGCGCCAGCGCCGCCGGGTCGTCATGGTCGCCGAGCACGCGGATCTCGATCCCCTTGCTCTCGCCGCGCCCCTTGAACTCCGCCGTCATGCGCGGCAGGGCCAGCACCGGCGCGCGCGTCGGCGTCAGCCACGCCCCTTCCAGCCAGCCGCCGGGATGCAGCGTGATGCCGTAGTTCGGGATGTCGCGCGGGATGCCAGCCAAGTAGTGCAGGTCGGTCCCGAGCGGGATGAAAGCCAGGTCCGCGCGGCCTTCCAGCAGCTTCTGGAATGCCGGAAGGCGATCGGCGGCGGTGGGGGCGGGGTGGGTCACGTCATCGGTCCCGTTTCTCTTGGCCGCCGCAGGCGGCCCGCGCGCAGTGGAACCGCATGGCCCGACGCGACAGCGCGTCGGCGCGCAAGCCAAGCGGCCGGAGGCCGCGCCCGGCGCTTGAGGGCACCAAAATCAATCAACCGTCGCGCCGCTGGCGATCACCAGCGGCCGCCAGGTCTCGACCTCCTCCGCGACGAAGCGCTGGAAGTCGTCCATGAAGCGGTCGCCCACGTCGTTCGCGAGCGTCCGGTAGCGCTCGCGGATCGCCGGCAGGTCCAGCACCTCCTTCGTCACGTCGGCCAGCCGCTGCTGGATCGGCCGCGGCACGCCGGCGGGGAAGGAGAAGCCGGCCCAGCCTTCCGCCACCAGCTGCGGGAAGCCGTGCTCCACGAAGGTCGGCATGTCCGGGAAGTCCGGGTGGCGCTGCGGCCCGGTCAGCCCGATGCCGCGGATATTGCCCTGGCGCAGGAAGCCGACGGAGGCCGCGATGCCGTCCAGCGTGACGGGCACGTTGCCCGCGATCACGTCGTTCACCGCCTGCGCGCCGCCACGATAGGGCACATGCGTCAGCTCGATGCCGGCCATCTGCGCGAAGCGCAGCATCACCAGGTGCGGCAGCGATCCCACGCCGGAGGTGGCGTAGTTGATGCCCGGCGTGCGCCGCGCCGCCGCCGCCAGCTCGGCGGGGTTGGTGAAGGGTGCGCGGTTGTTGGCCATCAGCGCGTAGTAGCCGCGCTGGATCATGGCGACATGCGCGAAGCTGCGCACCGGATCCCAGGTGATCCGCCCGCGATACAGCGTGGCGCCGACGTTGAAGGCCGAAACGGGCGAGAGCAGCACGGTGTAGCCGTCCGGCGCCGCATCGGCGACCAGCCCGGTGCCGAGCGTCGCGCCTGCGCCGCCACGGTTCTCGATGACGATGGGCTGGCCGAGCCGCTGCGACATCTGTTCGGCCAGCAGCCGTCCGATGACGTCGGTGGAGCCGCCCGGCGCGAAGGGGATGATCATGCGGATCGGCCGGTTCGGCCATGGCGCCTGCGCCAGGGCGGGCGTGGCAAGCCCCGCCGCGCCGGCGGCGAGCAGGAGGCGGCGGCGGATACCGGTGGTCGGCATGGCGGTGTCCCGATCGGCTCGCCGCGCATCCTGCGCGGCCGCCGGGAATGTCACCATGCCGCCCTGCGCGGGGCAACCGGCCGGCGGGGCGTCCCGCCGGCCGGCGCGGTCGTCAGGCGCGCGGCCGGTCCGTGCCGGTGATCGCCGGCGCGTCGTTCGGCGCGATGATGCGATAGACGATGCCGCCCAGCACGCCACCCGCGATCGGCGCCACCCAGAACATCCACAGCTGCGCCAGGTAGCCGCCGCCCGCGAACAGCGCCTGGCTGGTGCTGCGCGCCGGGTTGACGCTGGTGTTGGTCACCGGGATCGAGATCAGGTGGATCAGCGTCAGGCAAAGCCCGATGGCGATCGGCGCGAAGCCCGCCGGCGCCTTGCCATGCGTGGCGCCCAGGATGACGAACAGGAAGAAGAAGGTCATCACGACCTCGATCACGAAGGCCGAGGCGAAGCCGTACTTGCCCGGCGACAGGTCGCCGAATCCGTTCGCCGCGAAGCCGGCCGAGAGGCTGAACCCCGCCTTGCCGCTGGCGATGACGTAGAGGATCGCGGCCGCCACGATGGCCCCGGCCACCTGCGCCACGATGTAGGGCACCGCCTCGCTGGCGGGGAAGCGGCCGCCGGCCACCAGGCCGAGCGTCACCGCCGGGTTCAGGTGGCAGCCGGAGACATGGCCGATCGCATAGGCCATGGTCAGAACGGTCAGGCCGAAGGCGAGCGATACGCCGTGCAGCCCGATGCCGACTTCGGGGAAGGCGGCGGCCAGCACGGCGCTGCCGCAGCCGCCGAGCACGAGCCAGAGCGTGCCGATGAATTCGGCAGCGAGTTTCTGTTGCATCCTGGTGACTCTTTCCCCAGCCGGTATTGGCGTTTCCCCCGACCGTTCACGAGGCGCGTCGAACCACCCGGCTCCGCCCGCCGATCGGGTGGAGCAGGGTGGCACTGTTGTGATTACGGCGAAATGGCCAAAACGTTGCGGTGATGTTCAATTCTCGAAGTCGCCGACGCGCGCCCGGTCAGAACAGGTAGTTGCCCGCGTCGGTCAGCACCGCGTCGTCCACGTCGTCGAACTGCGCCACCTCCACGAAGCCGAAGCGCGTGCCCGCGCCGTCGCGGTCCACCTCCAGGAAGCGGGTCAGGAAGGTCGGGCCGGGCGAGGTGATGCGGATGTGGTCCGCCAGGTTCCCTGCCGAGAGCGTCACCGCGACCAGCGCGCGGATGTCGATCAGGTCCACCCCCTCCTCGAAATCCGTCACCCGGTCCATCTCCCCGTCGCGGGCGCGGAAGACGAAGATGTCGGCCCCCGCCGCGCCGGTCAGGCAGTCGGTGCCGGGCCCGCCCTCGATCACGTCGTTGCCCGCGCCGCCATCCAGGAAGTCGTCGCCCACGGCGCCGGTCAGCACGTCGTCGCCGTCGCCGCCGAACAGCACGTCGTTGCCCCAGCCGCCGTTCAGGCTGTCGGCCCCGGCTGCCCCGTCCAGCGCGTCGTCGCCGAGCCGCCCGGTCAGCCTGTCGTCGCCCGCGCCGCCCAGCAGCACGTCGTGCCCGTCCCCGCCGAACAGGGCCGCGCCCGCCTCGCCGCCCAGCACCGTCACGTCGCCCCCGGATTGCGGCAGGACGGTGCGGATGAAGTCCTGGACCTGCAGCGTCGCGGCATCCGCCACCCCCGCGAACAGCAGCGAGCGGCCCGCGAAGGTGACGGTCACGCCCGACGCATCCGCGGTCGCGCCGGCCAGCCCCTGCACCAGCGCGCGCAGCGTGAGGCCGAGCGCCGAGACATCCACCCGGTCGCCTCCGGCCGCGTCGAAATCCTCGATCCGGTCGGTGCCGGGCCCGGCGCCGATGACGAAGCGGTCCGCCCCGGTCCCGCCCTCCAGCGTGTTGCTGCCGCCGCGCCCGGCCAGCACGTCGTCGCCCGCACCGCCCGCCAGGCTGTCGTCGCCCGCGCCGCCGTCCAGCACGTCGTTCTCCGCCCCGCCCTGCAGGACATCGGCGCCGTCGCGGCCCAGCAGCAGGTCGGCGCCGCCCTGGCCGTCGATCGACTCGGCGCCCGCCGCCCCGCCCAGCCGGTCGCCGGCGGCGCCGCCCAGCAGTTCCACGAAGTCGAAGCGGTCGATCTCCTGCGCATAGGCGATCACACCGCGCTCGCCCGCCGGGCCGTTCACCCCGGCATTCGGTCGCCCCATCACCACCGGCGTGTCGAAGGCCGCCAGGTCGAGCGTGGTGAAGGCAGCGACCGCCCCGAAATAGGCGGTGATGATGTCGTCGGTGTAGTTGGCCGGGTCGGTCAGCGTGGCGAAGAACTGCTGCAGGTCCAGCGCGGCGCTCGCGCCGTCGAAGCCGATCACCGTCGCGCCGTCGGCGATCCGCGTCACCTCGGCGCTCTCCAGCACGATCGGCACGGCGAAGCCCGGCACGCCGGCCAGCGCCAGGAAGAAGGCCGGCACCGGGAAGGGCACCGGCACCAGCGTGGTCAGCGCCGTCGTCGCATCGACGAAGTCGCCGGTGAAGGCGAAGTGGTAGCCCTCCAGCTCGAAGCTCAGCGACGTGGCGTCGGAGGTGAAGCCCAGCGTGAACGGATCGACGGTCGCCGGATCGGGGAAGGCCGGGAAAGCGATCAGTCCCGGACCGATGAAAAGCCTGGCCATGCGTCTGTGCCTCGTGACGAGGCGTTAACGTTACCGGGCCTGCCGGAATGCCGCCAGGGGGGTACCTCGCGGCGCCTCGTCCTACTCCTCCCGCGCGCCGCCTGCGGTCCGCTCGTAGTGGCGGTAGTATTTCTCCGTCACCAGGTCGGTCTTCACCACCACGCAGACATCGGTGGTGTTGAACTGGTGGTCGATCACCGCCCCGTCGCCGACGAAGCCGCCCAGCCGGAGGTAGCCCTTCACCAGCGGCGGCAGCGCGGCCAGCACCGCCTTCATGTCCACCGACGCCACCGGCACCCGGTCCATCGCCACGTAGCGGTCGGGCAGCGCGCGCGGGCGCAGCGCCGGCGGGGCCAGGTGGTTGGCGTGCAGATAGGCCAGCTGAGGCGCCAGCGCATCGAGGTCGGTGCCGGGCAGGGAGGCGCAGCCGAACATCAGCGTGATGCGGTGGCGGAACACCATCGCCGCGATGCCGCGCCACAGCAGCTGCAGCGTGCCCCGCGTGCGGTAGGGCGCGGCCACGCAGGACCGGCCGAGCTCCATCACCTCGCCCGGGAAGCCCGCCAGCATGGCGATGTCGTATTCGCCTTCCGAGTAGAAGCGGCCGAGCTTCGCCGCGCCGGGCCGGCGGATCAGGCGATAGGTGCCGACCACCGCCTCCGGCCCGTTGCCCAGGTCGTGGTCCAGCACCAGCAGGTGGTCGGCGACCGCGTCGAACTCGTCGGCGTCGCGCCGCGCCGCGGTGGTCGCGGCATCGGCACGGGCGCCCATCTCCTCGTAGAAGACGCGGAAGCGCAGCGCCTGCGCCGCATCCACCTCCGCCGCGCTCTCGGCCAGGCGCAGGCCGAGATTGCCGGCGCGCAGCTCCTCGAAGGCGCCGGGCAGCGGCGGCGGCGGCCCGCCGATCGGCGCCGGATCGTCCGGCAGCGGCCCGTCCACGCTCATCCTTCAGGCCTTGCCCTTGCGCGCGGCGCGCGGCGGCGCCGCGGGCTCCGCGCGACGGCCGAACAGCTCCAGCCGCTGGCCGATCAGCCCGAAGCCGAGGCGCTCGGCGATGGCGCGCGCCACGCGCTCGAACTCGGGGTCCTCGAACTCGATCACCTTGCCGGTGTCCACGTCGATCAGGTGGTGGTGATGGCCGCGGTCCGTGGGGTCGAAGCGGGCGCGGCCGCCGCCGAAGTCGCGCCGCTCCACGATGCCCTTCTCCTCCAGCAGGCGGACGGTGCGATAGACCGTCGCCACGGAGATCCGGCTGTCGAGCGCGCTGGCGCGGCGGTACAGCTCCTCCACGTCCGGGTGGTCCTCCGCCTCGCTCAGTACGCGCGCGATCAGCCGGCGCTGGCCGGTCATCTTCAGGCCGCGGTCCACGCAGAGCCGCTCGATCCGGGACGGATCGGGGCGGCCGGCGGGTGCGGCGGGGCTGGCGTGCGTGTCCTGCGGCATTCCGGGCGGGGCTTCCTCCGGCCGGCCGTCATGCGGCCGGCGCGGTGCCTTCCATACGCCTCTCCGCCCCGCGCCACCATCGGCCGGGTCGGGGCGGCGCGGGCCGCGGCGGCCCTGGCCCCGGGCGGCG
>NZ_JAPSMD010000285.1 GCF_027856955.1 Falsiroseomonas oryzae | reverse complement strand
CGCCGCGCGCCCCGCTCGCCGCGCTGACCAGCGCCGCCGGGCGCGCCAGCGGGCTGGCCCAGTAGCGTTCGAACACCGCGCAGGCGCCTTCCGCCGGGGCGCCGGCCAGCGCGAGGTCCAGGTCGCGGAAGTTGATGTTGCCGTCGGAATCCAGGCCGAAATACTCGTTGCCGATGTTCCGCCCGCCCACCACGGCCAGCTTTCCATCGGCGATCCAGTTCTTGTTGTGCATCCGGCGGTTCAGGTGCCAGCCGCCGAAGGCGAATTCCAACAGGTAGCCCAGCCGCCCGAAGCGCTGCCAGCGCGTGCCGTTGAACAGCCGCACCTCGATGTTGGCGTGGGTGTCCAGCACGGCCAGCGTGCGCTGGTGACCGATGGCGAAGACGTCGTCCAGCAGCATGCGCACGACCACGCCCCGGTCCGCTGCCGCCAGCACCTCGCGCGCCAGCAGCCGCCCGGTCAGGTCGCCGCGCCAGACGTAGTACTGCAGGTCGAGGCTGCGCCCCGCGGCGCGTGCGCTGGCGGCGCGGATGGCGAAGGCGTCGGCGGCGCGGCACAGTACCGCCACGCCGCCCTGCCGGTGTTCGCCGGGCCCGCGCAGCCCGAGGCTGGCCAGCGCCGCCTGCACCGCGCGCTCCAGCCGCGTCGCAGGCGCGGACGCAGCGGCCGCCGACTGGCCGGAGGGACGGGCGAGAAGCTGCGACATTCCGCTCCCTGTCCTGCGTGCGAACGAACGGCGCGCGGATGGGTTCGCGCCGGCGCCGGGCGCCCCGGTCCGCCTGCATCAGGTGGGCCTGCGCGCCCACCCGCCCGAATCACGCCGCCGCGCGCGCCTCGGCGAAGGCGTCGGCGATGGCGGCGAGGTGCAGCCGGGCGGTGAGCGGCAGGTGGTCGGAGGCGATGCGCGCCAGCGGGCTGTCATGCACCTCGACATCGGTCACCAGCGCCTGTGGCCACGCCATGATGCGGTCCAGCGGCAGCACCGGCATGCGGGTCGGGAAGCTGGGCGGGCCGCCATTGACCGTGCCGAAGAAGGGCGCCAGCGCCCGCAGGGAGGATCGCTCCCCCGGATTCCACTCGTTCAGGTCGCCGCAGAGCACGGTCGGCATCGGCTCGGCGTCCTGCAGGGCGGCCAGGATGGCGGCGGACTGGCGCTTGCGGCAGCGCGGTAGCAGGCCGAAATGCGCCGCCACCACCCGCAACGGCCCGTGCCGCAGCTCGAGGTCGGCCACCACCGCGCCGCGCGGCTCGGCCCCTGGCAGCGCCAGGCGGCGCAGCCGCGCCTTCGTACCCGGCCGGGCCAGGATGGCGTTGCCGTGCCAGCCATGCCCGTCCGGCAGCATGGAGACCGGCAGCGGCACCAAGCCGGCCTGCTTCTCCAGCAGCTTCTCGTCCAGCAGCCCGACGCGCCGCCCGAAGCGCCGGTCGGCCTCCTGCAGGGCGATCAGGTCGGCGCCGAGTTCGGCGATCACCGCCACCGACCGGTGCGGGTCGAAGCGCCCGTCCGTGCCGACGCATTTGTGCAGGTTCCAGGAGGCGATGCGCAGCTCCCCTTCGGCCGGAGCGCGCGGCGGGGCCGGGCTGCGGCGGCGCGCCTCCCGGAACTCGGCCAGCAGCTGGCGGACGGTTGCGCCCGTGGCACGAAGATGCTCAGCGACACGGAGCGTGTCGGGCGCTCGCAGCAGGCGCCTCGGCGCGGCAACGGGGGAGGTCATCCGGGGCGGGTGCGATCCAGGACGGCGGGGCAAGGTCGAGAGGATGGTGCGGCGCGGCAGTGCTGCCAAGTGAGGAAAGGTCTCACGTCAGGCATAAAGATATCCTTATGCCTCGTGCATAAGCCCTTGGCCTTGCCGGTCCCCCGTGCTACCCGGCCGCCGACCAGACAGCAGGACCGTAGCGCATGACCGCCCATGATTACGTCGTGAAGGACATCTCCCTCGCCGGCTGGGGCCGGAAGGAGATCGCCATGGCCGAGGACGAGATGCCCGGCCTGATGGCGGTGCGCGCGGAATACGGCGACAGGAAGCCGCTGAAGGGCGCGCGCGTCGCCGGCTGCCTGCACATGACCATCCAGACCGCCGTGCTGATCGAGACGCTGAAGCACCTCGGCGCCGACGTCCGCTGGTCCTCCTGCAACATCTTCTCCACGCAGGACCACGCCGCGGCCGCGATCGCCGCCAGCGGCACGCCGGTGTTCGCGGTGAAGGGCGAGACGCTGCCGGAATACTGGGAATACGTGAAGCGCACCCTGGAATGGGCGGATGGCGGCACGCCGAACGTCCTGCTCGACGACGGCGGCGACATGACGCTGCTGGTCCACTACGGCCTGCGCGCCGAGCAGGGCGACACCGCCTTCCTCGACAAGCCGACCAATGAGGAGGAGGAGGTCTTCTTCGCCCTCATCAAGGACTGCCTGAAGGCCAAGCCGGGCTGGTTCGCGCAGCTGGCGAAGAACATCGTCGGCGTGTCGGAGGAGACGACGACGGGCGTGCACCGGCTGTACGTCATGGCGAAGGAAGGCCGCCTGCTGTTCCCCGCCATCAACGTCAACGACAGCGTCACCAAGTCGAAGTTCGACAACCTCTATGGCTGCCGTGAGTCGCTGGTGGACGCGATCCGTCGCGGCACCGACGTGATGATGGCCGGCAAGATCGCGATGGTCTGCGGCTTCGGCGACGTCGGCAAGGGCAGCGCCGCCAGTCTGCGCAACGCCGGCTGCCGCGTGATGGTCAGCGAGATCGACCCGATCTGCGCGCTGCAGGCGGCGATGGAGGGCTACGAGGTCGTGACGATGGAGCAGGCCGCGCCGAAGGCCGACATCTTCGTCACGGCCACCGGCAACGTGGACGTCATCACCGTGGACCACATGCGCGCGATGAAGCACCGCGCCATCGTGTGCAACATCGGCCACTTCGACTCTGAGATCCAGGTCGCCGGCCTGCGGAACTTCAAGTGGGACAACGTGAAGCCGCAGGTGGACGAGATCGAGTTCCCGAACGGCAAGCGGATCATCCTGCTGTCCGAAGGCCGCCTGGTGAACCTCGGCAACGCGACGGGGCATCCGTCCTTCGTGATGTCGGCGTCCTTCACCAACCAGACGCTGGCGCAGATCGAGCTGTGGACCAACCCGGGCAAGTACGAGAAGAAGGTCTACACCCTGCCGAAGCACCTGGACGAGAAGGTGGCGGCGCTGCACCTGGCCAAGGTCGGTGCCACGCTGACCAAGCTGACGCAGCAGCAGGCCGGCTACATCGGCGTGCCGGAGCAGGGGCCCTTCAAGGCCGAGCAGTACCGCTACTGAGCTGGCGAGGGGGGGCCGGCCAGCCGGTCCCCCTCAACCGCAATCGGGCGACAGGCCGAGCTCCGCCAGCCAGGCCTGGCTTTCCCGCTCGATCTCGCGGTCTGCGTCGCGCAGCAGGTCCAGGAAGCCCTGCTCCGCCTCCCCCAGCGGGCGGCCGCGCAGGCGCACCACGCCGGCATGCAGCGACACCCAAGGCGCGCGCCAGCGCAGGGCCACGACCTCCCCGGCGCGCAGCGCGGCGCCGGCGATCGGAAGCGTCGCCGGCACCACCGCGTCGCAACTCCGCAACAGCGCCACCGCGACGGTCGGACTATCGATGGTCATCGCCGGGAAGGCCGGATGTGCCGAGCGGGCCGCGCGTGCCGCCTCGCGCGCCACGGCCATCGGCCCCTGCACGGGCTGCGGCACGCGGCTGAGGAAGATCAGCGGGAACGCCAGGATATCGGGCAGCGTGATTGCACCGGCCCGCGACAGCGGGTGGTCGCGCCGCACGAGGAAGACGCCAGGCTGCGGCCGCAGCGGCTCCACCTCCAGCCCCGCATCGCCCTCGAAGCCGCGCAGGTCCATCAGCCCGAGCGCTGCCTCGCGCGCATGCAGGGCGCGCGGCACGTCCGCCCAGTCGCCCGAGAGCAGCCGCAGACGCGTCGTCGGGTAGAGCGACAGCATCTGCGCCGCGACGCGATAGCCGATCGTCTCGCCGACATAGTTGCCGGCCGCGATGCGCAGCTCGCGCACCTGCCCGCCCCGCACCTCCGCGACCGCACTGTCCAGACGCTCCAGCCGCGCCAGGATGTCGGCCGCCTCGGCCAGCACGGCACGGCCGAGATTGGTCGGGATCACGCCCTGGCGGCTGCGTTCGAACAGCTGTCCGCGCAGCTTCGCCTCCAGCGCGGCCAGGCTGCGGGTCAGCGCCGGCTGGCTGACGCCCAGGGCGCGTGAGGCGCGTACCAGGCTCCGGCCCTCGGCGATGGCCTGCACGAGCCGCAAGTCCCGGACCTCGAGCATATAACCCCGCTGGCAAGCAAAGATTGCGCAACCGGTATTGGCGGCGATCCGCCGGCCGCTGGCAACCTTGGCGGCGACAAGGGGGGACGCCAGCACCGCCATGCGGGCCGCGAGGACGAGTCAGACCGCTGTGGCGCCGGCGCCTGCCGGGATGGTGAGGATCCCCGGCGGCCGGTTCCGGATGGGCTCCGACCACCACTACCCCGAGGAGCGGCCAGCGCATCCGGTGACGGTCAGCCCCTTCCTGATGGACATCACCACCGTCACCAACCGGCAGTTCGCCGCCTTCGTCGCGGCCACCGGCTATGTCACCGTCGCCGAACGCCCGCTCGACCCCGCCGCCTATCCCGGCGCGGACTCCGCCATGCTGGTGCCCGGCGCCCTGGTCTTCCGCATGACGGACGGGCCGGTGGACACGCGCGACATGACGCACTGGTGGCACTGGACACCGGGCGCACAGTGGCGACACCCCGAAGGGCCGGGCAGCGACCTGGCGGGCCGGGAGGAACATCCGGTCGTGCAGGTCGCCTACGAGGATGCCGAGGCCTATGCGCGCTGGGCCGGCAAGGCGCTGCCGACCGAGGCGGAGTGGGAATTCGCTGCCCGCGGCGGGCTCGATGGCGCCGAGTTCGTCTGGGGCGACGAGCTGGCGCCGGGCGGCGTCCACATGGCCAATACCTGGCAGGGGCCGTTTCCCTGGCGGAACTTCAGCACGGACGGGTTCGAGCGCACCTCGCCGGCCGGCAGCTTCCCGCCCAACGGCTACGGCCTGCACGACATGGCCGGCAATGTCTGGCAATGGACCGCGGACTGGTGGTCCGCGCGGCACCAGGCCGATCCGGGGAAACCCTGCTGCGCGCCGCTCGACCCGCGCGGCCCGGCGGCGGAGGCCAGCTACGACCCGGCCCAGCCGCGCATCCGCATCCCGCGCAAGGTGGTGAAGGGCGGCAGCTTCCTTTGCGCACCCTCCTACTGCCGGCGCTACCGGCCGGCGGCGCGGCACGCGCAGATGGTGGACACCGGCATGAGCCATATCGGGTTCCGCTGCGTGGTCCGCGAACCCGCCATGATCCAGGAAGGATGAAGCCGATGACCAGGGACGACACGCGCGCATCGCGCCGCACGATGCTGCTGGGCAGCGCTGCAGGGCTCGCGACGGGCACGCTGCCCGGGATACTGCCCGCTCAGGCCCAGGCCCAGGCCCAGGCCCCGGCCCCGGCCGCGCCGGCGGGCGCCCCGGGTCGCCGGCCGAACATCCTGGTGATCTTCGGCGACGATGTCGGCTGGTCCAACATCTCCGCCTACAACATGGGGATGATGGGCTATCGCACGCCCAACATCGACCGCATCGCGCGTGAGGGCGCGATGTTCACCGACGCCTATGCCGAGAATTCCTGCACCGCCGGCCGCTCCGCCTTCATCACCGGCCAGAGCCCGATCCGTACCGGCCTGTCCAAGGTCGGCCTGCCCGGCGCCGCCGAGGGCATGCGGGCAGAGGACCCGACCATCGCCGTGCTGCTCAAGGCGATGGGCTATGCGACGGGCCAGTTCGGCAAGAACCACCTCGGCGACCGCGACGAGCACCTGCCGACGATGCATGGCTTCGACGAGTTCTTCGGCAGCCTCTACCACCTCAACGCCGAGGACGAGCCGGAGAATCCCGACTACCCGCGCAGTCCGGAATTCCGCCGGCAATTCGCCCCGCGCGGCGTGCTGAAGTCCTGGGCCAACCCCGACGGCACCCAGCGCATCGAGAACACCGGCCCGCTCACCATGAAGCGGATGGAGACGGTGGACGAGGAATTCCTGGCCGGCGCGCTCGACTTCATCGACCGCGCGCATGCCGCGAACCGGCCCTTCTTCACCTGGTTCAACTCGACGCGCATGCACATCTGGACGCGGCTCAAGGAATCGTCGCGCGGCGTCACCGGGCTCGGGATCTATGCCGACGGCATGGTCGAGCATGACGGCCATGTCGGGCAGCTGCTCAAGAAGCTCGACGACCTCGGCATCACGCAGAACACCATCGTGCTCTACAGCACCGACAACGGCGCCGAGATCATGTCCTGGCCCGATGGCGGCAACACGCCCTTCCGCGGCGAGAAGGCGACCGCCTGGGAAGGCGGCTTCCGCGTGCCGATGGCGATCCGCTGGCCCGGGCGCATCCAGCCCGGCCAGGTGATCAACGACATCTTCTCACACCAGGACTGGCTGCCGACGCTGGTGGCTGCCGCCGGTGACGCGGACATCAAGCAGAAGCTGCTGGACGGGCATCGCGTCGGCACCCGCACCTACAAGGTGCATCTCGACGGCTACAACCAGCTGCCCCTGCTGACCGGCGCCGGCCCCGGTGCGCGGCAGGAGATGTTCTACTTCACCGACGACGGCGACCTCGCCGCGCTGCGCTACGGCAACTGGAAGATCCACTTCCTGATCCAGGAGAACACCGGCCTGCGCGTCTGGGAGCGAAGCTTCACGCCGCTGCGCATGCCGATGCTGTTCAACCTGCGCTCCGATCCCTTCGAGCGCGCGGACGAGAGCTTCGACTACGGCCGCTGGCGCGTGGAGCGCGCCTTCGCCTTCGTCCCGGCGCAGCAATATGTCGGCCGCTTCCTCGCGACCTTCCGCGACTTCCCACCGCGCCAGGCGCCCGGCAGCTTCAGCCTGGGCGACGCGATGGCCCGGCTGCGGCAGGGCGCGACCGCGCGCTGAGCGCTGCGCCCGCCGCAGCCTCCTCCGCGGCGGGCGTCGAGCCGGCGGGCG
>NZ_JAPSMD010000284.1 GCF_027856955.1 Falsiroseomonas oryzae | reverse complement strand
CTACGCATCGTGGTCCCCTTCCCGCCGGGCGGCACCGCCGACCTGCTCGGCCGCCTCGCCGCGCGCGAGATCGAGGCGCGGGTCGGGCAGCCGGTCGTCGTCGAGAACCGCGCCGGCGCGGGCGGCGCGGTGGGGTCGGAAGCTGTCGCGCGCGGCCCGGCCGACGGCAGCACGCTGGTGCTGTCCAACATCGCCAGCCAGGCCATCGGCCCCGCCGTGAACCGCAACATCGCCTATGACAGCGTGCGCGACTTTACCCATGTCGGGCTGATCGCCGCGGTGCCGAGCGCCATCGCCGTCTCCGCCACCGGGCCGTTCCGCACGCTGGCCGACCTGTTGGCGCGCGCCCGGGCGCAGCCGGGCTCCGTGCGCTTCGGCTCCACCGGCGTCGGCACCTCGAGCCATGTGAAGCTTGAGTTGCTGAAGCGGGCGGCCGGGGTGGACATCACCCACGTCCCCTATCGCGGCAGCGCGCCGGCCGTGACCGACGTGATCGGCGGCCAGGTGGAGGGGCTGATCGCCGCCGTGCCGGACATCGGCAACAACGACCGCCTGCGCCTGCTGGCGGTGACCACGCCCGAACGCGCCACGCGCTGGCCGGAGGTGCCGAGCGTGGCCGAGCTCGGCTTTCCGACCCTCATCGCCTCCAACTGGTTCGGCCTGTCGGGCCCGGCCGGGATGCCGCCGGAAGCGGCGCAGCGCATCAACGGCGCGCTGGTTGCGGGGCTGAACACGCCGGAGACGGTGGAACGGCTGGCGGTGCTCGGCGCCGCGCCGAACCGGCTCTCGCCGCAGGAGTATGCGGCGATGGTCGCGGCCGAGGTGACGCGCTGGGCCGAGGTGGCGCGCGCCGCCGACATCCGGGCCGAATAGGGCGGCGCGCGCCCCCCTTGCCCCGGCGCGCCATCGGCCGCCATGCTGCCGCCCAATCGGAGCCGCCCGGGGACGCGGGCGCGGTACACAGGGAGGACACCAGCATGACCCCGAGGATCACGCGCCGCACGGCGCTGCTCGCCGCCGCCGGCGCCGGCCTCGCGCTGCCGATGCGCGTGCGCGCGCAGCAGCAATACCGCCCGGAATACAAGCTCTCGGTCGTCGGCAACCGGCCGATCCCGCTCTCCGAGGGCGCCTTCCAGTGGGCGGAGCTGGTGACGCAGCGGTCGGGCGGGCGGATCAACCTGAAGGTCTATCCGGGCAGCCAGCTTGTCGGCGGCGACCAGACGCGCGAGCTGGTGGCGATGCGCCAGGGCGTGGTGGACTTCGCGGTGTTCTCCACCATCAACATCTCGCCGCAGATCCGCGAGATGAACCTGTTCTCGCTGCCCTGGCTGCTGAACGACCATCGCGGCTTCGACGCCATCATCAACGGCCCGATCGGGGAGGAGCTGTTCCGCACCCTGACCCAGCGCGAGGTGGTGCCGGTTGCCTGGGGCGAGAACGGCTTCCGCGAGATCTCCAACTCCCGCCGCGCCATCCGCACGCCGGAGGACATGCGCGGCCTGAAGATCCGCTTCGCCGCCGGCGCCATCTTCAGCGAGATCTTCACCGCGATGGGCGCCAACCCGCTGCAGATGTCATTCGCCGACCTGCAGCCCGCCTTGTCCACCGGCGCGGTGGACGGGCAGGAGAACCCGATCAACCTCTACCTGGCGTTCCGCATGGACACCCTGGCGCAGCGCCACCTGACGATCTGGAACTACGTCGCCGATGCCGGCGTGTTCGTGGTGGGCAAGCAGGTGATGGACAGCTTCTCGGCGGCCGACCGCACGCTGGTCATCGAATGCGCGCGCGACGCGGCGCGGGCGCAGATCGCGGCGAGCCGGAAGGGCATCGGCGTGGACGCCGACCGCTCCAGCCTCGAGGAGCTGGCGCGGCGCAACGTGACGGTGACGACGCTGAGCGCCGAGGAGAAGGCCGCCTTCGCCCGCGTCACGCGGCCGGTCTACGACAAGTGGGCGCAGACGGTCGGCGCGGATTTGGTGCGACGGGCCGAGGCGGCGGTGCGCGGCGCGCGCGCCTGATCCTCGATGTCGGCCGATCTCGACCCTGCAGCGGAACGCCCCAACCCCAGGACCCGCATTCCGCTGAAGGTCGAGGAGGCGCTGGTGGCGGCGGCGATGGCGGCGATGGCGCTGATCACCGCCGCCAACGTCGCCACGCGCTATCTCTCCGACATCAGCCTGGCCTTCACCGAGGAATACTCGGTGGTGCTGATGGTGATCGTGGCGCTGCTCGGCACCGCGGTCGCCACGGCCTCCGGCCGGCATATCCGGATCGGCTACTTCGTGGACCTGATGCCGCGGCGCGGGCAGCGCATCGCGGAGATGGCGGGCACGGCGCTGACGCTGCTCTGCTTCGGCATCCTGGTCTGGTACGGCTACCGCCTGGCCTATGACGAGTACCGCTTCGAGGTGCTGTCGAACGGGCTGGGCAATCCGAACTGGTGGTACACGGGCTGGCTGCCGCTGCTGTCGGCCGTCGTGGTGGCGCGCGCGCTGGGGCGGCTGATCCGGCTGGCGCGCGGGCAGGACGGCTGAGCGGCCATGGTCGGCGCGATCCTGTTCCTCGCCTTCCTGGTCCTGCTGGTCGGCGGCGTGCCGATCGGCGTCGCGCTGGGCCTCGCGGGCGCGCTGGCCATCCTGCTGGCCGACCAGTCCATCCTGGCCATGCCCACCAATGTCTATGCCGGCATCGCGAAGTATCCGCTGATCGCCATCCCGATGTTCGTGCTGGTGGGCAGCGTCTTCGACCGCACCGGCGTCGCGCTGCGGCTGGTGCGCTTCGCCACGGCCATCGTCGGCGCCGGGCGGGGCGCGCTGGCCTCCGTCTCCGTCCTCGTCGCCATGGTGATCGGCGGCATCAGCGGCTCGGGCCCCGCCACCAGCGCCGCCGTCGGCCAGGTGGTGACCCGCAGCATGGTGAAGGACGGCTACCCGCGCCCCTTCATCGCCAGCACCGTCGGCGCGGCGGCGGCGACCGACATCCTCATCCCGCCCTCCATCGCCTTCATCATCTACGCCGTGCTGGTGCCGGGCGTGTCGGTGCCCGCGATCTTCATGGCCGGGATGTTCCCGGGGATCCTGGCGGGCGTCGCCATCATCGGCGCGGTCGTCGCGCTGTCCTGGATCAACGACTTCGGCGGCAAGTCGCAGCAGGAGGAGCGGCTGCGCGTCTGGCAGACCTTCAAGGAGGCGTTCTGGGGCCTCATGGCCCCCGTCGTCATCCTGGGCGGCATGCGGGTGGGTGCCTTCACGCCGACGGAAGCCGCGGTGATGGCCGTGTTCTACGGGCTGTTCGTCGGCTTCGTGATCTACCGCTCGCTCACCCTGCGCGACGTCTACGAGATGCTGGTCGAGGCGGGCGAGATCTCGGCCGTCATCCTCATCGTGGTGGCGCTGGCCAGCGTCTTCGCCTGGTCCACCTCCACGCTCGGCATCGTCCAGCCCATCGCCAACTGGATCGTCGGGCTGGGCCTGGGCGAATACGGCACGCTCGCGCTGCTGGTGGTGGCGCTGGTCGTCATCGGCATGTTCCTGGACGGCATCTCGATCTTCCTGATCCTGCTGCCGGTGCTGATCCCGATCGCCCGCGCCTTCGAGTGGGACCTGACCTGGTTCGGCGTGATCCTGACGATGAAGATCGCCATCGGGCAGTTCACGCCGCCGATGGCCGTCAACCTGATGGTGTCCTGCCGGATCGCCGGCGTCAGCATGGAATCCACCATCCCCTGGGTGGTGTGGATGGTACTGGCGATGTGCGTCGCGCTGGCCCTGGTCATCGCCTTCCCGGGCATCGCGCTGTGGCTGCCACGGACCATGGGGACGATGTAGCGGGTCAACCCGCCGGGCAGGACGGCGTTGGCACCTGCGACAGGGAGGACCGGATGCGCATCCAGATCAACACCCACGACACCGCGGGCGACGACGACTTCACCGGCCGGGTGGAGGCGGCCATCGCGGCGGGGCTCGACCGCTTCGCCAGCCAGCTCACCCGCGTCGAGGTGCATCTCGCCGACGTGAACGCCAGCAAGCATGGGCCGGCCGACAAGCGCTGCATGATCGAGGCGCGGCCCACCCACCACCAGCCCGTCGCAGTCACGCACCAGGCCGAGACGATCCCGCTGGCAATCGACGGGGCGCTGGAGAAGGCGCGGCGCGTCCTCGACAAGGCGCTGGCGTCCCGCACCGACCACAAGGGGCGGCCGTCCGTGCGCGACAACGAGCTCCGCTGAGGCTGAAGCGCGGCGCTCAGGACCAGGCCGGCCGGACCCCGGGCGGCGGCGAATAGGGCAGGTCGCCGCGGGCCAGCACCGCGCCGCGCCCGCCATTCGCGGCGAGCGTGTCCGCCTGCCGCGCCTTCACCTCCGCATCGAGCACGGCCGGGTCGCTGCCGAGCGTCTCGCGCAGCTTCAGCTCGAGCAGCGTGACGTCCATGACGTGCCTCGGGTCGGCGGCCAGGTCGGTCAGCTCCTCCGGGTCGGTCGCGAGGTCGAAGAGCTGCGCGGGATAGGTCACGTAGCGCACGTATTTCCACCGCCCCTCGCGCAGCATGAAGGCCGCCTGGCGGGAGCCGCTGGCGTGGTACTCGCTGACCACGCGCCGCCCGGCATCCAGCCCGCGCGCGATCTCGAACAGCGAGGTCGAGCGCGGCGGCGGCTCCTCGGCGCAGCCCACGGCGTCCAGCACCGTGGCGAAGACGTCGATGAGGCTGACGGGCGTGCCGCAGACCTTGCCGGCCGGCACGCCGGCGCCGGCCAGGATCATCGGGACGCCCACGCTCTCCTCGTACATGGTGGACTTGCCCCAGAGCCCGCGCGCGCCGGCATTGTCGCCGTGGTCGGAGGCGTAGAGCACGCGGGTGCTCTCCCCGAGGCCGCTGTCCTCCAGCGCGGCGAGGATCTTGCCGGCCTGCTCGTCCATGAAGGAGACGAGGCCGTGATAGCCCGCCAGCATGCGCTGCGCGGTCGCGGCATCGGGGACGTGGCTGTCGTAGGGGATGGTCGCCGCGTAGTCGGCCAGGAAGGGGTGCTGCGGCCGTTCCTCCGGCGCGTAGAGCTTCGGCAGGCCGACAACCTCGGGCGGGTAGCGGTAGAAGTGCTCCGGCGGCGCGATCAGCGGGAAATGCGGCGTGACGAGCGAGACGAAGAGGCACCAGGGCCGGTCCGGCCTGGCCTTCGCCTTCTCCCGCAGCCAGATCTGCGCGGCGGCGGCGATGTCGCGGTCGTAGCGGGTGTAGTCGCTCTCGCCGGGGCCGGCGGAGGCCGCGAGCTTCGCGGCGCCCTTGCGCGGCGGGGCGCCCTCGTCGCGGATCAGCGCGAGCAGGTCGCCCTTCCCGTCCACGACATGCATGGCGAGCTTCTCCTCGGAGAAGCCGTGGTCGTCCCCCGGGAGGCCGCGGAAGTGCAACTTGCCGATCGAGACCACCTCGTGCCCGGCGTCGCGCAGCGCGTGGTGCCAGGACCGCACGGCCCCGTCGTACGGGTCGGCATTGTCGTGGTAGCGGCCCATGGCGTGCAGGCCCTGCCCGGTGGCCAGTGCCGCCCGGGCCGGGACGCAGATCGGCGAGGGCGTGTAGGCGGCCGAGAAGCGCGTGCCGCGGGCGGCCAGCGCATCCAGGTTGGGCGTGCGGACATAGGGGTGGCCCGCGCAGCCCAGCGCCTTCGGGCTGTGCTCGTCGGACAGGATCACCAGCAGGTTCCGCGCGCCCTGGTCCGCCATGCCGTGCCGCCCCCTCCCCCTGTGCCCCGGGATGCTGCGGCGGAACAGGCGCGCGGGAAAGAGGGAGAGTTGCTACGCTGCCGGACGAGAGCAGCAACAGCCGAGTCCTGCCATGCCCGAATTGTCGCTTGCGACCGTCGTCCTGATCGCGATCGTGGTGCTGGCCGTGGTGACGGTGGCGCAGGGCATCCGCACCGTGCCGCAGGGCGAGGTGTGGTCGGTGGAGCGCTTCGGCGCCTTCACGCGGCTGCTGCAGCCCGGGCTGAACCTGATCATCCCCTATGTGGACCGCATCGGCCGGCGGTTGAACGTGCAGGAAGTGGTGCTGGACATCCCCGAACAGGCGGTGATCACGCGCGACAACGCGACGGTCGCGACCGACGGCATCGTCTACTACCGCGTGATGGACCCGGCCAAGGCGGCCTATGCGGTGCAGGACCTGGCGCTCGCGCTGACCAGCCTGGCGATGACCAACATCCGCTCGGTCGTCGGCGAGCTCGACCTGGACGCCACGCTGTCCGGCCGCGACCGGATCAACACGACGCTGCTGACCGTGCTGGACGGCGCGACGGAGCCCTGGGGCGTGAAGGTCAGCCGCGTCGAGATCCGCAAGATCGAGCCGCCGGAGAACCTGATCCGCGCGATGAACCTGCAGATGACCGCGGAGCGCGAGCGGCGTGCCACGGTCGCGCGGGCCGAGGGCGAGAAGCAGGCCCTGGTGCTGCAGGCCGAGGGCCGCCGCGACGCCGCGATGCGGGATGCCGAGGCGCGCGAGCGCCTGGCGCAGGCGGAGGCGAACGCCACGCGCATGGTCGCGGAGGCGGCGGCCGGGTCGGGCGGCGATGCGCTGCGCTACTTCGTGGCGGAGAAATACGTGAAGGCCTTCGAGGCGCTGGCGGCCAACCCGGCTTCGCGGCTGGTCGTGGTGCCGATGGAAAGCGCCTCGCTGGTCGGCGGCATCGCGCAGGCGATGGAGTTGCTGCGCATGCCGGGCTCGGGCGGTAGCGCGGTCCGGCCGCCGGCAGCGCCCCCGCCGCCCGGCACGCTGCCGCCCGCGCCGCCGAGCGGACCGAGCCCATGGACCCGGGGCTGATCTGGATCCTCGCCGGGCTGGCGCTGCTCGGCGCGGAGATGCTGCTGCCCGGCGTGTGGTTCCTGTGGATCGGGCTGGCGGCGATCGGAACCGGGCTGCTGCTTCTCGTCGCCGCGCCGGGCTTCGCGGTCTCGGTGGCGGTGTTCCTGGCACTGCTGGCCGGCGGGATCCTGGTCTCGCTGAAGCTGCGTCCGCGCGGCGGGCCGGCGCACCGCGTCAACGCGCCGGAAGCCGGGCTGGCCGGGCGCCACGCCGTGGTGATCGCGGCGGAGGCCGGGGCGCTGCGCGTGCGGCTGG
>NZ_JAPSMD010000283.1 GCF_027856955.1 Falsiroseomonas oryzae | reverse complement strand
GGAGGGCGGCACCGGGCGCGTCGCGGCGAAGCGCCAGGGCTCGGCGGCGCCCCGGCCGGAGAAGGCCTCGAGCGGGCCGAGTGCGACGGTCTCGCCCGGGTCGAAGGCGGAGCGCAGCTTCCAGGCCTCCGGCGCGGCGCGCACGCGGTCGCGGGCGGCGTCGTCGCCCAGCCAGAGGGTCTCCACCTGCGGCAGCTGCAACTCCTCGCCCAGCAGGGCGCGGGCGGCGGCCGGCAGGTACGGCGCCAGCCCCGGCGCCTCAGCCAGCATCGAGCCGGGTGCGTTGACGAGACGCACCGCGCCGGCGCGATGCGCACCCATCAGCCCCGGCACGCCGCTGCCGTGCTGGAATTCCAGCGGGTCGCAGGCCTCGCCCTTGATGCGGCGGAGGATCACGTCCACCCGGCGCAGGCCGCGCAGCGTCTTGAGGTAGACCACGCCGCCGCGCACGGTCAGGTCGCCGGATTCCACCAGCTCCAGCCCCAGCTCCCGCGAGAGGAACAGGTGCTCCAGCCAGGTCTCCTGCCGGGCGCCCGGCGTCAGCAGGGCGATGCGGGGGTTGTCCACGCCATCGGGCGCGAGCGCCTGCAGGGCGCCGAGCCAGGCGTCGAAGAAGGGGCGGAGCGCGCGGACCTGCACGGCGCGGAAGGCCTCGGGCAGGACGCGGCCGAGCAGCGCGCGGTTCTCCGCCGCAAAGCCCACGCCGTTCACACCGCCGCAGCGGTCCACCAGCACGCGCCAGCGCCCGTCCGGCCCGCGCAGCAGATCGGCGCCGTAGAAGGCCAGGCGGTGCAGCGGCCGGGCGGCCGGCGCGCGGCAGGGGCGAAGGAAATGCGGATTGGCCAGCACCAGCCGGGCCGGGATGGTGCCGGAGGCCAGCAGGCGCTGCTGGCCGTAGAGGTCCTCCAGCACGGCCGCCAGCAGGCGGGCGCGCTGGGCCAGGCCTTCCTCCAGCTCGGCGAATTCGCCGGCGGTGACGATCAGGGGGACGGGGTCGCAGCGCCAGGGCCGGCGCGCGCGCTGCGGCTGGCCGGCGGCCGCGGCTTCCAGCACCGTCGCCACGCTCTCCTCCTCGAAGGCACGGTCGAGGCGGCGGGCGCGTTCGGCCAGCTGCGCGTAGCCGAGCGAGGAGAAGGCGCCCAGCAGGCTGCGCCAGGACGGACGGATGCGGCCGTGGCCGTCCACCATCTCGTCGAGCTGGGGCGGGGCTCCTCCCGCAGGCGCCGGGCTGTCGGTCAGGCGACTCCTTTCGTCCCGGCAGTCCGGGTCAGAACCTCGCGCCGCGCCCGCAGGCTCCCAGGCCGCGCCGAGTCGCGGCGCGGGGCGGCCTCATCCGGCCGCCCGCCTCAGGTCCAGCGTCCGGGGGTGCTGGCGCGAGGGCACCGGCCGGGGCTCCGGCATGGTGCCCGGGGTGTGGCCGAAGGGGAAGAAGCGGGCCAGGCGCCGCGCCTCGGCCTCGTTCGCGTTGACCGGGAAGGTCTGGTAGTTCCGCCCGCCGGGATGCGCGACGTGGTGGGTGGCGCCGCCCAGGCTGCGGCCGGTCCAGCTGTCCCAGATGTCGAAGGTCAGCGGGGCCTGGCTGCGGATGGTCGGGTGCAGCGCGGAGACCGGATCCCAGGCCTTGAAGCGCACGCCGGCGACGTATTCGCCCGCCGTGCCGGTGGGGGCCAGCGGCACCTCGGCGCCGTTGCAGGCCAGCCTGAATCGCTCCGGGATCCAGCCGGTGACCCTGGCCTGCACGCGCTCCACGCTGCTGTCCACGTAGCGGGTGGTGCCGCCGGCGCCGATCTCCTCGCCCAGCACGTGCCAGGGCTCGAGCGCGGCGCGCAGCTCCAGCTCCATGTCGCGCACGGCGATGCCGCCGATCCTGGGGAAGCGGAACTCGATATGCGGCGCGAACCAGGCGGGGTCGAAGGCGAAGCCGAGCTCGCCGAGCTCGTCGAGCACGTCGGCGAAGTCGCGCGCGACGTAGTGCGGCAGCATGAAGTCGTCGTTCAGCCGCGTGCCCCAGTGGATCAGCTTGCGGTCGTAGGGCCGTTCCCAGAAGCCCGCGACGAGCGCGCGCAGCAACAGCTGCTGCACCAGCGACATGCGGGCATGGGGCGGCATCTCGAAGCCGCGTACCTCGACCAGCCCACGCCGACCGCCGGGGCCGGAGGGATCGTAGAGCTTGTCGATGCAGAATTCCGTCCGGTGGGTGTTGCCGGTCATGTCCACCAGGACGTTGCGGAAGATGCGGTCCACCAGCCAGGGCGGCGGCTGCGAGCCCGGCGGCGGCACCTGGGCGAAGGCGGTCTCCAGCTCGTACACCGCGTCCGTGCGCGCCTCGTCCACGCGCGGATGCTGGCTCGTCGGGCCGATGAACTGGCCGCTGAACAGGTAGGACAGCGAGGGGTGGTTGTGCCAGAAGCCGACCAGCGACTTCAGCAGGTCGGGGCGGCGGAGGAACGGGCTGTCGGCAGGCTCGGCCGCGCCCATCACCATGTGGTTGCCGCCGCCGGTGCCGACATGCTTGCCGTCCAGCGCGAACTTCTCCGCGGCCACGCCGACCTGCCGCGCTTCCTCGTAGAGCGTCGTGGTGCGCTCCGACAGCTCGTCCCAGCTTGTCGCGGGATGCACGTTCACCTCGATCACGCCCGGGTCGGGCGTGACGGAGAAATGCAGCAGGCGCGGATCCGCGGGCGCGAGGTAGCCTTCCAGGAACACCTTGCGCCCGGTCTCCTTCGCCGTCGCCTCGATCGCGGCGACGAGGTCCAGCCAGTCCTCGGCCAGCGCCAGCGGCGGCAGGAAGACGTGGATCAGGCCGCCGCGCGGCTCCACGCAGAGCGCGGTGCGCACAACGCCCGGCTCTTCCCGGCCGGGCTCGGGCACCGGCATCTCGACGATCCGCGCCCGGCCTTCGGGGTAGTCGCGGCGGGGACGCAAGCGCTCGCGGCGGGCGAAGGGGTCGCGCTCCGGCTCGGCCTCGATCGCCGTGTCGGACGCCCAGGGCAGGCTGTCCAGCGGCAGGCGGAAGCCCATCGGGCTGTCGCCGGGGATGAGGAACATCTCGCCGGCGCGGAAGGCCCATGTCCCGCTCTCCCAGACGCGGTCCGCACCGACGCCGGCGCGGCGCAGCGGGATGACGGAGCCCACTTCCCCAGCGAGGCCCTGCCCGAAGACGCGGGCGAGGCGCGCGCGCTCCATCGGGTCCTTCAGCCTCGACGCCTCGGCCAGCACGTTGGCGGGCAGCATCTTCTCACGCCAGAGATAGTGGTGGACGTCCTCGTAGCCCGGGATGCGCAGGCGAGGATCGACACCGAGCTTGCCGGCGAGCAGCGTGGCGAATTCGGCCGCGTCCTGCGGCGTCGCCTGGTCGCGGTCGTCGTCGGAGGCGAGCAGCGCGGGGTCGGTCCAGACCGGCTCGCCATCCGCGCGCCAGTGGCAATACAGCGCCCAGCGCGGCAGCTGTTCGCCCGGGTACCACTTGCCCTGCGCATAGGTCAGCGCCGCACCGGGCGCCCAGAGCGGCTGCAGCCGGCGCAGCAGCCGCCCGGCGTAGCGGCGCTTGGTCGGGCCGAGCGCATCGGTGTTCCATTCCGGCGCGTCGCGGTCCGTCTCCGCCACGAAGGTCGGCTCGCCGCCGATCGTCATGCGGATGTCGCCGGCAGCCAGGCGCGCATCGACCGCGGCGCCCATGGCCTGCACGCGGTCCCATTGCGCGTCGGTGTAGGGCTTCGTCACGCGCGGCGTCTCCGCGACGCGGCGGACCTCCATGTGGAAGCCGAAGCTGGTCTCGCACTCGTCCACGCCGCCGGTGATCGGCGCGGCGGAGGCGGGCTCCGGCGTGGCGGCGAGCGGGATGTGCCCCTCGCCCGCCAGCAGGCCGGAGGTGGGATCCAGGCCGATCCACCCCGCGCCGGGAACATAGACCTCGCACCAGGCGTGCAGGTCGGTGAAGTCGGCGGGCGGGCCGGCGGGGCCTTCCACCGGCTTCACGTCGGGCACCAGCTGGATCAGGTAGCCCGAGACGAAGCGCGCGGCGAAGCCGAGGTGGCGGAGGATGTTGACCAGCAGCCATCCGCTGTCGCGGCAGGAGCCCTTGCGGTTGGTCAGCACCTCCTCCGGCGTCCAGACGCCGGGCTCCATCCGCACGATGTAGCCGATCTCGCCGGCCAGCCTGCGGTTCAGGTCCACCAGGAAGTTGACGGTGTTCGGCGCCGCGCGGGGGATGTCCTTCAGATAGGCGTCGAGCAGCGGGCCGGGCGCGGCGACGCGGCGGAAGGGCGCGAGTTCCTCGGCCAGCACCGGGTCGTAGGCGAAGGGGAAGGCCTCGGCCTGCGGCTCCACGAAAAAGTCGAAGGGGTTGATGGTCGCCATGTCGGCGACGAGGTCCACCGTGACCTCGAAATGCCGCACGCGCTCGGGGAAGACGACGCGGGCGCAGAAATTGCCCTGCGGGTCCTGCACCCAGTTCAGGAAGTGCGGCTTCGGCGAGACGTTCAGCGAATACGACAACACCGGCGTCCGGCTGTGCGGGGCCGGGCGCAGGCGGATCAGCTGGGGCGAGAGGCCGACGAGCCGGTCGTAGTCGTAGCGCGTCCTGTGGGTGAGCGCGGCGTGGATGCTCATGAGGGTCCGGGGAGGTCCTGCGATTCGTGTTCGCTATCACACTGGAACGGTCCGCCCCGCAAGGGCGCGCGCGTGACGGCGGCGTCATGGCTGGCCCGCGCGTGCCTGGACACGGCCGGCCCCGGCGGGCACCCTCCGCGCATCAACATCGGTCGGGGGAAGGTCCATGGCAGAGAGGTTCGCGCTGGTCACCGGGGCGGGCTCGGGCGTCGGGCGCGCGGCGGCGCTGGCGCTGGCGGCGGAAGGCTGGGCCGTTGGTCTGCTCGGCCGGCGGGCCGACGCGCTGGAGGAGACGGCGGGGCTGTGCAAGGGCGCGCGGACCCTGGTGCTGTCGGCCGATGTCAGCGACCCCGCGGCAGTGGAAGGCGCCTTCGCGAAGCTCAAGGGCGCCTTCGGGCGGCTCGACCTGCTGTTCAACAATGCCGGCACCAACGTGCCGGGCACGCCCTTCGAGGAGCTGACCGCCGACCAGTGGCTCAAGGTGGTCGCTGTGAACCTCAACGGGATGTTCCTGTGCGGCCACGCGGCCTTCCGCATGATGAAGGACCAGTCGCCGCAGGGCGGGCGCATCATCAACAACGGCTCGATCAGCGCGCATGCGCCGCGGCCGGGCAGCGCGCCCTACACGGCCACCAAGCACGCGGTCACCGGGCTGACCAAGTCCATGAACCTGGACGGGCGGCGCTTCGACATCGCGGTCGGCCAGATCGACATCGGCAATGCGATGACGGCGATGGCCGAGCGCATGGCCAAGGGCGTGCCGCAGGCCGACTGGTCGATCAAGGCTGAGCCGCTGATGGACGTGAACCACGTGGGCAAGGCGGTGGCGCAGATGGCGGCCTGGCCGCTGGAAACCAACGTGCTGACCATGACGATCATGGCCACCAAGATGCCCTTCGTCGGGCGCGGGTGAGCTTCACGGAGCGGAGGTGCCCATGCGGTCGCCGCAGGGCACAGGCGCCCGCAGGGCGACGAGCACCGGAGGCGTGAATCGCATGGGAGGCGTAGAATGAACAAGCTGGACCTGGCCGGCCGCGTCGCGATCGTCACGGGCGGCGCGCGCGGCATCGGGCTGGCCGTCGCGCGGCGCATGGTCGCCTCTGGCGCCAGGGTGGCCATCTGGGACATGGACCCCGCCAAGACCGAGGAGAGCCGCGCCGCGCTGGCCGCCGACGGCACGGTCACGGCGGAAGTGCTGGACCTGACGGACGAGGCCGCGGTGGCGCAGGCCACCACCAGCATCCTCGCCGCGCACGGCAAGGTGGACATCCTGGTGAACAACGCCGGCATCACGGGCGGCAACATGCCGAGCTGGGAGATCCCGGCCGCGCAATGGCGCCGGGTGATCGACGTGAACCTGAATGCGCCCTTCATCGTCGCCTCCGCGATCATGCCGCACCTGCTCTCGAACGGCTGGGGGCGCGTGGTGAACGTCGCCTCCGTCGCGGGGAAGGAGGGCAACCCGAACGCGGCGCACTACAGCGCCTCCAAGGCGGGACTGATCGGCTTCACCAAGTCCCTGGCGAAGGAGGTCGCGACGCGGGGCGTGCTGGTGAACTGCGTCACGCCCGCGGCGGCCAAGACCGACATCTTCGCGCAGATGACCGAACAGCACATCGCCTTCATGCTGTCCAAGATCCCGATGGGCCGCTTCGTGGAGGTGGAGGAGATCGCCGCGCTGATCTGCTGGCTGGCGAGCCCGGACTGCTCCTTCTCGACCGGGGCGGTGTTCGACGTCTCGGGCGGGCGTGCAACGTATTGAGGAGGCGCGCGATGCGCTGGCTGCTGCCCTTCCTGCTGCTCGCCGCGCCGGCGCTGGCGCAGACCGCGGACCCGGTGGAGGGCGGGCGCCTGGCCGCCACCTGGTGCGCCAACTGCCACCGGATCTCGGCCGGCGGGCCGGGGCCGGCGGCCGATGCCGTGGCCTCCTTCCCTGCCATCGCTGCCCGGCCGAATGCCAGCGCGGAGGGGGTCGCAACCTTCATCCGCCTGCCGCATGCCGGCATGCCGGACCACGGGCTGACGGCGCGGCAGGCCGCGGACATCGCCGCCTTCGTCATGGCGCAGCGGCCCAATCGATGAGCGTGAGCGCGGCTTGAGGGCGCTGCTCGCCGACATCGGCGGCACCAACGCGCGCTTTGCGCTGCTGGACGGCAGCCCGGGTGCCCCGCTGGTGCTGCCGGTGGCCGCCTTCGCCACGGTGGAGGACGCGATCGCGGCGGCGCTGGCGCGGCTGGCGCCGGGCGGCGGCGTGCAACAGGCCGTGCTGGCGCTCGCCGGGCCGGTGCTGCACGAGCCCGTGCGCCTGACCAACGCGCCCTGGAAAGTGGCCACCGCGCCGATCGCTGCGCGCTTCGGCTTCGCGCGGGTGCGGCTGGTGAACGACTTCCTGGCCCAGGCGCACGCCCTGCCCCACCTGGCGCCGGCCGACTTGCGACCCATCGGCGGCGGGCGGCGCGACACGGCGGCGCCCATGCTGGTGCTCGGGCCGGGCACCGGGCTCGGCGTGGCGGGCTTCCTGCCCGGCCCGG
>NZ_JAPSMD010000282.1 GCF_027856955.1 Falsiroseomonas oryzae | reverse complement strand
GCGCGGCGGCGGGCAGGGCGAGCACGGCGGGCGCGGCCAGGATGGCGCGGCGGGTCGGCATGGGCGGCGGCTCCTCTGTCGTTGCGGGCCAGATCGGCCGACCGGACCGCCCCGTCAACCCGCCTCGATCCGCGCGGTCCGCACCAGCTCCGCCATCGCAGCCCGCTGCTCCGCGACATACCGCGCGAAATCGGCCGGCGCGCTGCCCACCGGCAGGGCGCCCAGCGCGTCCAGCCGCTGGCGCACGGTGGCGTCGTTCAGCGCATGGATCGCCGCGGCGTGCAGCCGTTCCGTCACCGGCGCCGGCAGGCCGGCGGGCGCGTACAGCCCGTTCCACTCGTTCAGCTCGTAGCCCGGGAAGCCCTGCTCCGCGACGGTCGGCACCTCCGGCAGGGAGGCGACGCGCTGCGCGGTGGAGACCGCCAGCGCGCGCAGCCGCCCCTCCCGCGCCAGCTGCAGCGAGGAGGAGACGGTGCCGAAGACGAAGGCGATGGCGCCGCCCAGCAGGTCCTGCAGCGCCGGCGTGCCGCCGCGATAGGGGACGTGCTGGATGTCGAGGCCGGCCCGCGCCACGAACAGCGCCGCCGCCAGATGCGCCGCCGTCGCATTGCCCGAGGATCCGTAGGAGAGCTGCCCCGGCCGCGCCTTCACCCAGGCGACGAACTCCGCCAGCGTCCGCGCCGGCACCTGCGGGTTGATCACCAGGATCTGCGGCAGCACCACCACCTGGCTGATCGGCGTGAAGGCGGTGGCGTAGTCGAAGGGCAGGCCGCGGATCAGCGACGGGTTCACCGTATGCGCCATCGCGTCGATCATGATGGTCTGGCCGTCCGGCGCCGCCCGCGCCAGCTCCGCCGCGCCGATCGACCCGCCCGCGCCGGCGCGGTTCTCCACCACGACGGGCTGGCCCAGGAAGGCGCCCATCGGCCCGGCCAGCAGGCGGGAGGTGGTATCGACGCCGCCGCCCGGCGGATAGGGCGCGATCAGCCGCATCGGGCGCGAGGGCGACCACGGCGCCTGCGCGAGGGCCGGCGTGGCGAGCGTGGCCGCGGTGGCAGCCAGCAGCGTTCGGCGATGCATGCGACGTGGTCCTCCCCGCCGCCGATGCTCGCAGGCAGCCGCTCAGCTGTCGAGGCGCACGCCTTCGGCGCGGATCAGCGCCTCCATCTCCGCCCGCTCCGCGGCCAGGAAGCGCGCGAAGGCCTCCGGCCCTTCCGCCGCCGGCTGCAGGCCCAGCGCATCGAGCCGCGGCCGCAGCGCCGGCTGGCCCATCGCATCCGCCGCCGCCGCCGCGATCCGCGCGACCACCGGCGCCGGGGTGCCCGCAGGCGCCAGCAGACCGAGCCAGTCGCCCATCCCGAAGCCGGGAAAGCCCTGCTCCGCGACGGTCGGCAGCTCAGGCAGCAGAGGGCTGCGCGCGGCGGCGGAGAGCGCCACCGCCTTCACCCGCCCGTCGCGGATCAACGGCGCGGCCAGCGCGACGGAGGTGAAGCCCATCGGCACGTCGCCGCGCAGCAGCCCCGCGATCTGGTCCGCCCCGCCGCGATAGGGCACGTGCTCGCCGGCGATGCCGGCGCGGCGCAGCAGCTGCGCCATCGCCAGATGGGTGCGCGCGCCGATGCCCACGCTGCCGTAGCGCGCCTGCGCCGGTTCCGCCCGCAGCCGCGCCAGCAGGTCCGGCAGCGTCGCCGGGCCGAACTCCGCCCGCACCACCAGCAGCAGCGGCAGCGTCGCCAGCAGCGTGACCGGCGCCAGGTCGCGCACATAATCGAAGGCGAGTCCGCGCATCAGGAACGGGTTCACCGTCTGCCCGCCCGAATCGACCAGCAGCGTGGCCCCGTCCGGCGCCGATTGCGCGACATACCCGGCCCCCACCGCGCCGGA
Organism: Falsiroseomonas oryzae; assembly: GCF_027856955.1. Classification (GTDB taxonomy): domain Bacteria; phylum Pseudomonadota; class Alphaproteobacteria; order Acetobacterales; family Acetobacteraceae; genus Falsiroseomonas; species Falsiroseomonas oryzae. The sequence goes on along the minus strand of NZ_JAPSMD010000282.1, from coordinate 5,282 downwards.
CGCGCCGGAGCGGTTCTCCGGCGTCACCGTGGCGCCCAGCAGCTCGCCCATCCGCGGCGCGATCAGGCGGCCGAGGATGTCGGTGCTGCCGCCCGGTGGGAAGGCGATGACCAGGCGCACCGGCCGGTCCTGGGCCTGTGCGATGGCGGGTGCCCCAAGGGGCAGGGCAAGGGGCAGGGTGAGGAGAGTGCGTCGGCGCATGCCCCTCGCGTGCCGCGCAAGGCCCTCGCGGGTCAAGGGTCGGAACGATGACGGCCATGGTTCGCCCGCCCAGCGGGCGGGGTGTAGTCTCCGGCCATGGCTGCCCGCCGCGACGACGCGCCCGACCTGTTCGGCGACCCCGAGCCGCATGCCGCGCAACCCGCCGGCCCGCGCCCGCTGGCGGACCGGCTGCGGCCGCGCGCCCTGGCGGAGGTGATCGGCCAGGACCACCTGCTCGGCCCGGCCGGCACCCTCACGCTGATGCTGGCGCGCGGCACGCTGCCCTCGCTGATCCTCTGGGGGCCGCCCGGCGTGGGCAAGACCACCATCGCGCGGCTGCTGGCGGAGGCGGCGGGGCTCTCCTTCCACGCGCTCTCGGCGGTGTTCTCGGGCGTCGCCGACCTCAAGCGCGCCTTCGACGACGCCCGCGACCGACGGCGGAAGGGCAGGGGGACGCTGCTCTTCGTGGACGAGATCCACCGCTTCAACCGCGCCCAGCAGGACGGCTTCCTGCCGGTGGTGGAGGACGGCACCGTGACGCTGGTCGGCGCCACCACGGAGAACCCGTCCTTCGCGCTGAACGGCGCGCTCCTCTCCCGCTGCCAGGTGCTGGTGCTGAAGCGCCTGGACGACGACGCGATGGAGCGGCTGCTCGCCCGCGCCGAGGCGGCCGAGGACCGGACGCTGCCGCTGACGCCGGAAGCCCGCGCCAGCCTGCGCGCCATGGCCGATGGCGACGGACGCTACCTGCTGAACATGGCGGAGCAGCTGCTGGCCATCCCGCCGGGCGGCGAGGCGCTGGACCCCGTCGCGCTCGCCAACCTGCTCGCCAAGCGGGCCGCGCTCTACGACAAGGACCGGGAGGAACACTTCAACCTCATCTCCGCGCTCCACAAGTCGATGCGCGGCAGCGACCCCGACGCGGCGCTCTACTGGTTCGCCCGCATGCTGACCGGCGGGGAGGACCCGCGCTACATCGCCCGCCGCCTGACCCGCTTCGCGGCCGAGGATGTCGGCATGGCCGATCCCCGCGCCCTGCCGCTCGCGGTCGCCGCCTGGGAGACCTATGAGCGCCTCGGCAGCCCGGAAGGCGAGCTGGCGCTGGCGCAGCTGGTCGTGCACCTCGCCACCGCGCCGAAGTCGAACGCCGTCTATGCCGCCTTCGGCGCGGCGATGCGCGCGGCGAAGGAGACGGGCAGCCTGATGCCGCCATCGCACATCCTCAACGCGCCGACGAAGCTGATGCAGGAACTCGGCTACGGCGCCGGCTACGAATACGACCATAATGCGGAGGAAGGCTTCTCCGGCGCCGACTACTGGCCCGAGGGGATGGAGCGCCGCCGCTTCTACGCGCCGACCGAGCGCGGCGCGGAAGCAGCCGTTGCGGCGCGGCTGCGCGAATGGGACCAGCTGCGCGCGCGCAGGGCACGCAAGCGGTGACCGCCGTGTCGCCCGTGGCGCTGCTGCTCGTCGCCCTCGGCGGCGCAGCGGGGTCGGTCGCGCGCTACCTGGTTTCCGTACTTTCGGTCACGGCCTTTGGCGCGGGGTTCCCGTGGGGCACGCTGGCGGTGAACATCCTGGGCAGCGCGGCGATCGGCGTCGCGGCGGGGCTCGGGGTGCAGGGCAGCGCGCGGCTGCTGCTCGTCACCGGCTTCCTCGGCGGCTTCACCACCTTCTCCGCCTTCAGCCTGGAGACGGCGACGCTCTACGCGCGCGGGCCAGGTTATGCCGTGCTCTACGTGGCGGCCTCGCTCGGCCTCGGCCTCGCAGCCTTCGCGCTGGCGTGGTGGCTGGTGAGACGCTGACGGGGAATGCTCGTTCAACCGCCGGTCGAAACCAGCCCGCGCCCTCTTTGAACCCGCGCAGGGGGCGTCTGCGGATGGACGCCAACGCACCGATACACCTACAACGCTCCCGGCCTCCGGAGGTCCCCCAACTACGCAGGGACCAAGTCACATGTCCGATTTCACCCAGGTCTTCCGGGACGATTTCGACGGCTCGACACTCGACCGCGGCATCTGGAAGGCGGCCTATTCCGGCCAATACGGCAACGGCATGTTCCGCTGGGATCCCTCCCAGCTCGAGGTGGCCGACGGCAGGCTGACGATCGCCACCGAACTCGAGGGCGGCAGCTGGGTCTCCGGCGGCACCTCGACCATCCCCGACGGCCAGACCTATGGCAGCTACGAGTTCCGCGCGCGCTTCGATCCGGGCCAGGGCACGGCAGGCGTGGTGCTGCTCTGGCCGTCGAGCAACGAGTGGACCGACGAGGTCGACATCATCGAGACCAATCGGCCGCAGCGCGAATCCTTCGGCTTCACCAACCACGGCGATCCCAACGTCACGCAGTACATCGACGTCAACGTCGCGGACTGGCACACCTATCGCCTCGACTGGACGCCGGGCGAGCTGAAGCTGTTCGTGGACGGGCAGCAGAAGGGCTACATCACCACGGACGTGCCCAGCCAGCCGATGTCCTTCAGCATGCAGGGCCAGGTGATGGGCGCGTGGGAGCATTGGTTCGGCGGCGGGCCGGACGGTTCCACGCCCGGCCGCGTGGAGATCGAGGTGGACTGGGTGAAGGTCTCCGCCTGGACACCCGGCCAGGGCACCGAGTCCGCGCCGATGCTCGCGGCACCTGCCGATGCCGCCGTCGCGCCCACGGCCGACGGCTTCGACTGGCTCGCGGCAGCCCAGCGCTACATCGAGAATGACGGCACCTGGGAGGGGTCATGGCGGAACCAGGTGGCGGCAGGCCAGATCACGCTCGAGGACGTCGCCGCGCGCATCGAGGCCGGCCTCGGCGAGCCGAGCTTCTGGCAATGAGCCCGGGCATGGCCGCCGCGTCCCGCCTGGCCGGGCCGCCATAACGTGTCCGCCGCCATGCAGGACAACCCCACCACCAGCGCGCTGGCCGACCGGCATGTCGGCCGCCGCATGCGGGAACGCCGCGTGCAGCGCGGCCTTTCGCTGGCCGAGCTCGCCGCCGCGCTCGGCATCTCGGTGCAGCAGGCGAGGAAATACGAGGCCGGGCTGAACGGCATCCCCGCCGCCCGCCTGCCGGAGCTTGCCGCCGCGCTTGGCGTCTCCCCCGCCTGGTTCTTCGAGGAGCTGGAGGCGGCGGCCGGGCCCTATCGCCCGGTGCTGCCCACCCGGCCGCGCATGCTGCTCGACCTCGTCCGCACCACGGACGACCTGCCGGAGAGCGGCCTGACCGCGCTGTGCGAAGCCGCGCGCGCGCTGGCCGCCGCCCGGGCGCCGGGGTGAGGAACGGGGCCAGGCCTGCTGCAGCGCGCTCCGTGCGGATGGAGCACGCTGCAGCCACCCTTGAGCGACCGATTCGGCGCCTCGGCGTCCCGCCTCCGCGAATCAGACATCGCTCGTGGAGCGGCTGATTCACCGCTCCGGCGTTCCGCCTCCGCGGATCAGACGTCGCTCGTGGAGCGGCTGATTCACCGCTTCGGCGTTCCGCCTCCGCGGATCAGACGCTAGCCTTGCCCCCGACATGACCGTCCAGACCCGCCAGGTCGCCGCTGACGAGGGCGACACCCGACTCGATCGCTGGTTCCGCCGCCACTTCCCCGCGCTCACCCAGGGGGCGCTGCAGAAGATGCTGCGCACCGGCCAGGTGCGCGTGGACGGCAAGCGGGCGGAAGCGAACACCCGCCTGGCCCCCGGGCAGGAGATCCGCATCCCGCCCCTGCCCGATGCGCCCGCGCCCGACCAGCGCCCCCGCGCCGCCAGGCCGCTCGATGCGCGTGAGGCGAAGGCGCTGGAGGCGATGGTGATCCATCGCGACCGCGACGTGCTGGTGCTGGACAAGCCGCATGGCCTGCCGGTGCAGGGTGGCCCGGGGATCGCGAAGCACCTGGACGGTATGCTGGACGCGCTGCGCTTCGATGCCGCGGAGCGGCCGCGCCTGGTGCACCGGCTGGACCGCGACACCTCCGGCGTGCTGGTGCTGGCGCGCAACGCCGCCGCCGCCGCGAAGCTCGCCGCCGCCTTCCGCGGCCGCGACGTGGAGAAGACCTACTGGGCGGTGACGGTCGGGGAGCCGACGCCGCCCGCCGGCCGCATCGACCTGCCGCTGGTCAAGCAGGCCGGCCCGCGCGGGGAGCGCACCACCGCGGCCGACCCCGGCGACCGGGACGCCGCCCGCGCGGTGACGGATTTCCGCATCCTGGACGCCGCGCGCCGCCGCGCCGCCTGGGTGGAGATGAAGCCGATCACCGGCCGCACCCACCAGCTGCGCGTGCATGCCGCGGAGGCGCTGGGCTGCCCGATCCTGGGCGACGGCAAGTACGGCGGTGCCGCCGCGCACATGGATGGCCTGCCCGGCCAGCTGCACCTGCACGCCCGCGCCCTGAAGCTGCCCCACCCGGCCGGCGGCACGCTGGAGGTGGCGGCGCCGATCCCGCCCCACATGAAGGAGACCTTCGCCTTCTTCGGCTTCGAGGCTCCGCGCACCCCGAAGCCCCGCCGCATCGCCTGATCGCGCCTCCGGGCAGCCGGCTCGCGCGTTGACCCTGCGCCGAGAGGGACCGCCATGACCGAACCGACACCGCGCCGCCGCCGCTGGCCCTGGATCCTGCTGGGCGTCGTCGTCGCGATCCCCCTTGCGGGCTTCCTCGCGCTCCGCGCCTTCGTGAACCCCGAAGTGCTGCGTCCGCGTCTCGTGGCCGCCGTCGAATCCGCCACCGGCCGGCGCTTCACGGTGGGCGACATCGGCCTGGCCCTCTCGCTGCGCCCGACCGTCGAGCTGCGCGACGTCGCGCTCGCCAACATGGAGGGCGGCAGCCGGCCGGAGATGCTGACGGCGCAGCGGGTGGAGGTGCAGGCCGCCCTGCTGCCGCTGCTCTCCCGCCGCGTCGAGATCGCCCGCGTCGTACTGGAGCGTCCCGACCTGCTGCTGGAGACCGACGCGCAGGGCCGCGGCAACTGGCAGTTCCGCCCGGCGCAGCCCGGAGCGCCGTCGCAGCCTGCCGCACCCGCCGCGCCGGCGGAGCCGGGCCGGCCGCTCGGCTTCGACCTCGGTGCGCTGCGCCTGGACAACGCCCGGATCGCCTGGCGCGACGGCCGCG
>NZ_JAPSMD010000281.1 GCF_027856955.1 Falsiroseomonas oryzae | reverse complement strand
CGCAGCGCGCGCGGAGTAAACTGGGCGAGTGCGGCGGCCAGAGCAGCAGCGGCGCCTGCACCAGCAGCTTCGCCGCGGCGCGCGGCGCCCGGTGCGCGGTGCCGCGCCGGCGGTCGCGCAGCGCATCGGTCGCGCCCTGCCAGTGCAGGCGGGAGAGCAGCCAGTCCGGGCGCAGCCGCTCCCGCTGGATGCTGTGCCGCACGGTGACCCGGCCGTCGTAGAACACGCGCAGCCCGCCCGCGCGCAGCCGGTCCAGGACCTCGACCTCCTCGCCCGAGAGCAGACGGTCGCCGATCCGGCCGAGTCCTTCCGGGAAGCCGCCGATGTCGCGCAGCGCGCGGGTGCGGAAGGCCATGTTCGCGCCGTAGACGGCGACGCCCGCCGGCAGGTCGCGGCCTGCCTCGCCGCGGCCTTCCCATTCGACGATGGTCAGCACGCCGCGCAGCGTCTCCGGCCACCAGGGCGGCAGCGGTCCTTCCCAGTGCGGCAGGATGCGGCCGCCAAGGGCTGCGGCAGCGGGTGGCATGCCGGCGATCGCCTCGGCCATGCGGCGGGTCCAGTCCGCGGCCGGGACCGCGTCGTCGTCCAGGAAGGCCGTCCAGGGGGCGCGCGAGGCGGCGAGCCCCAGGTTGCGCGCATGGGACAGGCCGGGCCGGTCGGCGCGGATCAGCGCCGCGCCGGCCGCCTTGGCAAGGCTCGCGATCTCGGCGGCCGCCGGCGGCGGAGAGGCGCTGTCGACGACGAGCAGCGCCGGGGGCGGCCCCTGCTGTGCGACGAGGCCTTCGAGGCAGGCGGCAAGATAGTTCGGCCGCGCATGCGTGCAGATGACGGCGGCGAGACCTGTCGGCGGGCTCACCGCAGCGGACTCATCCGTTGAATCGGAACGCGCCGGTGACCTGGTCGCCCGCCGCCGGCTCGGCCGATCCGCCGGTCCCGGCGGCCTTGGCCTGGGCCTGGGCCAACGCGTCCTTGGCGCGCTGCTCCACCTGGCGCGTCACCTCGCCGAACACGCGGGCGAAGACCGGCAGCTGCATCACGGGAACGACAAGCGTGCCGGTCGGCGAGGGCTTCGCCTCCTGCTGCGTGGTCGCAGCACCGATGGTGATGCGCGCAACTCCGTTGGCGACGTGCACGTCGATGATGCCGTCGCCGAAGAGGATGGGGGTGGCCGTCATGTCCGGGGTTCCTGATCCAAGGGGTTATGGACGCTGGCGCGCAGCGCCGCCAGCCGGGGCACGCCGATGTGTTCCGCAGCCGGGCCGTCGCGCGGGCGGCTGCGGCCGCGACTACTGCTCGCGGAAGGCGCGGTGGAAGCTGTCGAAGACGGGCTGCAGCAGGTAGCGCCCGAAGGACCGGCTGCCGGTCTGGATCTGCGCCTCCACCATCATGCCGGGCCGCAGCGTCACGCCGTCCAGCGCGCGCAGCTGGTCCTCGTCGATCTCGATGTGCACGCGGTAGTAGGCGGTGCCCCGGCGGTCGTCCTGCGTGACATCGGAGGCGACGAAGGTCACGTGACCGTGCAGGTAGGGCACCGTCCGCGACTTGAAGGCCGGCAGCCGCACTTCCGCGACCAGGCCGGGATGCACCGTCTCGATGTCGTTCGGCTGGACATTGACCTCGGCGATGATGCGGTCGCGATGCGGCACGAGGTCCATCACGGGGTCGCCGGCGCGCACGACGGCGCCGACGGTGAAGACGCGGAGGTTCAGCACCGTCCCGGCCTCCGGCGCCGTGATCTCGAGCCGGGTCGAGACGTTCTCCGCGGCCCGCAGACGCTCCTCGGCCTCGGCCAGGCGCACGCGCACCTCGCGAAGCTCGGTCGAGACCTCCTGCATGCGCTGATCGCGCAGACGCCGCATCTCGCGCTCGGCCTCGGCGATCTGCGCGCGCGACCGCTCGATCTGGCTGCCGATGTCGGCCACGTTGCCCTCGGTGGAGGCGACCTGGCGCTGGATGGCCAGCAGCTGGGGCAGGCGTGCCAGGCCCTGGCGCAGCAGGACGGCGGTGTTCTCCTCCTCGGCGCGCAGCAGCACCAGCATGCGCGTCTGCGCCGTGCGCTGCGATTCGGCCGAGCCGATCTGCGCCTGGAACTGCTCGATGCGGGCGCGCAGCACGTTCATCTGGCTGTCGAAGGCGATGCGCCGCGCCTCGAACAGCGCGCGCTGCCCGGCGACCGCGTCCTGCGCGCGCGCCGCCTCGGCCCCCAGCAACTCGCGCGGGAACGCCACGGCGGCCGCCCCCGCCAGCTCCGCCACCAGCCGCGAATCCTGCGCCATCAGCGCCCAGCGCTGGCTGCGCAGCGTCTCGGTCTGCTGCAGCGCCTGCGGCTGCTCCAGCCGGATCAGCGCCTGGCCTTCCTGCACGCTGTCGCCCTCGCGCACCAGGATCTCGCGCACGATGCCGCCTTCGAAGTGCTGGATGGTGCGGCGCGTGCCTTCCACCTTCAGCAGGCCGCCGGCGATCGCGGCCTCGGCCAGTGGCGTCAGCGCGGCCCAGCCGCCCAGTCCGACGACGAAGGCCACCACGACGAACCAGCCGAGCAGCATCGGCGCGCGCGTGCGCGGCCGCGGCGCGTCGAGGATCAGCATCTCCTGCGGCGGCTGCCACAGTGCGGGGGGGCGGCCGGCCGGCTGCGGCACGACCGCGTTGCGGGGCAGGGTGGTCTCACTCATCGCGGGATGCCCTATGCGCGGCCTGCGGTGACTTCGGCGGGCCGGCTCTGCTGCTGCACCAGGCGCTTCAGCACCTCGGCGCGCGGGCCGAAGGCCTCGACCGCGCCGTCACGCATCAGCAGCACCTTGTCCACGCCCTGCACCAGCGTCGGGCGGTGCGAGACCAGGATCACCGTCGTGCCGCGGCGCTTGAGGTCCTCGAGGCCGCGGATCAGCGACTGCTCGGCGTCGCCGTCGAGGTTGGAGTTCGGCTCGTCCAGCACCACCAGCTTCGGGTTGCCGAACATGGCGCGCGCCAGGCCGATGAGCTGGCGCTGCCCGCCCGAGAGGTGCTGGCCGCCATCGCCGATCTCGGTGTCGTAGCCCTGCGGCAGGCGCAGGATCATCTCGTGGCAGCCGGCGATCCGCGCCGCCTCGAAGACCATCTCGGGGTCGGCGTCGCCCATGCGCGCGATGTTGCGCAGCACGGTGCCGTCGAACAGCTCCACGTCCTGCGGCAGGTAGCCGACGTAGCGGCCGAAATCCTCGCGCATCCAGGTGAAGACATCGGCGCCGTCCAGCCGCACCGTGCCGGCGGAAGGCTGCAGCGTGCCGATCAGCAGGCGGATCAGTGTTGTCTTGCCGGCCGCGGAGGGGCCGATGACCGCCAGCGATTCGCCGGCGGCGAGGCTGAACGACACGCCCTTGATGATGGCCACGGGCTGTCCGGGGAAGCCGAAGGTCACGCGCTCCGCCGCCATGCGGCCGGTCGGCTCGGGCAGGGCCATGCCTGGCGGTCGCAGGCGCGGCAGCGCCAGGAAGCCGAGCAGCCGGCGATAGGCGGCGCGCGCCTGCACCAGCTGCTTCCACCCGCCGATCATCTGCTCCACCGGCGCCAGCGCGCGGCCCATGATGATGGAGGCGGCGATGGAGGCGCCGGCCGTCAGCGACTGCTCCAGCACCAGGAGCGCACCCACCCCGAGCACGGCCACCTGCACGGCCAGGCGGAAGAAGCGGGTGATCGAGAGCAGGAAGGCCGCGCGGTCCGCCGCGCGCTCCTGCGGCGGCAGCGACGCCGCGAGCCCTTCGCGCCAACGCTGCATGACCGCAGGGCCCATGCCCATGCTGTCGATCACCTCGGCGTTCCGCACCATGCTCTCTGCGCGGCGCTGGCTGGCCATGGCGCCGGTCGAGGCCTGGCGGACCAGCGCGCCGGTCGCCCATTCATTGGCCAACGTCAGCACGAACAGCGCCAGCGCGCCCAGGAAGGCGATCCAGCCGAGGACGGGATGCAGGATGAAGATCACCGCGAGGTAGATCGGCACCCAGGGCACGTCGAACAGTGTCAGCGAGGCCGGCGAGCCGAGCCAGCCGCGGCAGACCGAGAGGTCGCGCAGCGCCTCCATCCGGTAGGGGCGGTTGCGCAGCTGGCTCTCGATGGCGCGGATGAAGGCCTCGGGCGCGGCCTTGCCCTCGATCCAGCCGGCGACCCGCTGCATCACCTGGCCGCGCAGCCCGTCCAGGATCGCCATCACCAGCAGCGCGAAGAGCGCGATGGCGGTGAGGTAGTAGAGGGTGTCCAGGCTGCGCGTGGAGAGCACGCGGTCGAACACCTGCATCATGTAGAGCGAGACGGTGAGCTGCAGCAGGTTCACCATGCCGCTGAACACGGCCACCGTGCCGAACTGGCGACGGCAGGCGGAGACCGCCTTGGACAGGACGGTCTCGCCGGGCTTCTCGGGATAGCCCAGGTTCAGCGGCATCGGGCGCAGCATGCGGTTCAGGGCCTCGCGGAGAACTGCGCAAGGAACTGCGCAAGGGTGTCGGTCACGTAGCTCGCCAGCCCGGGCTCTGCCGTCCAGGCGACGAAGGCGATCACGCCGGCCAGGATCAGCGCGACGAGGTTCGCGAGGACCAGCCGGACGAAGGACTGGCCGCGCGACATGCGGGCCATCTGCTCTTCCATGGCCTGTCGCCGGATCGCCTCGACCTGGTTGTGCAGGACGCGGAACGCGTGCGCCTGCAGATCGGCCTCGGCCTGCCGACGCATGCCCTCCGCGCCATCCGGCCCGAGGGGCCGGCCAGCTTCGACAGCCATGCCGAAAGCCAGCAGATCCCGCAACCGGTGGTCCGGCGCCGTCACGAAATCCCGCAGCGACGGACCGGCGGTCAGGACCTCGGCCGGACGTGGCCCGGCGGGGCCGGCGGTACGCGGCGCCGCGCCCGGTCCAGCTCCGGACCGGTCGGCAGGCGCCTCCGCACCTGGGGCTTGCGCTGTGGCCGTCATGGCATTTTTCGTTCGTTGGGCGGTGAAATCATCGTGATCGGGGGTTGCCGTTCCGTTGATGAGTCGCGTCCAGGGCGGTGTGGTAGCACGAGCGGACGGGGGCACAAAGAAAAGGAGTTGCACGTTTGCAAATGCACCGCCTCGTTATCGTTGCCGGGATGGGAGTTTTCGTCGTGCCGGACCTGGCGGGGGCGCAGGCCGTGCCCCGGGGCGAGGCGGCGCGGGGCGTGACCGTCCTGGAAAGGCCCCGGGCGGATTTCGACCCCCTCGGCGTCAGGCTCGACGGTTTCCGGGTCAGCGCCGGCGCGGATCTCGGCATCGGCTACGACAGCAACCTCTTCGCGACGAAGAACAACCGGCAGTCGGACGGCTTCACCGACATCGGCGCCGACGCCGCGGTGCAGAGCGACTGGAGCACCCATGCGCTCGGCCTGACCGGCCGGATCCAGCACCGCCGCTACTTCGACAACCGCGATCTGGACTGGACCGACTACGCCGTCGGTGCCTTCGGCCGCTACGACGTGACGCCCGACAGCAACGTCGAGGTGCGGCTCAACCGCGTGCAGGAGCACCTCGACACCTCCAACGTCGACGTGCAGGAGGCCGGGCTGACGCGTCCCGTTCCCTACTACTACAACGAGGCGCAGGTGCAGGCGCAGACGCGCTTCAACCGGGTTGGCCTCGTCGCGCTGGGGAATTACCGCGGCTACAGCTACGAGGACGTCGAATCAGGCCCGCCGACCACGCCCGGGCAGCCGCCGCCCGGCGACGTGGCCCGCTACGACTTCCGCTCCCTCATCGGCGCGCTCGGTGTCAACTACGAGGTCGGCCCGGGGCGCTACGTCAACGTCATCGGGCGGTTCCAGGACATCCGCTACGACGACAGCGCGCAGAGCTTCCGCGACAGCAAGACGTGGGAGGTTCTCGCCGGCGCGACCTACGATTTCGACGGCATCTGGGCGTTCCGGATCGCCGTCGGCTACCGGCAGCGCGATTACGACGGCCCGCAGTTGAAGAACCTCTCGGGGCCGGCCTTCGAGGCCGAGGTCACCTGGCAGCCGACGCTGCTGACGACCGTCACCTTCGGCGCCCGGCGCACGATCGAGGAATCCATCCGGAACAACGCGGTCTCCTACACGCGCACGCAGGGACAGGTGCGGGTGGACCACGAATACCTCCGCAACGTGATCCTCAGCGCGGAACTCGGCGTCGACCGGCGCGAATACGAGCAGCCGAGCCAGGAGGCCACCGACGGCTACGCGATCCTCTCGGCGCGATGGCTGATCAACCGCAACCTGTCCCTGGTGGGCTCCTACCAGCATGTGCGCCGGATCGATGCCTCCACCGGCATCCAGGAATACGACCGCGACCTGCTCGCCCTGCGGCTGCGCATTGCGCTCTGACCGGCCGGCAGCGGTCGCGGCGTCGCAAGCCGCATGACCGCGCTGCTCGGGCTGGAGTTCACCGGGCTCGGCACGGAGGCGATGCTGGCGACGCTGGCGGCGCGTCCGGCCGCTGCGCCGCTGGCCTACCTCGTCACGCCGAACGCCGACCACCTGGTGCGCCTGGCGCGCGAACCCGCGCGCTACGGCCCGCTCTACCGGGAGGCCGCCTGGCGGCTGCTGGACAGTCGCGTCGTCGCGCGGCTTGCGCTGGCCATGGGACTGCCGACGCCCCCGGTGGTACCGGGCAGCGACCTGACCGCGCGGCTGATGTCGGAGGTCGTGACGCCCGCCGACCGCATCGCCGTGGTGGGCGCGACGCCCGTGACGGTCTCGGCCGTCGCTGTGCGCTTCGGGCTGCGCGACGTGCTGCACCACGACCCGCCGATGGGCTTCGACACCGACCCCGCGGCGCTGGCCGAGGCGGTCGCCTTCGTCGAGGCGGCGCGGGCGCGCTTCACCTTCCTCTGCGTCGGATCGCCCCGGCAGGAGATCGTCGCACGCGAGGCCGCGCGGCGCGGCCGGGCGACAGGCACGGCGCTCTGCGTCGGTGCGAGCCTGCGCTTCCTGTCGGGCGAGGAGGTCCGCGCCCCGCGACCGGTGCAGCGTGCCGGGCTGGAATGGGCCTGGCGCCTGGCGCAGGACCCGCGGCGACTGGCGCGGCGCTACCTGGTGGAGGACCCTGCGCTGCTGGCGCTGCTGTGGCGGGAGCGTGCGGCGCTGCGGCGCGGCCGCTCAGCGCTGCGGCGGGCGGATGGCGGGTAGCCCGCCCAGGACCTCGCGGTGCAGGCGGCGCAGCAACCCGCCACGATGCGCAGCGTCGGTGCGCGCCAGGTAGTCCCG
>NZ_JAPSMD010000280.1 GCF_027856955.1 Falsiroseomonas oryzae | reverse complement strand
CCGCGGGCCCCGGACGCTTGCGCTCGCCCCCGGGCGGCGCGTGCGGGCCGGTGTGTCGCGCACGCGGCCGTTGAGGATGCGGCTTTGGCCCGCTGCGCGCCGCCCGGGTTCCTGCCCGGCCCCGCGCCGCGGAAGGGGACGGACAGATGGCCGACGCGATGGCGCCGCACGGTGGCGCCGCACACGCTTCCGAGGCAGGCGAGACCCGCCGGGACTTCCTGAAGCTGACCACCGGTGCCTTCGCGGCGGTCGGCGTCGGCGCGGTGGCCTGGCCCTTCATCAGCTCGATGAACCCGGCGCGCGACGTGCTGGCGCTGGCCAGCACGGAAGTGGACCTCACGCCGGTGGCGGTGGGCCAGGCGGTGACCGTGGTCTGGCGCGGCAAGCCGGTCTTCGTTCGCCACCGCACGGCGGAGGAGATCCAGCAGGCGCGCGCCACGCCGCTGTCGGAGCTGAAGGATCCGCAGCCCGACCAGGCCCGCGTGCAGCGCGACCAGTGGCTGATCGTGCTGGGCGTCTGCACGCACCTCGGTTGCGTGCCGCTGGGCCAGAAGACCACGGATGCGCGCGGCAACTACGGCGGCTGGTTCTGCCCCTGCCATGGCAGCCACTACGACACATCGGGTCGGATCCGCCTCGGCCCCGCGCCGACGAACCTTGCCGTTCCCGAGTACAGCTTCACCTCTCCGACGCAGATCCGCATCGGCTGACGGCAGCAGGCTAACCCCCCTCGGGCGCGGTATGGTCCGCGCCCGCCCGTCGGACCGAAACAACCCGAGGAGCCAGGCTCAGATGGCCATCGGCCTTCACCAGAGCGACTTCAAGAACCCGGTGGTGCGCTGGATCGACAGCCGCCTGCCGGTCTTCACCATGATGCAGAAGGAGTACGGGACGTTCCCGACGCCCCGGAACTTCAACTATTTCTGGAACTTCGGCGCGCTCGCCATGGTCAACCTTCTGATCATGATCGCGACCGGCGTGTTCCTCTCGATGCACTACACCGCGCACACCGCCTACGCCTTCGACAGCGTGGAGCGGATCATGCGCGACGTGAACTATGGCTGGCTGCTGCGCTACGTGCACATGAACGGCGCCAGCATGTTCTTCATCGTCGTCTACATCCACATCTGGCGCGGGCTCTGGTACGGGTCCTACAAGGCGCCGCGCGAGATCCTGTGGATCCTCGGCGTGGTGATCTTCCTGCTGATGATGGCCACGGCCTTCATGGGCTACGTGCTGCCCTGGGGCCAGATGTCTTTCTGGGGCGCCACGGTCATCACCAACCTCTTCTCCGCCATACCGGTCTTCGGCGAGAGCATCGTGGTGTGGCTGTGGGGCGGGTTCAGCGTGGACAACCCCACCCTGAACCGCTTCTTCAGCCTGCACTACCTGCTGCCCTTCGTGATCGTGGGCGTGGTGTTCCTGCACGTCGCGGCGCTGCACATCACGGGCTCCAACAACCCGCTGGGCATCGACCCGAAGGGCCCGCAGGACACGCTGCCCTTCCACCCCTACTACACCATCAAGGACAGCGTCGGGCTGATCGTCTACTTCGCCTTCTTCGCCTTCCTGGTGTTCTTCATCCCGAACTACCTGGGCCACCCGGACAACTACATCCCGGCGAACCCGCTGGTGACGCCGGCGCACATCGTGCCCGAGTGGTACTTCCTGCCCTTCTACGCCGTGCTGCGCGCGGTGCCTGACAAGCTGGGCGGCGTGGTGCTGATGTTCGGCTCCATCGCCATCCTGTTCATCCTGCCCTGGCTCGACACCTCCCCGGTGCGCTCCATGCGCTTCCGCCCGGTGGCGAAGTGGTTCCTGGTTCTGTGGGGCATCAATTTCTGCGTCCTGACCTGGGTGGGCGCGAAGCCGGCCGAGGGCGTCTACGTCACGATCGCCCGCTTCGCCACCGCCTACTACTTCGCGTATTTCCTCGTGATCCTGCCGCTGCTCGGCCGGCTGGAACGCCCCTTGGCGCTGCCGGAGAGCATCGCCAAGCCCGTGCTGCGCGGGGGCGGGCCGCTGCTTGCCGGCGCGGCCGCGAAGCCGATGGAGAAGGCATGATGTCGCGCTTCCGCAACCTCGTCGGCGCCCTCGTCCTGGGCGCCGCCGCGGCGCTCAGCCCGGCGCCGGCCAAGGCCGCCGGCGCGGCGATCGCCTTCCCCGACTACCGCTTCACCTTCGACGGGCTGTTCGGCACCTTCGACCGCGGCCAGCTGCAGCGCGGCTTCCAGGTCTACAAGGAGGTTTGCGCTGCCTGCCACGCGATGCGGCAGCTGTCCTACCGCAACCTGCTGGAGATCGGCCTGACCGAGGCGCAGGTCCGCAACATCGCCGCGCAGTTCGAGGTGACGGACGGGCCGAATGACCAGGGCGAGATGTTCCAGCGCCCCGCCCGCCTCTCCGACCGTTTCCGGTCGCCCTTCGCCAACGAGCAGGCGGCCCGCGCGGCCAACAACGGCGCCTACCCGCCCGACCTGTCGGTGATGGTCAAGGCGCGGAAGGACGGGGCGGA
This sequence comes from Falsiroseomonas oryzae, assembly GCF_027856955.1. GTDB lineage: Bacteria > Pseudomonadota > Alphaproteobacteria > Acetobacterales > Acetobacteraceae > Falsiroseomonas > Falsiroseomonas oryzae. The sequence continues at coordinate 4,711 of NZ_JAPSMD010000280.1, read as the reverse complement.
CTACGTCCGCGCGCTGCTGATCGGCTACCAGGATCCGCCGGCCGGTTTCGCGCTGATGGACGGCATGAACTACAATGCCTACTTCCCCGGCCACCAGATCGCGATGCCCAACGTGCTGAACCCCGGCCAGGTGGAATTCGCCGACGGCACCGAGGCGACCGTGGAGACGATGGCCCGCGACGTCACCGCGTTCCTGGCCTGGGCCGCCGAGCCGGAGCTCGAGCAGCGCCGCGCCATGGGCGTGCGCATCATCCTGTTCCTGATCGTGCTCGGCGGCCTGACCTATGCCGTCAAGCGCAAGATCTGGGCCGACGTGAAGCACTGAGCCGCGCGGCGCCGCCGCCGGACGACCAAGGGGGCCGCCCGCAGGGGTGGCCCCTTTTTCATGCCGGCACCCGCGGCGGCCCGGCGGGTCTTGCCGGGTCCTCGCGCGGCTTGCCATTGTTTCCATGGTGCATCGCGCCGCCGCACGCTGCGGCGCCACGTCGGCGCGCCGGGGGGGATGGCGCAGGGATGCGTAAGCCGGTCGATGTCACCTTCGGCCTGAACGATACCCCGACGCCCGCCGTCCTCGTCTCCGGCGCCTTGCAGCAGACGGCGATGATCGTGGTCTTCGTCTATCCCGCGATCCTGCTGGCGCGCGAAGTCCAGGCCTCTCCCACGCAGACCGCGGCGATGCTGAGCCTGGCCTTCCTGGTCTGCGGCGCCAGCGCGCTGATCCAGTCGGCCGGCCGCTGGGGCATCGGCGCCGGCTACCTGGCGCCGGGCACCGGCTCGGCGACCTTCCTCGCCCCGTCGCTGCTGGCGGTGCAATCCGGCGGGCTGCCGCTGGCCGCCGGCATGACGCTGGTGGGCGGCTTCGCCATGGCGCTGTTCGCCCGCACCCTGCACCGCGCCCGCGCCTTCTTCCCGCCGGAGATCGCGGGCGCCGTGGTGATCATCATCGGCATGGCCGTCACGCTGACCGGCGTGCGCGCCCTGTTGCGCACGCCGGACGGTGCGCCGCCCGAGCCCATGGCGCTCGGCGTCGCCGCGCTGACGCTGGCGATCGCCGTCTCGCTCAGCGTCTGGGGCCGGGGCGTACTGCGCGGTGCCTGCGTGCTGATCGCGATGCTCGCCGGCACCGCGGCGGCGGCCTGGGCCGGGCTGCTGCCGCGGGACGCCGGGCCGGACCTGGCCGCCGTGCCCGTTCTGGGCCTGCCGGACCTTGGCCATGTCGGCTACGCCTTCGATCCCGTCCTGCTGCCGGCCTTCCTGATCGCCGCGCTCGCCAATTCGCTCAAGACCGTCGGCCTGGTGACCACGCTGCAGAAGCTGAACGACGCGGACTGGGTGCGACCCGACCCGAGGAGCATCGCCGGCGGCGTCGCGGGCGACGGCGTCGCGACCATGCTGGCGGGCCTTGCCGCTACCGCGGCGCCGAATGTCAGTGCGACCAACGTGACGATCCAGGCAGCGACCGGCGTGACCAGCCGCTCGATCGGCTACGCCACCGCCGCGCTCTGCGTCCTGCTGGCCTGCTTCCCGCGGCTGTCGGCGCTGCTGGCGCAGGTGCCGGCGCCGGTGATCGCCGCCATCCTGCTGCATGCCGGCGGGCTGATGCTGGTGAACGGGATGGAACTCGCCACCTCCCGCATGCTGGATTCGCGCAAGTCCTTCGTGGTGGGCTTCGCGGTGGTCACCACGCTGGCGGTCGAGGCGATTCCCGAGCTCGGCTCCTGGGTCTCGCCGGCGCTGCAGCCCTTCATGTCGGCGACCGCGCTCGGCACCATCGTCGCGGTGGCGCTGAACGCCGTGCTGCGGATCGGGGTCCGCCGGGAGGTGTCGATGAGCGTGCCGGCGCGCGACGTGCCGCATGACGCGCTCTCGGACTTCGTCATGCGGGCCGGCGCCGCCTGGGGGGCGCGGCGCGATGTGCTGACCCGCGCGGCGGAGCAGATCACCTGGTGCGTGGACACGATCGCCGGCTTCGGCCTGACCGAGGGTGAGGTGACCGTGCGCATCGGCTTCGACGAGTTCCGCATCGACGTGCGGATCAGCTATGCCGGCCCGCCCATCGCGCTGTCGGCCACCGCGCCGACGGCGGACGAGATGCTGGCGGACGAGGGCGCGCCGGCGCGACTCGCCGGACACATGATCCGGCGGCGCGCCAACAAGGCCACGGTGCGCCACCGCGGCGGCGTCACGCAGCTGGACATCGTGCTGGACCATTGATGGCTGGGCCCCCGGCGCCGCCCGCCGCGCGCCGCATGCATTCGGCGCCGGCGTGTTCTATGAAGCCGTCGGCATCAAGGGACCGCGCGGCGCATGTCCGACCAGATCACCCCCGTCATCGGCCTGATCGGCGGCTCGGGGCTCTATGACATTCCCGGCCTCGAGCAGCGCGAATGGCGCCGCATCGAGACGCCCTGGGGCGCGCCGTCCGACGAGATCCTGTTCGGGCGGCTGGCGGGCGTGCCGGTGCGCTTCCTGCCGCGCCACGGCCGGGGCCACCCGACGCCGCCGTCCGAGCTGAACTACCGCGCCAACATCGACGCGATGAAGCGCGCGGGCTGCACGGAGCTGCTCTCGCTCTCCGCCGTCGGCTCCCTCAAGGAGGAGCTGCCGCCGGGCCACTTCGTCATCGTGGACCAGTTCATCGACCGCACCTTCGCGCGGAAGAAGAGCTTCTTCGAGACCGGCTGCGTCGCGCATGTCTCCATGGCGCACCCGGTCTGCCCGCGGCTCGGCGATGCGCTGGAGGCGAGTGCGCGCAGGCTCGGCCTGCCGGTGACGCGCGGCGGGACCTACCTGGTGATGGAGGGGCCGCAATTCTCGACCCAGGCGGAGAGCAACCTCTATCGCCAGTGGGGCTGCAGCGTGATCGGCATGACCAACATGCCGGAGGCCAAGTTGGCCCGCGAGGCGGAGCTCTGCTACGCGACCGTCGCCATGGTCACCGATTTCGACTGCTGGCATCCCGACCACGACCACGTGACGGTGGAGCAGGTGGTGAAGGTGCTGTTCTCCAACGCTGACCGCGCGCGGGCCCTGGTGGCCGATGTCGTGCCGGCGCTGGGCGCGCGGCGCGGCCCATGCCCGGCCGGCTGCGACCGGGCGCTGGACCATGCGCTGATCACTGCGCCGGAGAAGCGCGACCCGGCGATGCTGGCGAAGCTGGACGCGGTGGCCGCGCGGGTGCTGTGACGGCCCGCGCGGCGCGGGCTCACGCCAGCTGCTTCGCGAAGAAGGCGAGCGTGCGTTCCCAGGCCAGCTCCGCGTCCGGCCGGCTGTAGCTGCCGCGCTCGTCGCAGCCGAAGCCGTGCTGGGCGCCGGGATAGACGAAGATCTCGACGCCGGGCTGCGCGGCCTTCACCGCCTCCACATCGGCCATCGGGATGGAGGCGTCCTTCTCGCCGAAATGCAGCTGGGTGGGGCAGTTGGTCCTGGCGTCCTTGCTCGCCGCGACGCCGCCGCCGTACCAGCCGGAGGCCGCGGCGAAGCTGGTGCTGCGCGTCGCACCCCACCAGGCCACGGTGCCGCCCCAGCAATATCCCACGATGCCGCGCTTCGCCCCGGCGGGCAGGGCGGCGGCCGCGGCCTCGATATCGGCCAGCGTGCCGGCCTCCGGCACGCGGCCGCGCAGCTCCCGCCCGCGGGCCACGTCGTCCGGCGTGTAGCCGAGCTCGACCTTGCGCTCGGTGCGGTCGAACAGGGCGGGTGCCACCACGGCATAGCCCTCCCGCGCGAAGCGGGCGCAGACGTTGCGCATGTGGTGGTTGACGCCGAAAATCTCCTGCACGACCACCAGCGCGCGCCTGGCATCGGCCGGCCCGTCCTTCCAGGCGGCCAGGCGGTGTCCGTCGGAAGCTGTGAGCTCGATCCACATGGCGTGATGTCTCCCTGCGTGGCGGTGCGCTATCCTCGGCGCATGGGCGAGATCGTCAACCTCAACCGCGTGCGGAAGGCCAAGGCGAAGGCGGAAGGCCAGGCCGCAGCGTCCGCGAACCGGGCGAAGCACGGCCGCACCGCCGCGGAGAAGGCGCGCGACCGGGCCGAGGCGGTGCGCCGCAAGGCGCTGCTGGACGGCGCGAAGCGCGACGACCGGCCGGAATAGGGCGCACCGCACCGCAATCGCGCACATCGCCTGTCGAAATCGCATCCCCTCGCGCGTCATCATGCCGGCGGCCGATCGGTGCCGCCGCGACAGGAAGGGACGACCCCATGCAGGTGATGCTGCTGATCTATTCCGACGAGACGGCCTGGGCGGCGCTGTCCGGGGCCGACAAGGCCGCCGCCTTCGCCGCCTATGGCGCCTACACCGACGCGCTGCGGGAGGCCGGGGCGATGGTGGCCGGCGCGCCGCTGCAGCCGACCGGCACCGCTCATACGGTGCGTGTCCAGTCCGGCACGCCGCAGGTGCTGGACGGCCCCTATGCGGAAACGCGCGAGCAGCTCGGCGGCTACTACCTGATCGAGGTGCCGGACATGCAGGCCGCGCTGCGCTGGGCGGCACGCTGCCCGGGCGCGGCGCATGGCACGGTGGAGGTGCGGCCGCTGATGCCGATGCCGGCGATGGCGCCCGCTTGAGCGCATCGCCTTCGGCCGTCGCGGAGCGCGTCGCGCGGGAGGGCTACGGCCGGCTGCTCGCCTTCCTGCTCGCGCGCGGGCACGGCATGGCGCAGGCGGAGGACGCGCTGGCTGACGCCTTCGCCGCCGCGCTCGCCGCCTG
>NZ_JAPSMD010000279.1 GCF_027856955.1 Falsiroseomonas oryzae | reverse complement strand
CGCGCGGCGCACATCGCCCGCGCCCTCCGGCCCCGGCATGGTTGCGGCGCGCAGCGCGGCCGCGGCCTGGGCCAGGGCCTGCGCCTCCCGCACCAGCCCCGCCGCCAGCGCGGCGGCGCCGTTGGCGAAATCCTCTGGCCCGGGGCCGTGCTGCATGCCGCCGAAGCTGTCGTCGAACACGGTCTCGTCGCTCATCGCGGTGCGGGCTCCTGCGTCAACAGCGCGACGCGCGTCATGAAATCCTCGGGCTTGCCGCCGGCCAGCAGCGGCGCGGCGTCCGCCACGGCGTCCAGCAGCGGCTCCACCCAGGTGTCGACCTTGGCGAAGTTGCCAAGCACATGGCCGGTCACCCGGTCCTTGTGGCCGGGATGGCCGATGCCCAGCCTGACCCGGCCGAATTCGGGCGTCGCCAGCGCGCGCTGCATGTCGCGCAGCCCGTTGTGCCCGGCCGTCCCGCCGCCCTTCTTCACCCGCACCTTGCCCGGCGCCAGGTCGAGTTCGTCGTGGAAGGCCCAGATGTCGGCCGGACGGATCTTCAGGAAGGACGCCGCCTGCTGCACCGCGTCGCCGGAGGCGTTCATGAAGGTCATCGGCTTCAGCGCCAGCAGCTTCACGCCGCCGACGCTGCCTTCCGCGACCTCGCCCTTGAAGCGCTTGCGCCACGGCGAGAGGCCGTGGCGCTTCGCGATCGCATCCAGCGCCATGAAGCCGATGTTGTGGCGCTGGCGGGCGTATTCCGGCCCGGGATTGCCGAGCCCCACCCACAGCAGCACGGCATCGCCCTCCCTGGCCGGGGGTGCGGACTACTTCTTCTTGGCGGGCGCGGCCGGCTTGGCCGCGGCGGCCGGCGCGGCCTTGGCGGGGGCCTTGCCCTTGCCCTTGGCGGGCTCCGGCGCTGCCGCGGCGACCGGGGCGGCCTCCGCCTCCACCGTCGGTGCGGCGATCGAGGCCACCATGAAGTCGCGGCCGACGATGCCGGGGCGCGCGCCGAAATGGTCCTTGATGGAGGACCAGCGCAGGCCGTCGCCGATCTTCGCCTCGGCCAGGTCGATCTCGAACTTCTCCGGCACCTTGTCCGGCTCGGCCAGCACCTCAACCTCGCGGCGGACCACGTTCAGCACGCCGCCGGCCTTCAGGCCCGGGCAGGTGTCCTCGTGCAGGAAGGCCACGGGAACGCGCACGCGGATGCGGGCGCCAGGGGCCACGCGCTGGAAGTCCACATGGACGGGGCGGTCGGTGACCGGGTCGAACTGCACGTCGCGCATGATGGTGCGCTCCGTCGGCCCGTCCTTCACCGCCACCTCGAACAGGTGGGACTGCCAGCCGCCCTTGGTCAGTTCCTTCATCACGTCGCGCGGGTCGAGCGCGATCAGGGTCGCGGTCTGCTTCGCGCCATAGACAACTCCGGGGACCATGCCCCCACGCCGGGTCGCGCGCGCCGCCCCCTTACCGGCACGCTCGCGCGCCACGGCTTCGATCCGTACGGTCTGGACCATTGCCAGGCTCCTATCTGCGAGATGTGCAGCGCCCCGCTCCCAGGGCCGGAGCCAGGGCGCAGAAACGCGAACGCCGGCCTCCAGGGGTGCCGACGCGGGGGCAGCGGTTAGCGGAACCGGCCGGGCGGCGCAAGGGCGGCGTGCCCGAGGAGACCTGGCGGCGGGCTACGCCTGGAAGCCGAAGCGCCGCGCCACCACCCCCCATTCCCGCAGCGCCGCCAGCGCAGCCTCGTCCGGCAGGCCCGGATCGGCCAGGTAGAGCGCCAGCAGCGCATCCTCCCGCCCGCCGGTCCCGCTGGCCAGGTCCGCCAGCTTCGCCGCCCGCGACAGGCGCCGGGCGAAGCCCTCGTCCGGCGCCCCGCCCACGCAGCCCACCGCGAGGTGCAGCATCAGCGCGCGATAGGCGCCGGCGGTGAAGCCCTCCAGCTGGTCCGGCATGAGGCAGCCCCGCACGATCCGGTAGACGTTGAGGAAGCGCAGCAATTGCCGCGGCGATCCGCCGAGCTCCGGGGCGAGCTTCGCCATGAACGCCCGTTCCGGGTCGGACAGGCTGAGCCAGTCGGGCGGTGGCGGCGGGGCGGGCGGGGGCTCGCGCACCGCCTCGCGCGGGGGGTCCGGCGGCGGCCTGGTCGCCTGTGCACCCGTCCCCGGCCCGGCCGCAGGGCCGGCCGTCATGTCCGGCTCCGTCCTGGCGCCTTGCGTGGCCGGGCCGGGCTGCGGGTCTGCCGGCGTCCCGGGCGTCGTCGGCGTGGTCGGCGTGGTCGGTCTTGCCACGGCCGGAACCGGCGCCTCGTCCAGCGCCTTGCCGTGATGCGCCAGGAACTTCGTCGCGGTGCCGCCATCCATCGGGCGCACCTGGTAGGGGATCTGGAAGATCTTCTCGACATAGTCGTAGGGCGTCGCCGTCCTGCCGTCGCCCTCGCCGTCCAGCAGCTCCGGATGCACGCGCTTCAGCGCGCGGCTCACCCAGCGGATATCGGCCGCCACCACCACCACGAACAGCGGGAAGGTCAGCAGCAGGTGCACCGCCTGCAGCACCTCCACCACCTTCTCCGCCGGGCAGCGGTCCAGGTCGTCGATGTAGAGCACGATGCGGCCGAAGGGCGCGCCGGGCGGCTGCTCCGCGGCCTGCACGCCCTCCTGCAGCTTGGCCCGTTCCTTCGCATCCAGCAGGTCGCCGGCCTGGGCGAGCAGCGCCTCCACCTCCTGCGCATGCGCCTCGCGGTTGCGCTTCGCCCGCGCCTCCACCTCGGCGTCCCTGCGCGCGGCGTCCATGGCGAAGGCCAGTTCCTCGAAGTCGCGGCGCACCGCGGCCACCAGGCCGACATGGCGCCGGTACTCCTCCGCCGCCGCGCGTTCCCGCACGAAGCGATAGAGCCGCGAGCGGCCCGTGCCGGCGTCGAACTGCCGCGCCGCCTCCGCCGCGCGTTCCGTGGTGGCGGCGAGCAGCGCGCGCGCCTCGGCCTCCTTCGCCGCGGCCAGGCTCTGCGCCTCCGCGGCCTGTCGGGCATCGCCATCGGACACGCGCTGCGCGATCTCGGCCTCCAGCGCATCCTGGAATGTCGCGAGCCGCCCCAGCGCGCCCTGCACCTGCCGATGCGCCCAGGCGGCGGCCGAGGCGCCGCCGGCGCAGAGCCCGCCGAACAGCGTCACCGCCGTCGCCGCATCGCCCAGCCCGGTCAGCCGCTGCGCCAGGAAGGCGACGCAGACCGGGATCACCGCCGCGCAGGCCAGCGCCACCAGCACCCCGGCCGGCGAGCCGAACTGCCGCGACAGCCGGCCGAGCCGCGCGAAGGCGTCCGCACCACCGCGGGTCAGCGCCGCGGCCGACTGGCGCAGCCGTTCCGCCTCCGCCCCGGCGGCGGGTACGCCCAGCTTCTCCAGCGCGTCCTTCGCCGCCGCCAGCAGCTCCGGCTTCGCCGCCTGCAGGCCCTGCCAGGCTGCGGCCGTGATCGCCGCCATGTCCGGCTTCGCCTGTGCCCGCGCCTTCGCCAGATCGGCTTCCGCCTGCGCCAGCTGCGCGGTGGCGTGGCGCAGTTCCTCACGCCGGCGCACCAGCGCGCGGGCGGCGTCCAGCGACAGGCTGCGCGAGGTCGCCAGCCGTTCGAAGAGCTGGTCGGCGCTGTCGGTCTTCGCGCCGCCCTCACGGTCCCGCGTCCAGCGGTCCAGCTCGCCGAAGATGTGCGTGACCAGCGACGCCCAGAGGTTGGTGTCCACGTAGTGCCAGGCGTTGAAGCGGATCTGCACGATGCCGTCGTGGAAGGGATGCGCCGCGCGCGCATCCTCCGGCGCCTGCATCGCGAGTGCGGCGCATTCCGCCACCTTCTCGTGCAGCAGGCGCAGGAAGAAGCTCTTGCCGGTGCCCCAATGGCCGAAGACGCCGATGGCGATGGGCGGGCTGACCTGCCGCGCCGAGATGAGGCGGGCAAAGGCCGCCGCCTCGTCACCGACGCCGAGGCAATCCTGCACCGAGGCCGCGCCGGGGTTGTCGGACAGGATGCCGGCGATGGCGGGGCGGAAGGGCGCGCGCTGCGTTGGCGACGAAGCGGCGGAAGGCGGGGGCGGAAGCTCCACCCCGAAGGCCGCCAGCTCGCCGCGCAGTCCGGGCACCGTGTCGCCCAGCACCGCGGCGACCAGTTGCTCCAGCCCCACCTCGTTGCCGGGCTCGGCACGGTTGATCGCGTTCTCGATCAGGTCGGCGGCGGCGGAGGCGACGCAGATCTCGACAGGCTCCGGCTGCGCCCCGCGCAGCACATGGTCGCGCAGCTTCCGCCAACCCTCGGCCTGCGTCCGCATGCACTCCGCAAGCGACCATGCAAGCGGGCCGAGCGGCAGGCCGCCCCCTTCGCCACCGGCCAGGGCGGGACGCGCTTCGATCCCGGCGCCGCGATCCAGCGCCGTTTCCCCCAGGGCGAGCGTCAGCGACAGCGGCGTCACGACCGCGCGGCCCCGTAGTCCCGGCCGCGACGCGAAGCAGCGGATCGCGGTCATGCGGGTGTACCAGTCCTCGCCGGGGCGACGTCCCATCGGACCGGGCAGCATCGTCGGGTCGGCCTGCATCTCCAGCAGCGTCCAGAACGCCTCGGGCGACAGCGTGGCGAGCACGATGCTGCGCAGCCGATGCGACGCAGACAGCCCAGGCTCGCCGATGACATACAGCATCTGCCGCGCCGTCTCGATCGGATCGCCGCCGCCATCGCCGCTGCCCAGCATCGGCTGCACCAGCGATGCGACGCCCCGCTCCGCGCAAAGCCGGATGATGCCCTGCATCGCGCGTCCGGGATCGCGATGCGTTCCGGCCACGAAGGCCGTCGCCAGGATCAGGCTGCGCGGCGCGAGGCCATCGATGCCGAGGTCGTCGCAGCGCACCAGCGCCGGGCTGTCCGCGCCGTAGCCGCTGCGGAGATTCGCCTCCTGCAGCCTGGCGCGCAGCGCCTCCCGCTTCGCGCCGGCCACCTCCTCGATGCGCCGCACCAGCCCGCCGCTCAGCGCCCCGCGCGGGCCGGTCGGCAGCACCAGCGCATCGGCCGGCAGCGTCCAGACATCGAGCCCGTAGCCGACATCCACCCGCACGCCGCCATGCTGGCCAAGCCAGACCATGGTGCCGCGCTCCAGCCCCGCCCCGGTGCCGCTGCCCTCCGGCGGCCCTTCCCGCAGCAGCGCCACGCCCTCGCGCCCCGGTATCCGCTGCATTCCCCGCGCCCCGATCGCCGCGTCGCGCAGCATGCAGGCGCTCGCCGCGCGAGACAAACCCGACCTCTTCCACCACCCTGCGCTGCCGCCCGCATTGACAGCCCCGCCCCGCGCGCCTGCATTGGCCGCCCCAGCCCGGCCCAACCCGGAGAGCCCGCGTGACCTTCCTCCCCGTGCAGCCGCTCGACCCTGCCGCACCGCAGCGCCGCCTCGCCTACCACCCGGCGCGCCCCCTGCTGCGCCCCTTCGTGCCGCAGGCCGCCGCCTTCCGCGCCGGCACCACCACCCCACGCACCGTGCTGGAGGAGTGCATCGCCACGATCGAGCGCGACGAGCCCGCCATCGCCGCCTTCGTCGCGCACGACCTGAAGGCCGCCCGCATCGCCGCCGACGAGGCGACCGGGCGCTGGAAGGCCGGCGCGCCGCTCTCCCCGGTGGACGGCATGCCCGTGGTGGTGAAGGACATGATCGAGACGGCGGGTCTGCCGACGCAGATGAACAATCCGATCTACGCGGGCTGGGAGTCGCGCCGCGACGCCGCCGCCGTGCTGGCGCTGCGCCAGGCCGGCGCGGTCATCCTGGGCAAGACCGTCACCACCGAATTCGCCGTCGGCAATTCCGGCCCGACGCGCAACCCCTACGACACCGCGCGCACCTCCGGCGGCTCCTCCTCCGGCTCGGCCGCGGCGGTGGGCGCGGGCATGGCGAGCCTCGGCCTCGGCACCCAGACGCATGCCTCCACGCTGCGCCCGGCCGCCTATTGCGGCGCCTATGCGCTGAAGGCGACGCATGGCGCGCTGCATGCCGGCGGCCTCGCGCCGCTCGCGCCCACGCTCGACCATCTGGGCCTGATCGGCGCCAGCCTCGAGGATGTCTGGGCCGCCGCCGTGACCATCGCGCGGCGCGCCGGCGGCACCCCGCCGCATCCCGGACTGGCCGGCACGCTCGCGGTGCCGCCACCCCACCGCCCCGCGACGCTGGTCCGCCTGGACACGCTGGGCTGGGACGAGACCCCGGAGAGTTCCCGCGCCGCCTTCGAGGCCGCGATCGAGAGGCTGGCCGCCACCGGCACGCGCATCCTGGATGCCGGCAACGACGAAGCGACCGCGGCGCTGGAAGCCACGCTGCGCGACATCGGCGACTTCGCGAACGACCTGCTCGCCTGGGAGGCACGCTGGCCGCTTGCCGCCTATCGCGCGCACGGACCGGAGATGGTGGGCGCGCGCATCCAGGATCTTCTGGCGCGCGCCGAACGGATGGACGCCGGCGCCTACCTCGCCGCGCTCGACCGGCGCGCGGCGCTGCGCGCGCAGGTCGCATCCTTCGCCGGCCGCGCCGCGGGCTTCGTGCTGCTCGCCGCCTCCGGCCCGGCGGTGCAGGACCATGCCTGGACGGGGTCGCGCAACTACCCGCTGCCCTGGACCCTGGTGGGCGGCCCGGCCTTCGCGCTGCCGGTGCTGGAAGCGGAGGACCTGCCGCTTGGCCTGCAGATTGCAGGCTTCGCCGACCGGGATGCGGATGCCTGCGCCGTCGCCGCCTTCGTGCGCGACACGCTGCTGCCGCGCTGACCCCAAGGGACCAGATAAAGGGGACCAGATGACGATGCTTCGCCGCAGCCTCCTCCTTGCCACGCCGGCCCTGCTGGCCGCGCCCGCGCTCCGCGCCCAGACCGCGGCCTACCCGAGCCGGCCGATCCGCCTGCTTGTCGGCTTCGCGCCGGGCGGCACCACCGACGTCGCCGCGCGGCTGATCGCGCCGCGCATGCAGGCGCTGCTCGGCCAGTCCGTGGTGGTGGAGAACCGCCCCGGGGCCGGCGGCAACATCGCGACGGAAGCGGTGGTGCGCGCGCCGGCCGACGGCCACACGCTGCTGCTGGGCACCATCGGCGGGCTCGCGGTGAACCCGACCCTCTACGGCAACCTGCCCTTCGACCCGCTGGCCGATCTCACCGCCATCACGCGCGTCGCGATGATCCTGAACGTGCTGGCCGTGCCGGCCGACCGCCCCTGGCGCAGCGTGGCGGAGCTGGCCGCGGCGGCGCGCGCGCGGCCGCTCAGCTTCGGCACCTCCGGCGTCG
>NZ_JAPSMD010000278.1 GCF_027856955.1 Falsiroseomonas oryzae | reverse complement strand
GGACCATTCCACGCGGTCGGGCCGCGCCTCGGCGCGGGTGTCCGCCAGCCGCGGCTCCGCCGCGCGGCCGAGCGGCTCCGCCAGCCCGCCCTCGACCCCATCGGGCCGGCCGTTGCGTGGGCCGCCCGGGGCAGCGGGCGTCAGCGCCGAGACCGCCTGGGCATCAGCGCGCGCCTCCGGCATGACGCGGAACTCCACGCGGCGAACGGCCGGCAACTCGGCCTGCCAGAGTGCCTGAAGCCGGTCGCCATAGTGCCCGCGCACCCAGTCCCGCAGGAAGCGCGTGGGCAGCAGAACCACCACTTCCTCGCCCTGCAGCGAGGACAGCGTCATCTGCCGCAGCCAGGAGCGGTACTCGACCTCGCCCACTTCGTCACGAAGACGGCCCCGGATCCGTGCCCACACCTCGGCCAATTGGCCCTGTGCGGGAGGAGACGACGGACCGACCGCTTTCTCCATGGGACGCACCTGCCACCCTTACCGACCCCTCGCGGGACCAGCCCTGAACGAACATGCCGGACGCGGCGCACCCGCTGCGATCGAACGGCGAAGCCCTGGCAGGGATGCGCCGCATGATAGAAGTTACCGCGTCGATAACATCAAACGCAAACGGTTACTTCACACCCCGCAAGACGTGTTGCCGCAAAGCCGCAATGCACCTGTCACGCACGCAAGTCATCGCGTCGCGCAGCAAAGTATCTTCAAGATGTGACTTGGATTCAGTGCCCGGCGCCCCGGCCGAACGACTTACCGAGACTAACGCCGCACGAGCCGGCCTGGCAACGGGACCGGAGCGCGAACGCGCCCGGTCCCCGCCTGTTCAGGCCTGCGGTGCCGCGATGGCCTTGATGCGCGTGGACAGGCGCGACAGCTTCCGCGCCACCGTGTTGTCGTGCAGCACGCCCTTGTTGGCGGCCCGCTGCAACTCGGGCTGCGCGGCCTTGAAGGCCTCCTGCGCGGCGCCCTTGTCGCCGGCGGCGATCGCCAGCTCCACCTTGCGGAGGAAGGTGCGCACGCGGGACTTGCGCGCACGGTTGCGCGCGGTGCGCTTCTCGATCTGGCGGATGCGCTTGCGCGCGGAGTCCGTGTTCGCCATGGGCTGCGTGTCTGACCCGACATGGAATGGAGGCCGGCGGGACCCCTCCCGCCGACGAAGGCGCGGGTTCTAGACCCGCCCTCGCGGGCGAGTCAACCGCGCGGCGTGCGCGGTCAGCGGTGCCGGAAATTCGCCGCGCGCTTCTCGGCGAAGGCGGCCATGCCTTCCTTCTGGTCCTCGGTGGCGAAAAGGCTGTGGAACAGCCGCCGCTCGAACCGAACGCCCTCCTTCAGTGTCAGCTCGTAGGCCGCGTTCACCGCCTCCTTCGCCATGGCGACCGAAGGGGCCGAGAGGCTCGCGATCTTCTCGCCCATCTTCACCGCCTCCGCCACCAGCTCCGCCGCCGGCACGACGCGGCAGACCAGGTTGGCGCGCTCCGCCTCGGCCGCGTCCATCATCCGGCCGGTCAGGATCATCTCCATCGCCTTGGACTTGCCGACCGCGCGCGTCAGGCGCTGCGTGCCGCCCGCGCCGGGGATGATGCCCAGGTTGATCTCCGGCTGGCCGAACTTCGCGGTGTCGGCGGCCAGGATCAGGTCGCACATCATGGCGAGCTCGCAGCCACCGCCCAGCGCGAAGCCGGCCACCGCGGCGATCACCGGCTTCTGGATGGTGAGCACCGCTTCCCAGCGCTTGCCGATGAAGTCGTCGAAATACACGTCAGGGTAGGTGCGGCCCTTCATTTCCTTGATGTCGGCGCCGGCGGCGAAGGCCTTCTCGCTGCCGGTCAGCACGATGGCGCCGACCTGCGCATCGGCGTCGAAGGCGCGCAGCGCCTGGCCCAGCTCCTCCATCAGCTGGTCGCACAGCGCGTTCAGCGCCTTCGGGCGGTTCAGCGTGATCAGGCCGACGCGCCCGCGCGTCTCCACCAGGATCATCTCATAGGCCATGGCGCCCTCCTCCGGCTGCGTGTCGCCAAGCGGTCGCGCGCTTCGCCGCGGGTGTCAACGCCAGCCCGACCACTACCGCTGCGTGCGCGGGCACCAGAAGGTGGACCGGCCGGACTGCACGATCCGCCGCACGCCTGCGCAGCCGGCTTCCGGCCCGGGGCAGAGCGGGCAGGGCTGGCCTTCCCGGTCGTACACGGCGAAGCGGTCCTGGAAGCGGCCGAGCTCGCCATCTGCGCGCACATAGTCGCGCAGGGATGATCCGCCGGCGCCGATCGCCTCCTCCAGCACCGCCTTGATCGCCGGCACCAGGCGCGCGGCGCGCTTCCCCGGCACGGTATGCGCCAGGCGCTGCGGCGAGATGCCGGCCCTGAACAGCGCCTCCGCCACGTAGATGTTGCCGAGGCCGGCGACGACCTTCTGGTCCAGCAGCGCCGCCTTCATCGGGGTGCGCTTGCCCGCCAGCGCGGCGGAGAGCACGGCGGGCGTGAAGCCTTCGTCCAGCGGCTCCGGCCCGAGCCCCGCCAGCAGCCTGTGCCGGTCCTCCTCCGCCGTCGGCATCAGGTCCACGCAGCCGAAGCGGCGCGGATCGACGAATCCGATGCGCGTGCCGTCATCCGTCTCCATCACCAGGTGCTCATGCGCCTCGGGCGGATTGTTGTGGCCGCGCGCATCGGAGAAGCGCCCCGTCGGCCCCATCCAGGGCACCCGCGGCCCGTCCTTCGGGCGCGCCACCAGCCGCCCGGACATGCCGAGATGGACCAGCAGGCTCTCCCCGGTGTCGAGCCGGGCCAGGATGTATTTCCCGCGCCGCCGGAAGCCGGTCACGCGCGCCCCGGTCAGGCGCTGCGCCAGCCGGTCCGGGAAGGGCCAGCGCATGTCCGGCCGCGTCGTCTCCGCCCGGACGATCCGGCGCCCCTCCAGCACCGCGGCCAGGCCGCGCATCACCGTCTCGACCTCGGGCAGTTCGGGCATGGAATTCCCCCTCCCCGCTTCCTTGCCCCGCCCCGCCCGCTGCGCCAAGTTGCCGCGCATGAGCGACACCACCGATTTCGGCTTCCGCGAGGTTCCCCGCGACCAGAAGGCCTCCCTGGTGCGGGGCGTGTTCGACAGCGTCGCGCCGAACTACGACGTGATGAACGACCTGATGTCGCTCGGCATCCACCGGGTCTGGAAGCGCATCTTCGTCAACGCCATCGCCTGCTCCCCGCGCGAGACGCTGCTCGACCTCGCGGGCGGCACGGGCGACATCGCCTTCGGCGCGCTGGCCGGCGGCGCCGGGCGCGTGATCCTGACCGACGTGAACGCGGAGATGCTGGAGGTCGGGCGCAGGCGCGCGCTCGACCGAGGCTATGTGACGAACATCGGCTTCGCCGTGGTGGATGCCGAGCACATCCCGCTGCCCGACCGCAGCGTGGAGAAGGTCTCGATCGCCTTCGGCCTGCGCAACTGCACCGACAAGGACGCGGTCCTGCGGGAGGCCCGCCGCGTGCTGCGCCCGGGCGGCCGCTTCCACTGCCTGGAATTCTCGAAGCTGGAAGTGGCCGCGCTGGCGAAGCTCTACGAGACCTGGAACTTCAAGGTCCTGCCGGAGATCGGCGCGCGTGTCGCGAAGGACCGCGCCAGCTACGAATACCTCGCCGAGAGCATCGCCAAGTTCCCGGACCAGCCGACGCTGGCCGCGATGATGGAAAGGGCCGGCATGGAGCGCGTCGCCTTCCGCAACCTCTCGGGCGGGATCGTCGCGATCCATACGGGCTGGCGGCTCTGAGCCAGCTCGACCGCGTCCGCGCGGCCTTCGCGCGCCAGGGCTTCATGCGCAGCCTGGGCGCGGAGCTGCTGGAGGTCGCGCCCGGCCGCTGCGCCATCGCCTGCGCCTTCCGCGACGATCTGACGCAGCATCACGGCCTGTTCCATGCCGGCGTCCTCACCACGCTGGCCGACAACGCCTGCGGCTTCGCCGCCATGTCACTGCTGCCGGAGGGCGGCGAGGTGCTGAGCGTGGAGTTCAAGCTCAGCTTCCTGCGCCCCGGCGCCGGCGTCGCGGCGATCGCGCGCGGCGAGGTACTGAAGCCCGGCCGGACGCTCAGCTTCTGCCGCGCGGACGTCCATATGCGCCAGGCGGATGGGCGCGAGGTGCTGGCCGCGACGATGCTCGCGACCATGATCGCCGCCGCGCCGGAGGCCCGACCGGGCTGACCCGGGTCACCGCGCGGCCGACGCCGTCGCGGCGGGCTCGTCGGGACTCTCGGCCGCCGGTCGCGTCGCCTGCACCAAGGCGTCGCCGATGGCGCGGCCGAAGGCGTTGCAGATGGTCAGGGCGCTGGTGCCGGCCGGCAGGCGGATGATCGGCAGCACGAAGGGCACGATGATGCCGATGCTGCCGCCGGCGGCACCGGCGACGCCGGCAGCGATCCCGCCGCCGCCGCGCGCCCCGCACCTGGCGGTCGCGTCACCGAGCCGGCGCCGCTCGCGCAGATCCAGGATCGTCGCCCCTAGCGACAGCGCGTAGTCCACGCGCTCCCCGACATAGCCGCCGATGATCGCGCCGCCGCTGCCGCCACCCCCGCCGAAGCCGCGTTCCGGCGTGCCCACGCGCGTGCTCGCGTCGGAGACCACGACCGCCCACTCCACCCCGAAGCCGGCAAGCTCCTCGGGCAGCGGCGCATCGAGGTCCGTCGGCACGGCGGCGGCCAGGCGCGCCGCATCCGCCGGCTCCAGCGCCACCACCGCCGCCCCTGGTGAGGGCAGGCGCGCGCGCATCCCGTCCGCGATGCAGCGATGCAGCCGGTCAGGGTCCAGTTGGGTCCGCCGGATGACGAGCGCGATCCGCTCGCCTTCGCCAAGGGGGTGCGTCGCCGGCGCGACGGCGGCGCTGATGCTCGGGCCCCGCGCCGCGAAGCGGATCGGATCGGTCGGGATGACGCAGCCGCCGAGCGGCAGGGCCAGCATCCATCGCAGCAGGTCTCGGCGCATTCCGGGCGTCCTCCCTGCCGTGCATCCTGCGCGGCGGAGCGCGGCAGCCGCCTTGATCCGGATCATGCCGCTTTGCGCATGAAGGCCTCCCCTCGCCCGCTGTGCGGCCGCACGGTAGGGTGCGCGCGCCATGTCCCTCGCCGGCCGCAAGGTCCTTCTCGTCGTCTCGGGCAGCGTCGCCGCCTACAAGGCGCTGGAGCTGATCCGCCTGCTCCGCAAGGACGGCGCGGAGGTCATGCCCATCCTCACCGCCGGCGGCGCGCGATTCGTCACCAAGGAGGCGCTGGCCGGCATCTCGGGCAGCCGCGTGCATGACGACCTCTGGGCCGCGGAGGCGGAGATCGGCCACATCCGGCTGGCGCGCTGGCCCGACCTGGTCGTCCTCGCCCCGGCCAGCGCCAACCTGCTGGCGAAGCTGGCGCACGGCCTGGCGGACGACCTCGCCTCCACCGTGCTGCTCGCCACCCGTGCGCCGGTGCTGGCGGCGCCCGCGATGAACCCGGCCATGTGGGCGCATCCGGCCACCCAGGCCAATGTCGCGACGCTGGCGGCACGCGGCGTCGGCTTCGTGGGGCCGGAGGAAGGCCCGATGGCGGAACCCGAAAGCGGCCTCGGACGGCTGGCCGAGCCGCCCGCGATCCTCGCCGCCATCGCGGCCCGGCTCGCCGCCGGGCCGCTCGCCGGGCGGCATGTGGTGGTCACCAGCGGCCCGACGCAGGAAGCCATCGACCCCGTGCGCTACATCGCCAACCGCAGCAGCGGGCGGCAGGGCCACGCCATCGCCGCGGCGCTCGCGGCGCTCGGGGCGCGCGTCACGCTAGTCAGCGGCCCGGTCGTCGTGCCCGACCCGCCCGGCGTCACGGTGCGCCGGATCGAGAGCGCGCGCGACATGCTCGCCGCCGTGGAGGACGCCCTGCCCGCCGACGCCGCCGTCTTCGCCGCCGCCGTCGCCGACTTCCGGCCGGATGCCGCGCCGCGCCAGAAGATCAAGAAGGAACCCGGCGCCCCGCCGCCGGAGATCCGCCTGGCGCTGAACCCCGACATCCTGGCCACCATCGCCGCGCATCCCACGCAGCGCCCGCGCCTCGTCATCGGCTTCGCCGCGGAGACGGAGAAGGTGGTGGAGCACGCGCAGGCCAAGCGCCTGCGCAAGGGCTGCGACTGGATCGTGGCGAACGACGTCTCCGGCGACGTGATGGGCGGTGCCGAGAACGCCGTGCATCTGGTCACCGCGGCGGGCGTCGAGGACTGGCCGCGCATGCCGAAGGAGGAGGTCGCGCGCCGCCTGGCGCAGCGCATCGCGGAGACATTGTCGTGAGCGTCGAGATCCTGGTGACCCGCCTGCCGCATGGCGAGGGCCTGCCCCTGCCGTCCTACGCGACCGAGGGGGCGGCCGGGATGGACCTGCTCGCCGCCGTGGCCGAGCCGCTGGTGATCCCGCCCGGCGGCCGCGCACTGGTGCCGACGGGGCTGCGCATCGCGCTGCCGCATGGCCATGAGCTGCAGGTCCGCCCACGCTCCGGCCTCGCGCTCAAGCACGGCATCACCATGCCGAACACGCCCGGCACGGTGGACGAGGACTACCGCGGCGAACTGCAGGTCATCGTGCTGAACGCCGGCAGCGAGCCCTTCACCATCGAACGCGGCATGCGCATCGCCCAGGCCGTCGTCGCGCCCGTCACGCGCGGGGTGTGGAAGGAGGTCGTCGAGTTGCCGGACACCACGCGCGGCGAGGGCGGCTTCGGCAGCACGGGCACGCGCTGAAGCCTCAGCGCAGCCGCGTCCACACCCGATGCGGCCCGATGTCCAGGTGCACGAAGCCGCTGTAGAGCCCGATGCCCATGAAGCCGAGCCGGTGCCCCAGCAGCCAGGCGCGGCCGCTGAGGTCCTCGAGCGGCATGCCCGGAACCGCGATGTCCACCGCCATCCCGCGCAGGTGAAGGCTGGCCGGCGCCGCGCCCTCGATCCGCGCATTGGTCCAGGGCGTCCGGTACGCCGAGCGCACCAGGATGGGCCGCGAGAACTCCCACTGCTCCTGCAGGGCGGAGAGCATGTCCACCAGCAGCGGCGGCAGCGGCCCTTCCAGCTCCGCACCCCGGTCGCGCAGCAGCCGGCGGATGCGCGCCATGGCGGCGAGGTCGTGCTCCTCCCCGCTGCGATAGGTGCCGACCACCTCCTCGCCGGCCGCGTTCTGCAGCCAGACGAAGCGGTCGGTCGCGGCGCGCGCGCGGCCGCCGGACAGCAGGGCCGGCAGCGCGGCGGCGGCGCCCAGCAGGGTGCGGCGGGCCAGCCTCATGCGCCGAAGGCT
>NZ_JAPSMD010000277.1 GCF_027856955.1 Falsiroseomonas oryzae | reverse complement strand
CGCCCCGGCACCCGCCGCGCCGCCGGTGCCCGCCCCGGCGCCCGCGCCGGCCGGCACCGGCACCGCGGCCTGAGACCTGGATACCAGCACCGTGCCGCGCGACGAGAACGACACGATCGACGACAAGCCGATGCCGTTGATCGACCACCTGATGGAGCTGCGCACGCGGCTTCTGTGGTCGATCGGCGCCTTCATCATCGCCTTTGCCGTCTGCTACTACTTCTCCCGCCAGATCTACGGCTTCCTGGCCGCGCCGCTGGCCGACATCCTGCATGCGCAGGGCGGCGGCGACCGCCGCATGATCTTCACCGCGCTGTACGAGGCCTTCTTCACCTACCTGAAGGTGGCGTTCTTCGGCGCGACCTTCTTCTCCTTCCCGATGTGGGCGACGCAGCTGTGGCTGTTCATCGCGCCCGGGCTGTACCGCAGCGAGAAGAAGGCGATCATGCCGTTCCTGATCGCCTCGCCCTTCCTGTTCATCGCCGGCGCGGCGCTGGCCTACTACTTCATCTTCCCGCTGGCCTGGCAGTTCTTCATCAGCTTCGAGACGCCGGGCGATGCGGGGACGGTGCCGATCCAGCTCGAGGCGAAGGTCAGCGAGTATCTCTCGCTGGTCATGCACATGATCCTGGCCTTCGGCATCGCCTTCCAGCTGCCGGTGCTGCTGACGCTGATGGCGCGCGTCGGCATCGTGCAGGTGGAGACGCTGAAGAAGGGTCGGCGCTACGCCATCGTCATCATGTTCGTCGTCGCGGCCATCATCACGCCGCCCGACATCATCAGTCAGATCGGCCTGGCGATCCCGCTGATCCTTCTCTACGAGATCTCGATCATCGCGGCGACGATCATGCTGCGCGGGCAGAAGAAGGCGGAGGAGGCGGCGGCCGCCGCTACGAAGACATGACGCCGGAGCCGGGCGGGCTGCGGGAGGAGCAGGCGGGGCTGGAGGGTGCCGGGGCCGAGGACGACCTCTACGAGATGACCAACATCTATCCTCGGACCAGCGGGTTGCCGATGACCGTCTGGATCAGCCCGCGCGGTCGCGCGCGGCACGACGCGCGGGTGAAGGTCTGCCGGGTGCCTGGCAACCGGATGATCCCCGAGGACACGGCGGTGGTGTCGGTGCGTCCGGAGCCCGCGCTCCTTGAAGGAGAGTTGGATGCGGAGGCGCTGCGTGCCGTGCAGGCCTGGATCGTCCTGAACAGGGACGTGCTCATCGACTACTGGAACGGCGAGGCCGACGGCATCGAACTCGCCCAGCGGCTTCGGCGGGTTTGAACCATGCATGACATCCGTGCTCTGCGGGCCGATCCCGCGGGCTTCGACGCGGCGCTGGCGCGGCGCGGCATGGCGCCGTCTGCCACGGAGGCGCTGCGGCTCGACGATCTCCGCGTGGAGGCCACGCGGATCGTCCAGGCGGCGCAGACCACGCGCAACGAGCTCTCCCGCCGGATCGGCGCGGCGATGAAGGCGGGCGACACGGCGGAGGCCGAGCGGCTGAAGGCCGAGGTGAAGGCGGCGATGGACGCCGCTGCCGCCGCGACGCCCGAAGCGCATGAGCAGGCGCGCGACGCGCTGCTTGCCACACTGCCCAACCGCCTCGACCCGGACGTGCCCGACGGCGCGGACGAGAGCGCCAACGTCGTACTGCACGTCCACGGCACGCCGGCCGCCTTCGACTTCGCCCCGAAGCAGCATTTCGAACTGGGCGAGGCGCTCGGCCTGATGGAGTTCGGCACCGCCGCCAAGCTCGCAGGTGCGCGCTTCACCGTGCTGAAGGGCGCGCTGGCGCGGCTGGAACGCGCGCTTGGGCAGTGGATGATCACGCTGCACACCGAGGAGCATGGGTACACCGAGGCGACGGTGCCCTACCTGGTGAACGACGCCACGATGTACGGCACCGGCCAGTTGCCGAAGTTCGGCGAGGATCTGTTCCGTACCACCGACGGCCGCTGGCTGATCCCGACCGCGGAGGTGCCGCTGACCAACTTCGTGCGCGGCGAGATACTGGACCCCGGCGCGTTGCCGATCCGCCTGACGGCGCTGACGCCCTGCTTCCGCTCGGAGGCCGGCGCGGCGGGGCGCGACACGCGGGGGATGCTGCGCCAGCACCAGTTCCCGAAGGTGGAGCTGGTCTCCATCACCGCGCCCGACCAGTCCGCCGAGGAGCATGAGCGGATGACGCGCTGCGCGGAGCGTGTGCTGACCGAGCTCGGCCTCACCTGGCGGCGCGTGCTGCTCTGTGCGGGCGATACGGGCTTCGGCGCGGCCAAGACCTACGACCTGGAGGTCTGGCTGCCGGGCCAGCAGGCCTGGCGCGAGATCTCCTCCTGCTCCAACTGCCGCGACTTCCAGGCGCGGCGGATGGAGGCGCGCTTCCGGCCGACGGGCGGGAAGGGCACCGAGATCGTGCACACGCTGAACGGATCGGGCGTGGCGGTGGGGCGCGCGCTGATCGCGGTGCTGGAGACGTTCCAGCAGGCGGATGGCAGCGTCGCGGTGCCGGAGGTGCTGCGGCCCTGGATGGGCGGCCTGACCGAGCTGCGCCGGGCAGGCTGAACCAGACGCCGCCGCGGCGTGCGCGGCGGCGCGCGGTTCGGCCGGCGGTCGCTCAGCCCGTCGTGGCTGCGGCGCGGGCGGCCTTGGCCTCGGCCAGCGGGTCCGCGCGCATCAGCAGGATGGCCACGGCGAAGGCCGCGAACATGCCGTAGATCGGGAGGCTCGAGGCCCAGAGCACGGCGGCGGCGACCGTGAAGAGCGCCATGGACGGCCAGATGTAGGTCTCGCACAGCGACCACAGCATCGCGATGGGCGACATGGCGATGGAGAAGAGCTTGCCCAAGGTGGTGTCCTTCGCGGAGGGGCGGGGGCCCCTTCGCCCCGGGACGGGACGCCCGGACGCGCGCGATTGGACACTCCGCGCTTTTTCGCGCCGCAGCAAGCGAATGCTGCGATGGCTACCGCGAATTCACCCGGCCACAGCTTCAGCCGCTGATCCGAACGCCGAGCCGGCCGGCCATCTCCTGCACGAACTGCCAGGCGACGCGGCCCGAGCGGCCGCCGCGGGTGACGGACCATTCCACCGCCGCGGCGCGCAGCTCCTCCTGCCCGATCGGCAGGGCGAAGGCTGCGGCATAGCCCTCGATCATCGCGAAGAAGGTGTCCTGGTCGCAGTTGTGGAAGCCGATCCACAGGCCGAAGCGGTCGGAGAGGCTGACCTTCTCCTCCACCGATTCGCCGGGGTTGATCGCGGTGCTGCGCTCGTTCTCGATCATGTCGCGCGGCATCAGGTGGCGACGGTTGCTGGTGGCGTAGAACAGCACGTTGGCGGGACGGCCCTCGATGCCGCCGTCGAGGACGGATTTCAGCGCCTTGTAGTCGGCGTCCTCGCGCTCGAAGGAGAGGTCGTCGCAGAACACCAGGCAGCGCCGGCTCTCGACGCGCAGGATGTTCAGCAGGTCGGGCAGGGTGCGGATGTCCTCGCGGTGGATCTCGATCAGCGCGAGGCTGCCGGCGGCTTCGGCGTTCGCCGCGGCATGCGCGGCCTTGACCAGCGACGACTTGCCCATGCCGCGCGCGCCCCAGAGCATGGCGTTGTTGGCCGGCAGGCCGCGCGCGAAGCGCAGCGTGTTCTCCAGCAGGATGCGCTTCTGCTGTTCGACGCCCTTGATGAGGTCGATCCCCACTGCGGCGACCTTCGGCACGGGCGCCAGACGCGGCGTGGGCAGCGGGTGCCAGACGAAGGCGTCCGCCGCGCCGAGGTCGGGGCGCGCGGCGGGGGGCGGGGTCAGTCGCTCGAGCGCCTCGGCGATGCGGGCGAGCATGGGCAGCAGGGCGTGGTCGGTCACTGCAGGGGATCCGGCGGGGTGGGGATGGGTTGACGGCAGGGGGGCGGAAGCTAGGTTGCGGCCCTGAACCCCGCAATCCCACCCAGAGAGACGGACGCCGGACCGCGATGTGGATCTCCCCTGCCTACGCCCAGGATGCCGCCGCCGGCGGCACGGGCGCGGTGATCATGCAGCTGCTGCCGCTGATCCTGATCTTCGCCGTCTTCTACTTCCTGCTGATCCGTCCGCAGCAGAAGAAGATGAAGGAGCACCGCACGATGCTCCAGGCGCTGAAGCGGAACGACAAGGTCATCACCGGCGGCGGCATCGTCGGCACCATCAGCAAGGTGCGCGACGACAGCGACGAGATCGAGGTGGAGATCGCGCCGGGCGTGCGCATCACCGTGCTGCGCGGCACGATCAGCAGCGTGGTGCAGCCGCCTGCGGCCGCGAACGACGCGAAGCCCGCGGACGCCGCCAAGAGCTGACGCCCCTTCATGCGCTGCACGCATGACGCGCCATGCGTCATGCGTGCAGGACGCCGCATCCGGCCGGTGCCATGCTGCGCGCACCAGGCCGGAGACATGCCATGACATCCCCGAAGACCCTGCTGCAGCTCGCCGGCGCCGACCTGGCGCCGCCGCCACTGGCCGATGCCGTGCTGCTGGTGATCGACGCGCAGGGCGAGTACCGCACCGGGCGCCTGCCGCTCGACGGCATCGAGCCGTCGCTGCGCGTGCTGGCCGGGCTGCTGGACCGCGCGCGGGCGGCGGGCGCGGTGGTGATCCATGTGGCGCACAAGGGCCGGCCCGGTGGGCTGTTCGACCGCGACGCGGCAGGCGGGGCGATCCTGGACCCGGTGTCGCCGCGCGAGGGCGAGCCCGTGGTGGAGAAGCCGCTGCCCAACGCCTTTGCCGGGACCGACCTGGCGGAGCGCCTGGCCGCGGCGGGGCGCAAGAACCTGATCGTCGCCGGCTATCAGACGCATATGTGCGTCAGCTCGACGGCGCGCGCCGCGCTCGACCTCGGCTATCGCGTGACGATCCCGGCCGATGCCTGTGCTACGCGCGCGCTGCCGGACCCTCTGGGCGGCGAGCCGATTTCCGGCGCGGCGATCCACCGGCATGCGCTGGCGGAACTGGCCGACCGCTTCGCGGTGGTGGTGCCGGCGGCGGCGCTGGCCTGACGAACGGCCGGTCCGGGCGGAAGCATCCGCGTCTTGCGTGAGCCTGGCTCAAGGCAGGGGCCTACTGCGCAAGCCGATCGAAGAAGCGAAGGGTCGCCTGCACCATGTCCCGCCAGTCCGCCCTGAGAGGGAGTATGGTGCTAATGCGAATTGGGACACCACGCCAGTCGGTGATGTAACGGCATCGCTGCCCGGTGCCGAACGGATCCGGCCTGAAGCACTCCACCAAAACCGGCTCACCAGTGGGCAACTCCCCGAGCAGGATGTCGAAGGCAGACGGCTTGCTCGGCGGCTCGAGCGGCGGCCGGAGGCCGAAGCTGTCTTCGGCGGGCGGTCCGAACACATCGAAGCTCTCGTGCCCATAGAGCAGCCATATACGGCCCCTGATCCGCTTCAGCGTCGTCGTGTCATCGGGGTCGAGATAGCCGGCGAACATCACCTGCACTGCGCGGCCCGCCACGAAATCCCAGTGGAATTCGTCGGCCGTCCCGCGCGTCGGCGCCGCGAAGTCCGAAAGCCGGAAGCGCAGCACGAAGCCGTCCTGAGGCGCGCGGGATGGCGGGCGATAGCGGATGTGGCGCTCGGGAATGCGGAAGCTGTGACCCCGGACCGTCAGCGGCACCAGGCTGCCATATTCGGCCGGCCATGCATGGCGACCCGCCTCGACGGCCCCTGAACCGGCGTCCGGCTGTGCGGCGCCCGAACCCGGCACTCCGACGAGAGTCGCTGCAAGGAGCAGGCCGGTGACGATACTTCGGCATGCCCGCTCGCGGGCGGGGGCGGCGCGCGCCGGATCCGCGGCGCTAGGAGCCAGCGGCGCGGCGCCGGTTTCGAGACGGGCGTCGCGCCTGGCAGTCGGCTCCATCGTCATCGGACCGCTTTCGACCTGCCCGGCGCGGTCGCCCCTGGTGAGGAACCCGGCATCAGCGATGCGATGGGTCGCTGACGCCGGCACCTGATCCTGGCCGCCGGCCGCGCTGCGCGGCCGGCGTCGTCGAAGCGTCGCTGCTCAGGCGCTCTGGCCGGACTTCAGGCCGCCCTTGGCCATCAGGTCCGCCACCACTTCCCAGTTCACCAGCTTGTCCAGGAAGTTCTGCAGGTAGTTCGGGCGGACGTTGCGGAAATCCAGGTAGTAGGCGTGTTCCCACACGTCCACGCCGAGGATCGGCTGGCCCTCGCCGGTGGAGAGCGGGTTGGCGCCGTTCGGGGTCTTGGTGACCTTCAGCTTGCCGTCGCCGCCGATCACCAGCCAGGCCCAGCCCGAGCCGAACTGCGTCACGCCGGCCTGCTTGAAGTCCTCCTTGAACTTCGCGAGACCGCCGAGGTCGCTGTCGATCTTCGCCTGCAGCGCGCCGGGCAGCTTCTCGCCGCCGCCGCCGGGCTGCATCACCTGCCAGAACAGGATGTGATTGTAGTGCTGGCCCGCCTGGTTCAGCACCGGAAGGCCGTCCGCGCCCTGCTTGCCGGCATCGGCGCAGATCTGCTCGAGCGTCTTGCCGGCCAGGCCCTTGCTCTCGATCAGGCCGTTCAGCGCCGTGACATAGGCGTTGTGGTGCTTGCCGTGGTGCAGCTCCAGCGTCTCCTGGCACATGCCGTTGGCGGCGAGCGCATTGGTGGAATAGGGCAGCGGCGGCAGGCTGAAGGGCATGGGGTTTCTCCCGTGATGGCGCGGATCGGCCGGCGGCGCCTCAGGCGCGCCGCATCCGCCGCGTGACCTAGGCTTGGCGATCCGGAGCGTCAACCGCGCTTGCGCCCGCCCCCCGGGACCGTCATCGGTGCGGCATGGCCGATGCCGACCCCGATCCCGCCGGGCTCGCCGCCTTCGTGCGCGCGCATGACCCCGACCGCTTCCTGTGCGCGCTGTTCGCGCCGGCCGACCGGCGCGGCGCGCTGCTGGCGCTGACCGCGTTCAACCACGAACTGGCCCGTGCGCGGGAGGCGGCGAGCAATCCGGTCGCCGCGTTGATCCGCCTGCAATGGTGGCGCGAGACGATCGCGGAGGCGGAGGCCGGGCGCCCCCCGCGCCGGCACGAGGTCGCGCTGCCGCTGCACGCCGCGATCCGCGTGGGGCTGCTCGATCCCCGCGCGCTGGCGGCGATGGCAGATGCGCGGGAGGCGGAGACGGAGGAGGACGGGCTGGCGACGGAGCAGGACTTCGTCACCTGGCTGCGCGGCACGGCAGGCGGCTGGTCGGCCGCGGCAGGCCGCGCGCTCGGCGCCGATGCGGCGGGCGTGGAGGTGCTGCGGGCGCTGGGCGCGGCCTACGGCCTGGCGGGCGTGCTGCGCTCCGTCCCCGC
>NZ_JAPSMD010000276.1 GCF_027856955.1 Falsiroseomonas oryzae | reverse complement strand
CGGCCGCCACGTGCGGGCGCTCAGTTCCGGCGCGGCGGCTGCTGGGCCGGGGTGGCGCCACCCTGCCCCGGCGGCCGCTGCTGCGCGCCGGCCTGCGGCGCCTCGTCCGGCATCTGGCCCTCCGCCGGCAGGTTCACCGTCCGCAGCACGCGGTTCATCTGCGCCGAGACCTCGTCGGTCATGTCGAAGCCGGCCTCGTTGTAGATCACCAGCGGGCGCGGCAGGACGACGTTGATGCCGCGGCTGGAGGCGACCTGCCGGATCACCGCGCCCAGTGCCTGCTCGATCTGCTGCAGCCCGAACTGCGCCGCGGCGTCGATCGCGCGGGAGCGGTCGCGGAAGATGCGCTGCGCGTCGGTGATGCGGTCCTGCAGTTCGCGCTCGCGCAGGCGGACCGTCTCCGGCGGCAAGGTGGCGCGGCCGGCGGCGAGCGCCTGCTGCTCCTCCCGCCAGCGGCCTTGCTCGCGCTGCAGATCGTCATTCAGCCGGGCACGGCGGCGCTCGATCTCCTCGCGGACCTGATTGAACGCGGCCGAGAGGCGCTGGACCTCGGGGATGTCGACGATGCCGATGACCGCCGCAGGCGGCCGCTGGCCGGCCGGGCGCTGTTGTGCCTGGCCCTGCGCGGGGCGCTGCTGTTGCTGCTGCGCCTGGGCGGGAGGCTGGCCCTGGCGCTGCTGACCCGGAACGAACCATTCCTGGCCCTGCTGCTGGGCCGAGGCCGGGGCAACCCAGGCAGGCGCGGCAAGAAGCAGGAGACCAGGCAGAAGATGGCGCAGGCGCATCGCGTATGGATTCCCGGAAATGCTCAGAAGCGCGTGCCGAAGCCGAACCGGACGGTCTGCGTCTGGTCGTAAGGCTCCTTCACCAGCGCCTGGGCGATGTCGATATTGATCAGCCCGACCGGTGTCCGCCAGGACACGCCGACGCCCGCGCCGACGCGCACCAGCGGGCTGTCCACCACGCCAGGCCCGGTGATCGGCGTATTGGTCAGAGAGCCGACATCCACGAAGGCGCGGCCGAGCAGGCCGATCTCGGAGGGCAGCGGCAGCGGGAAGCGCAACTCGGAGGTCTGGGTCCAGATCACGCGGCCGCCGAGCGGGTCCTGTGTGGAGCTGGCGAGGTCGCGCGGGCCGGCGCCGGCCAGCGCGAAGCCGCGCAGGTTGTCGCCGCCCAGGAAGAAGCGGTCGATGATGCGCTCGTCGTTGCCGCCCCAGGGCTCGAGGATGCCGCCGCCCGCCGTCAGGACGAAGACGAAGTCCGGGTCGCCGAACACCCGCTCCAGCGGGAAGTAGACCGCCGTGTCGGCCCGCAGGCGGATGTAGTTCACGTCGCCGCCGAGGCCGGCGAAGTCGCCGCCGATGCGCACGATGTAGCCCGAGCGCGGCTCGATGCGGCTGTCGCGCATGTCGTAGGCCAGGGTCGTGCCGACCTGCGAGAGCAGCGTCTCGCCGGCCTGCTCCTGGACGAAGAGGCTCGCGCCGGGCTGGATGTCGAAGACGTTGCGGTTCACGAGGCTGTAGGCCCAGGACTGGCGCATCCGCTCGTTGAACTCGTAGCCGGAACGCAGCACCAGGCCGTAGCGCCGCTCGGAGTACGACGCGATCTCCTGCAGGTTGCGCTCGATGTAGAAGATGTCGATGCCGGCGGCGAGGTTGCGGTCCAGGAACTGCGGGTCGGTCACCGAGAAGTCGAGCTGCTGCCGCCGCTCCGCGATCAGCGTCTGCAGCCGCGCATCGATGCCGGTGCCGAGGAAGTTGCGCTCCCGGATGCCGAAATCGGCCAGGAAGCCCGCATCCGTCGAGAAGCCGCCGCCCAGCGAGACCTCGCCCGTCGGGCGTTCCTGCACCGTGGTGTTCAGCACGACGCGGTCGGGCCTGGAGCCCGGTGTCGGCTGGATCTCCACATTGCCGAAATAGCCGAGGTCGCGGATCCGCTGGCGGGACCGGCGCACCTGCGCGGCATTCAGCGGATCGGTCTCGGCCAGGCGGAACTCGCGGCGGATCACGCGGTCGGCGGTGCGGGTGTTGCCGGAGATGTCGATGCGCTCGACGAAGGCGCGGGTGCCCTCGACGATCTCGAAAGTCACGTCCACCGTGCGCGCGTCGCGGTTGCGGGCGATACGCGGGCGGACCTCCACGAAGGGCACGCCGGACAGGCCGACCGCATCGGTCATCGCCTCGACGGCGCGCTCCACCGCCTCGCCGTCGTACCAGTCGCCTTCGGAGAAGGTCAGCACGCGCCGAGCGCGGGCCGTGTCCACGCCGCGCAACTGGCTCGTCACGTCGACCCGGCCGACGCGGTACCGCGGCCCCTCCTGGATCGTGTAGGTCACGAAGAAACCGCTGCGGTCGGGCGCGAGCTCCGCCGTGGCGCTGGGCACCTGCACGTCGGCATAGCCGGAGCGCAGGTAGTAGCGGCGCAGGAGCTCGCGGTCGAAGGCCAGGCGTTCCGGGTCGTAGATGTCGGACGTGGACAGGAGGCGGTACCAGGCCTGCTCGCGGGTCGCGACCACGTCGCGCAGCCGCGAGTCGGAATAGGCGGTGTTGCCGACGAAGTTGATGCGGCTGACCAGCGCCGCCGGCCCCTCGCTGATCTCGAACACCACGTCGACGCGGTTCTGGTCGAGCTGGATGACCTTCGGTTCGACCGTCGCGCCGAAGCGACCGCGCCGCGCATACGTGTCCAGGATGCGCTGGCGGTCCACCTGCGCCTGCTGCGGCGTGAAGACGGCGCGCGGCCGGAGCGCCACCTCGGTCCGCAGGACGTCGTCGGACAGCTTGCTGTTGCCCTCGAAGGCGACGCGGTTGACGATCGGGTTCTCGGCCACGACCACGCGGACCCGGTCGCCGACGCGGGACACGGTGACGTCGCGGAACAGGCCGGTTGCGAACAGCGTGCGTAGCGACCGATCGAGACGGTCTGCATCGAACGGATCGCCCGGTTGCACCAGCATGTAGGATCGGATCGTATCCGCCTCGATCCGCTGGTTCCCCTCCACGTCGATGGCGCGCACGATCCCCGAAGCGGACGCCGGGGCCGGCGCAGCGGCACGCGGACGCTGCTGCGCCTCCGCTGGGAGGCTCATGGCAATCGGGATCAGGGCGCTCGCGGCGAGCAGCAGGAGCCGGATGGCAGCCAAAGCGGACTTCCCTGGGGCGTGATGAGCGCCCTTCTCCTAGCCGAACCGCCCCTCGCCCGCCACCCCGCGCCAAGCGCAACCTGCGTTTCGGCAGGTTTCGCGCGGGTCGGGGCGCCGCGACTCGGGCCGCACGTCCGGCCGAACTCGTGCCCGGGCCGGCGATCCTAGCCGAACAGGCCGGCGGCCCAGCGCACCACGCCAAGATTCGTGAGGTCGTTCCAGGTGGCGAAGACGAACAGCGTGATCAGCAGCGCGAATCCGGCGCGGAAGCCGATCTCCTGCGCGCGCGGCGGCAGCGGGCGGCCGCGCACCGCCTCCGCCGCGTAGAACAGCAGGTGCCCGCCATCCAGGATCGGAATGGGAAAGAGGTTGATCAGCGCGAGGTTGACCGAGAGCACGGCCATGAAGCTGATCAGGCTGGGCAGCCCGAGCGCCGCCGCATCGCCGGCGATCTTGCCGATGCCGAGCGGCCCGCCGAGATCCTCGGTGCCGCGGCTGCCGGTGATCATCTGTCCCACCGCCGCCAGCGTCTGCCAGCTGACATCAGCGGTCTGCACCACCCCCGCCCAGATCGCGGAGAACGGATCCAGCCGCTCGAACTCGGCCGGGCCCGCGCCCACGCCGAGCACGCCGACCGGCCGGTCCGCGCTGCCGCGCGCATCCGGCACGGCGGCGAAGGTGCGCTCCGCCCCGTCGCGCAGCACGGTGACCTGCACTGTCTGCCCGGCACGCGGCTGGATGTGGCGCTGCACCTCCTCGAAGCGGGTGATCGCATTGCCGTCCAGCGCCACGATGCGGTCGCCCGGCAGCAGGCCGGCTCGCGCCGCGGCCGAGTTCTCCGCCACCGTGCCGACGCCCGCGGTGGTGCGCGGCTCGCCCACCGTCGCGAAGAGCAGGCCGAACAGCAGAGCGGCCAGCGCGAAATTGGCGATGGGCCCGGCGGCGACGACGATGGCGCGGTCACGCACCGGCTTGTCATGGAAGGTCTCGCCGACGCGCCAAGTGGCCTGTACCTCAGGCGGGGCGTCCTGCGGCGTCTCCTGCCCGTGCAGCTTCACGTAGCCGCCGAGCGGAATCCAGCCGATGCGCCACTGCGTGCCGCGGCGGTCCTCCCAGCTGGCCAGCGGGCGGCCGAAGCCGACAGCGAAGCGCTCCACATGCACGCCCCGCCAGCGCGCGGCCAGGTAGTGGCCGAGCTCATGGATGAAGACCAGCACGCCGAGCACGACGACGAAGGCCAGGACGGTGCGGATCGGGTCGGGCAGGAAGTCCAAGGTGCTCTCCGCTCGCCGCGGCGCGGCGGTTTCAGGACGCCGCGGCGCGGCGCGTTCGTAACGTCGGTGGCCGGCGCTGTCACACGGTGGCGGCACGCGCCTCGGCCTGCCGCGCGGCCTCGGCCCGGGCGGCGGCGTCGAGCGCCACGATCGCCTCCAGCCCATCCGGCCGCTGGCCGGGAAGGCGCGACAGCGTCTCCTCGACCACCGCCGCGATGTCGAGGAAGCCGAGGCGCCGATCCAGGAACAGCGCCACGGCCGCCTCGTTCGCGGCATTCAATATGGTTGGGGCCCCGCCCCCCGCCATCAAGGCCTCGCGCGCGAGGCGCAGAGCCGGAAAGCGCACGGGATCCGGCGCATGGAAATCCAGCCGCGCCAGGGCGGCGAGGTCCAGGCGCGGGATCTCCGCCGTCATCCGGGCCGGCCAGGCCAGCGCGTGGGCGATCGGCGTGCGCATGTCGGGGCTGCCGAGCTGGGCCAGGATCGAGCCGTCGGTGTACTGCACCATGCCGTGCACGGCGGATTGGGGATGCACCAGCACCTCGATCCGCTCCGGCGGCAGGGCGAACAGGTGGGCGGCCTCGATCACCTCCAGGCCCTTGTTCATCATGGTCGCCGAATCGATGCTGATCTTGGCGCCCATCGACCAGGTCGGGTGCTTCAGCGCCTGTTCCGGCGTCACCTGCGCCATCCGCTCCAGCGTCCAGTCGCGGAACGGCCCGCCGGAGGCGGTGAGCACGATCTTCTCGATGCCGCGGGCCTCGGCGCCGGCCATGCACTGGAAGACGGCGTTGTGCTCGGAATCGACCGGCAGCAGCGTGGCGCCGCCCTGCCGCGCGGCGGCCAGCACCAGATCGGCGGCGCAGACAAGGCTCTCCTTGTTGGCCAGCGCCAGCGTGCCGCCGCGGCACAGTGCGGCCAGCGTGGACCGCAGACCGGCGGCGCCGACGATCGCGGCCATGGTCCAGTCCGCCGGCCGCGCCGCGGCCTGCACCACCGCATCGGGCCCGGCCGCAAGCTCGATACCCTGCCCGCCGAGCGCCGCCTTCAGCGCGGCATAGGCGCCCGGATCGGCTACCGCGGCGAAGCGGGCGCGGAAGCGCTGCGCCTGGGCTGCCAGCGTGGCGACGTCGCGATTGGCGACCAGCGCCTCGATCCGAAAGGCGCCGGGCTCCGCCGCTTCCATCAGCGCCATGGTGGATCGCCCGATGGAGCCGGTGCTGCCCAGGATGGAGATGCTGCGCGCCATGCTCAGCCCCAGGCCCACAGCACGCGGCCGTAGCCAAGCTGGAAGGACAGCAGCGCGGCGACCGGCGCGGCCGCCAGCACGCCGTCCAGCCGGTCGAGCAGGCCGCCATGGCCGGGAATGAGGTGGGAGCTGTCCTTCACGTGGAAATGCCGCTTGATCGCGCTTTCGAGCAGGTCACCAGCCTGTGAGGCTACGCCGAGCAGGGCGGCCACGGCTACCACCGCCAGCAACGAGGCCGCGGGCGTGAAGGCCAGCGCGGCCGCCAGGCCGACAAGGATGGCCGCGGCAAGCCCGCCGACCGCGCCCGACCAGGTCTTGTTGGGCGACACCGCCGGCCACAGCTTCGGCCCGCCCAGCATCCGCCCGGCCAGGTAGGCCCCGATGTCCGAGGCCCAGACCACCAGGAACAGGAACAGCACGTTGGCCCGCCCGGCCTCCGTGTCGTGGCGCAGCTCGATCAGGGCGATGCCGGCCAGCCCGATGTAGAGCACGCCGAGCGCAAGCCGCAGCGCCGGCTGGGTCAGCGTCGCCGCCATGCTGCGCGCGAACCACCAGGCGACGAGGAACCCGCAGGCCAGCACGAACAGCGCCAGGCGGACATTGTCCTGCACGGCGGCCACGCCGGCCGCGAGGACCGCGAGCGGCACCGCCATGCCCGGCAGCACCCGGACCCGGCGGCCGCACATGTGAACCCATTCCCAGGCGAGGAGCGCGGTCGCCAGCGCCATCATCCCGGTGAAGGCCTCGGCGCCGAGCCAGATGCAGGCGACCGCGGCGGGGCCCAGCACCATGGCCGACAGCGCGCGCTTGCGCAGGTCGCCCCAGCGCTTCGCCCGCGCCGCCGCCGCGGAGGCCGCCTCGGGGGCGGCATCGGGGATTGCGGGGCCGGTCACGGCGACGCGGATCGACAGGTCCGGCGCGACACGGGCCTAGGCGGCGCGGGCGCCGAAGCGGCGCTCGCGGCGGGCGAACTCGCCGATCGCCTGCTGCATGTGCTGGGCGTCGAAGTCGGGCCAGAGCACGTCCTGGAAGACGAACTCGGCATAGGCCGCCTGCCACAGCAGGAAGTTCGAGATCCGCTGCTCGCCGGAGGTGCGGATGATGAGGTCCGGGTCGGGCATGCCCGCGGTGCCCAGGAAGCCACCGAACATCGCCTCGTCCACCGAGTCGGGGTCGAGCGTGCCGGCGGCGACGCGACGGGCGATCTCGCGCGCCGCCGCGGCGATCTCCGCCCGCCCCCCGTAGGACAGCGCGACGTTCAGGTTCAGCCGCGTGCCGCCCGCTGTGGCGGCCTCGGCATTGGCGATCGCGCGAACCGTATCCGGCCCGAAGCGCTCGCGCTCGCCGATGATGCGCAGGCGCACGCCCTCCTTGACCAGCCGCGCGACCTCGGTGGCGAGGTAGTGGCGCATCAGGCCGGTCAGGTCGCGGACCTCGTCGGCCGGCCGGCGCCAGTTCTCCGAGGAGAAGGCGAACAGCGTCAGCCAGCCCACCCCGGCCTGGCCGGCGGCCTCCACCGCGCGCCGCGCCGCCTCGGCGCCGGCCTTGTGCCCCATCACGCGCGGCAGGCCGCGGGCCGCAGCCCAGCGGCCGTTGCCGTCCATGATGATGCCGACATGCCGCGGCACGGCACCGGCCGGCAGGGCCGG
>NZ_JAPSMD010000275.1 GCF_027856955.1 Falsiroseomonas oryzae | reverse complement strand
CCGCCGGCCCCCCATCCGCCGACGAGGGCCCGCATGATCCGCACCCGCCTGCCCCGCCGCGCGCTCGCTGCGCTCGTCCTCGCCGCACTTGCGGCGCCGGCGGCGCGCGCGCAGTCGCCCGACCCCCTGCCATCCTGGCGCGACGGGCCGCGCAAGCGGGCGCTGCTCGATTTCGTCGCCGCCGTCACGACGGAAGGCGGGCCGGGTTTCGTGCCGCCGCCGGAGCGGGTCGCGGTGTTCGACAATGACGGCACGCTGTGGGTGGAACAGCCGGCCTACACGCAGCTCCTCTTCATCCTCGACCGCATCCGACAACTGGCGCCGGCCAATCCGGGATGGGCGGGCGAGCCGATCTTCGCGGCTGCCGCCGCCGGCGACCTGCACGGCGCGCTGGCCGAGGGCACAGCCGGCCTGCTGCGCCTGGCCGGCGCCGCGCAGGCCGGGAACACGCCGGAGGCGTTCCAGCGCCTGGCAGCGGATTGGCTCGCGACGGCGCGCGACCGGCGCTGGAACCGCCCCTACACCGCGCTGGTCTACCAGCCCATGCTCGAGGTGCTTGCGCTGCTTCGCGCGCGGGGCTTCACGAGCTTCATCGTCTCCGGCGGCGGCGTCGAGTTCATCCGCGCCTTCGCCGAGCAGGTCTACGGCATCCCGCCGCATCGCGTCATCGGCTCGACCTTCGCGCTGGCGTCGGGCGAGGGCGACGGGCGCATCGTGCTGACGCGGGAGCCGCGGGTGGACTTCGTGGATGACGGCCCCGGCAAGCCGGTCGGCATCGCGCGGCACATCGGCCGCCGGCCGATCGCCGCCTTCGGCAACTCCGACGGCGACTGGCACATGCTGCGCTACACGACCGAGGGCCAGGGCCGGCGCTTCGGCATGATCGTCCGGCACGACGACGCGGAGCGCGAATTCGCCTATGATCGCGAGAGCCATGTCGGGCGCCTGGCCCGCGCGCTGGACGAGGCGCCGGCGCGCGGGTGGCATGTGGTCTCGATGCGGTCCGACTGGTTGCGCATCTTCCCCGATTGAGGCGCGGGCGTCACGGCAAGCGGCAGCCGGAGTGCGGCGGGATCGCGCATGCGCCCGGCCCGCGCCGCCGCCAGGCGTTCCCGGCCGGTGCAGGCTTCGTCGCGGGCGGGACCCCGGATGGCGCGGCTGCGGCAGGGCGCGGGCGGACGCCGATGGGGGCAAGGCCAGTCTTCGTGGCCCGGGCCGGGCTGGCACGAGGCCGAAGCGGGACCATCTCCCGACGCAACCGCATTCCGGACCCGGCCCGACCCGTGACCCTGCTCGCCCTGATCGCCCTGGTCGCCGTCGCGCTGCTGCTCGGCGGCATGGTGTTCTTCGCCGCCCTCGTCGCGCCGCTGGTCTTCCGGGTGCTGCCGGTCGAGCAGGGCGGGCAGTTCGTGCGCGCCCTGTTCCCGCGCTACTACGTCTTCGTCCTCGGCACTGCCGCTGCGGCCGCCGTGGCGCTCTTCCCGCTGTCCAAGCCGGATGCCGGGATCATGGCCGCCACGGCCGGCCTGGCCTGGTGGCTGCGGCAGTCCCTGATGCCACGGATCAACGCCCTGTCGGACCGCGCCAAGGCCGGGGACACCGCCGCGCAGCCGGAATTCGACCGCGCCCACCGGCTCTCCGTCATCGCCAACCTGCTGCAGATGGTCGCCGCCGCGGTGGTCCTGGCGGGTTTCGTGACCTGACCGGAACGCCGCCTATTTTCCGGCCCCCGCGGATACACTAAGTCTCCCGCCAGACGCGGGCGGAGGCCCGTGTTGCCACTCGCGCGGGAAGCTGCCCGCGAGCCCGCTGCCCGGGAGGAACCGAACGTCATGAACCGCCGTGCCCTGATGGGCGCCGCCGCCGCCGCGCCGGCCGCCCTCGCCACCCCTGCCCTCGCCCAGACCCTGCCGGAGGTGCGCTGGCGCGCCCAGTCCTCCTTCCCGCGCGTCTTCGACGTGCTCTACGGCACGCTGGAGCGTATCTCCGCCCGCGTCGCCGCGCTCACCGATGGCCGCTTCCGCATCCAGGTCTTCCCCGCCGGCGAGATCGTCGGCGGGCTGCAGGTGCTGGACGCCGTGCAGGCCGGCACGATGGAAGCGGGCCATACCGCCTCCTACTACTACATCGGCAAGGACATCGCCTTCGCGCCCTTCACCGCGATGACCTTCGGCCTCAACACCCGCCAGATGACCGCTTGGTTCCGCCATGGCGGCGGCAACGAGCTGGCCAACGAGTTCTTCCGCGAATACAGCATCGTCGCCCACCCGGCCGGTGACACCGGCGCGCAGATGGGCGGCTGGTTCCGCAACGAGATCACCTCGGTGGACCAGCTGCGCGGCCTGAAGTTCCGCATCACCGGCCTCGCCGGCCAGCTCTTCACGCGCCTGGGCGCGGCGCCGACGCTGATCGCCCCGGCCGACATCTATCCCTCGCTGGAGCGCGGCGTGATCGACGCCGCGGAGTTCGTCGGCCCGCATGACGACGAGCGCGCGAACTACGTGCGCGTGGCGCGCTTCTACTACGCCCCCGGCTTCTGGGAGCCGGGCGCGCGGCTGCACTTCATGATGAACCAGCGCGCCCATGCCGCCCTGCCCGACCAGTACAAGGCCGCGATCGACATCGCCTGCGCCGAGGCCGACAGCGAGATGGTCTCCCGCTACGACACGCTGAACCCGCAGGCGCTGCGTCGCCTGGTCGCCGCCGGGGCGCAGCTGCGCTTCTGGCCGCGCCCGATCCTGGAAGCCGCCTGGCGCGCGAACGAGGAGCTGAACGCCGACCTGGCCCGCCAGAACCCGCGCTTCGCCCGGATCATGGAGAGCTACAACCGGTTCCGCACCGACCAGTTCCAGTGGTTCCGCGTGTCGGAGAACAGCTTCGACAACTTCGCCTTCACGGCGGCACAGACCGTCCGCTGAGCGCCCGCGGGCCCGGCGGCGGGGTAGCCCCCTGCCGCCGGTGCCGACGGAGCGGTTGTTCCGACCTCACGAATGCGTGATGATGCGCTGCGATGCGCCGCATCCCTGCCCTGCTGACCTGCGCGCTCCTCTCCGCCCTGCCGGCAGCGGCGAACGAAGGCGACTGGCGGGCCTTCCGCGACGGCACCGTGGCGCTGATGCGCCATGGCGGCGCCATCTCCGCGGAGGCCGGGGCCGCCTCGGCCCCGTCGCCGGTCGCCACCGGGGGCTGCGACCCCCGGGCGCGGCTGACGGAACTCGGCGGCGAGGACATGCGCCGCCTCGGCGTCCGGCTGCGCGAGGCGGGGGTGGCACCCGCCCGCATCCTCGCCTCCCGCGAGTGCAGCGCCTGGGAGACGGCGGCGCTGCTCGGCCTCGGCCCGGCCATCCATGCGGAGGCACTGGACCCGCCGGGCCCCGCGGAGCGGGATGCGCGTCGCGCAGCGCTGCAGCGGGTCGTCGTCGCGGCCGCGTCGGGTGAGGGGCCGGTCCTGCTGATCACCCACCGCATCAACATCGCCCTGCTCACCGGCCTCGACATCGCACCAGGCGAGATCCTGCTGTTGCGCCCCACGCCGGCCGGCCTCGCGCTGGCCGGGCGGATCGTGGCGGACTGACTGCCCCGGCGGATGGCCACCGGCCGCGGCCGGGGGTATCACCGCCCCGTCCCGGAGTGACCCGCCACGATGGATGCGTCTGCCCTGCTCTCCGCCCTGCTCATGGGCATCGTGGAGGGACTGACCGAGTTCCTGCCGATCTCCTCCACCGGCCACCTCATCCTGCTCGGCGAGCTGATCGGCTTCGAGGGACCGACCAGCACCACCTTCAAGATCGCCATCCAGCTCGGCGCCATCCTGGCGGTGGTGGTGGTGTTCTGGCGCACGCTGCTGGACCTGGCGTTGCGCGCCTGGCGGCCGGGGCCGGAGCGGTTCTACGCCATCAACATCCTGCTGGCCTTCCTGCCCGCGATGGTCATCGGCGCCACCTTCTACAAGGTGATCCACGATGCGCTGTTCGACCCCTACGTGGTCTGCGCGGCGCTGATCGTGGGCGGCGTGGCGATCATCGCGATCGAGCGCTGGCGGCCTGATGCATCGATCCGCTCCGTCGCGGAGATCGGGCCGCTGGCCGCGCTGCTGATCGGCTTCGGCCAGGTGCTGGCGATGATCCCGGGCACCTCGCGCTCCGGCGCCACCATCATCACCGCCCTGCTGCTGGGCGTGGAGCGGCGGGCGGCGGCCGAGTTCTCCTTCGTGCTGGCGATCCCGACGATGTTCGCGGCCACGGTCTATGCGCTCTACAAGGCCCGCAACGACCTCGACATGTCGGGCATGGCGCAGATCGGCGTAGGCTTCGTGGCGGCCTTCGTCGTGGCGCTGCTGGTGGTGCGATGGCTGATGCGCGTCATCGCGCGCATCGGTTTCACCCCCTTCGGCTGGTACCGCATCGCGCTCGGCACCGTCATGCTGGCGGTGCTGACGCTGGGCTGAGGCACCCCACGCGTCGGTTGCCGGCGCGCCGGAAACGATGGTAACGCCCCTCGCGTAGCCGCAACGGTTGCGGCCGAGCGCGAGGAGCCGCGATGCCGCACCTCGACCCGGGCGAGGAGACGGCCCGGCGACCTCGCAACGCCACGCTGGCGGTGGCCGAGCGGGTCGCGCGCGTGCCCTGGGTGCTCTACGGCGTGCTCGCCTTCTCCCTCGGCCTCGCGATGTACTTCGTCGGCGTGCTGATGGTCTTCCCGCGCTACCTGCTGGGGCTGGACCGCATCCTGCGCCCGGTCAGCGAGTGGCTGGTCTGGTACAGCGGCGTGCCGCTGGTAGCGGGGCTGGGCCTCGTGCTGGCCGACCTGCTGCTGCTGCTCGGCCTGAAGCGCACTGCCCGGGAGGTCGCCTGGCGCAGCCTGCCGGACCGCCGCGTGACCGTGGCACTCACCGCCTACAACGACGAACCCAGCATCGGCGATGCGGTGCGCGACTTCCTGGCGCACCCCCTGGTCGAACGGGTGATCGTGGTCAGCAACGCCAGCCGCGACGCGACCATGGCGGTCGCCGAAGCGGCCGGCGCGCTCACCTTCGACGAGCGGCGCCAGGGCTACGGGCACTGCGTCCATCGCTGCCTGACGGAGGCGCTGGCCACCCAAGGCGCCGGGCCGGTCGTGCTGTGCGAGGGCGACGGGACCTTCCGCGCCTACGACATCGACAAGCTGCTGGCCTATGCGCCGCACGCCGACATCGTGAACGGCACGCGCACGGTGGAACGGCTGCGCCAGCCGCACACCCAGCTCACCACCTTCATGTACTACGGCAACCTCTTCGTCGGAAAACTGCTGGAGGCCAAGCATGTCGGCCACGCGACGGTCACCGATGTCGGCACCACCTACAAGCTGGTGCACCGCGACGCGCTCCGCCGCCTGCTGCCGCGGCTCGACCCCACGGTGAACCTGGAGTTCAACGCCCACTTCCTGGACACTGCGTTGGCGGAGGGCTTCGTGCTGGTGGAATGCCCGATCACCTTCCACCCGCGCGTCGGCGTCAGCAAGGGCGGCAACGCCAGCAACGTGCGCGCGCTGAAGGTGGGACTGCGCATGATGCTCGGCATCGTGCTCGGCTGGCGGCGGGTGTCGGCGCGATGAGCGGCTACCACGACACCCGCTTCGCCGCCGATCCGCGGCGGGACGTGCTGTGGCGCACGCTGTGGCGCCACCACTTCGCCGCGCAGGTCGGGCCCGATGACTGCGTGCTGGACCTCGGCAGCGGGTATGGCAGCTTCATCAACCAGGTCGAGGCGCGCCGGCGCATCGCGGTGGACACCTGGCCGGGGCTGCCGGACCACGTCGCGCCGGGGGTGGAGGCCATGGTCGGCAGCGTGACGGAGCTCGGCTTCCTCGACGATGCTTCGGTGGACTTCGCCTTCGCGAGCAACCTGTTCGAGCACCTGCCGCAGGACGCCTTCGCCACCGTGCTGGCGCAGCTGCGCGCCAAGCTCTCGCCGCGCGGCACGCTGACCATCCTGCAGCCGAACTGGCGCTACGCCTCCCGCGAGTATTTCGACGACTACACCCACGTCACGGCCTGGTCGCATGTCGGCCTGCGCGACTTCCTCGAGGCGAACGGGTTCGAGGTGATGGAGGTCCAGCCGCGCTTCCTGCCCCTCACCATCAAGTCGCGCCTGCCGGTCTGGCCGGTGCTGATCCGCGCCTACCTGGCCGCCCCCTACAAACCCGCCGGCAAGCAGATGCTGGTGCGCGCGCGCCCGCGGCGCCCCTGAGGATCCCGATGCGTCTGTCCGTCCCCGCCCTGGCCGTGCGCGTGGCGCTGGCTATCGCGCTCGCCGCGCTGGCCTTGCGCGCCGGCGACGTGCTGCGCGCCGCGGCCGGCGCCATCGGGTTCACGCTGAGCCTGGACTACGGCGAGGGCATCGTGCTGCAGCAGGCGCTGCTGGTCACCGGGCCGCGCGCCTATGGCGACATCACGCAATATCCCTTCATCGTCTTCCACTACCCGCCGGGCTTCCTGCTGGCCTCCCGCGCGGTGGCGGCGATGGGCGTCGATCTCGTCGCGGCGGGACGCCTCGTGTCCTACGCGGCCACCCTGGCGATGGCGGCGGCGATCGGCGCGATGGCGCATGCCGCGCTGGCCGGCGCCCCGCGCGGGGCACGGCTGTTCGGCGCGGCCGTCGCCGCGCTGCTGCTCTTCGCCTTCTGGCCGGTGGCGCGCTGGATGCCGCTGGCCCGCGTGGACATGCTCGCCTACGCCTTCACGCTCTGGGGGCTCGTGCTCGTTCTGCGCGCGCCGGAGGCGCACTGGCGCGCCTTCGCCGCCGCAGCGCTGTTCACGGCAGCGATGTTCACCCGCCAGACCACCCTGGCCGCACCCCTGGCCGCCACGCTGGTGCTGCTGCTGGCCAGCCCGCGCGACGCGGCGCGGCTCGTGCTCGGCGGGCTGGTGCTGTCGCTGGCGC
Organism: Falsiroseomonas oryzae; assembly: GCF_027856955.1. GTDB lineage: Bacteria > Pseudomonadota > Alphaproteobacteria > Acetobacterales > Acetobacteraceae > Falsiroseomonas > Falsiroseomonas oryzae. The sequence continues at coordinate 394 of NZ_JAPSMD010000275.1, read as the reverse complement.
TGCTCGCCCTGGCCACGCTGCTGACCGGCGGCGGCTTCCTGCAGCACCTCATCGCCTACAACATCAACCGCTACGACCATCGCGGCTTCTGGATGCTGTACCGCTTCGCGGTGGAGAGCGTCGGGCCCATCGCGCTCGGCTTCGGCGGGGCGCTGCTGGTGCTGTGGCTGCTGCTGCCGCGGCTGCGCCGTCTGCCCGCCGCGCTGCAGGGCGACCCCGCCGCGCGGGCCGCGGCGGCCGCGCTGATCTACACCGCGATCTCGACGCCGCTTCTGCTGCTGGTGGCGAAGTCCGGCGCCAGCGTGAACTACTTCATCGAATGGGCCAGCGCCTGCGCGATGCTCGGCGGGCTACTCGCCGGGCGCATCGCGCAGGCCGGCCTGGCGCGCGGGGC